>NZ_JAPNXR010000004.1:0-298994 GCF_030397615.1 Vibrio sp. 14N.309.X.WAT.E.F5 | reverse complement strand
ACTAATTGCCCGTGAGGCTTAACCATACAACACCCAAGGGGTTTTGTGGACTCAAAGAAAGACCAGACCTTGAATGAGTTTGAAGAGATAGACTTTTAAATCAGTTTTCCGAATTTTAAAATTTGCTTGGCGACCATAGCATTGTGGACCCACCTGATTCCATGCCGAACTCAGAAGTGAAACACAATAGCGCCGATGGTAGTGTGGGGTTTCCCCATGTGAGAGTAGGACATCGCCAGGCTTTAAATTAAATCTTTAGGTTGACCAACCTGGAGATATGGACGCTCACTTAGTGAGTTGACCACTGCGGAGTGGTAGTTCAGTTGGTTAGAATACCGGCCTGTCACGCCGGGGGTCGCGGGTTCGAGTCCCGTCCACTCCGCCACTTATTCAGAGTTTCAGCTCTTTAAAACTGAAAATAGGGGTGTAGCTCCAATTGGCAGAGCAGCGGATTCCAAATCCGCGTGTTGGGAGTTCGAATCTCTCCACCCCTGCCATATTTAAGGCTCTAGCAGAAATGCTAGAGCCTTTTTGCTTTCTGAAGCTAATTATACGCCATTAGCAAAGCAGCGGATTCTCCGGCTTACCAAAATAGCGCGTGTTGGGAGTCTAAACCTCTACTCCTGCCACATACAAAGCCTCAGCAGAAATGCTAGGGATTTTTTACGTCTGTTGCTTCTTCGAAGCAATGTTGGGAGAACTAGGCGTCCTCCTAACTTACCAGTCTGGTTGAATCTCCGGAGTGCCGACTCAGTCCTCCTCTGGCATATTTAAGGATCTAGACTGCACGCCCCGGTAGAAAGACTAGACCTTTCTTGCTACTGCATCAGATGTTCTATAGAGAAGTTTCGGTTCTAGAACATTGGTGTGCGAAGCTTTAACTCTAATTACAATTCCTCTTCGATCGTGGTTCTCTTTCTACACTTTATTATGCTTTCAATACTTCACTTTAAAAGAAGGCCATGTATCTTTACTTAATTTATTTCCGTAAATGCTTTGTGTTTATCTTCGCTCGAATGTACTCAAACTGGTGGTTGCTTGTTGGTCTGTTTGGAAGCGTTAGGTACGACAAAGAGTCGTGATTGCAGATAGCAATCATGACTAAAGTAGTGGTCAGAGATAAGGGAGCAACTTGTAGGCTAGAGAGGCGTGCTTGTTGATGGACACTGATACAAAAAAGGCCGCTTATACTAAGCGACCTTCATTTATATTTTTCGGTGTTAATCCAATTCCTTCTCAGCTTGTTTCGCTTTCTCTATCATTGGAGTAATTGTCGAACCTTGAACTAAGATTGAGAACACAACAACAGCGTATGTCATGACAAGGATAATCTCTTTAACATCGATTGACTTGTCTTCAATAACCCAAATGCCTGAAGGTATTGAAAGAGCCATTGCTAGAGCTAGACCACCACGCAAACCGCCCCAAGTCAGGATCTTGATTGACCATGGGTTGTAAGTTCTAAAACGTTTAAATCCAATATAAGACAAGAACACGCTTAGGTAGCGAGCGCTTAGTACTAGAGGAACAGCGAATGCCATTAGGATCCAGTCTTCTTGGTGGAATTTGAATAACAGCATCGACATACCGATTAATAAGAACAATACGCCGTTTAAGAACTCATCGATTAATTCCCAAAAGTGATCTAGGTGATCTTCACTCTCTTTCGAGAATCCAATAAAGCGAGTCCAGTTACCAATCATGATACCTGATACCACCATCGCTAATGGTCCTGATACATGTAGAACTTCAGCAAACGCATAACCAGCAGTTGGGATGCCGATGGTTAATAGCAACTCCATAGAGTGATCATCGGTATTGCTGATTAGGTAGTGGAATATCAGACCTAAAACAAAACCGTAGACGATGCCGCCAATCGCCTCTTGGACAAACAACATTGTCACACTACCAACTGTAGGAGCCTCTGTTCCGAATGCAATGGTAAAGAGTGTTACGAAGATGACTAGGCCAAAACCATCGTTGAATAGAGATTCTCCTTCGATTTGAGTAGAGATTCGTCTGGGAGCATCGAGTTTTTTTACTATTGCTAACACGGCAATTGGATCGGTTGGAGATATTAGAGACCCAAACAGTAAGCAATAAATCAGGTCAAATTGAATGCCGATAAATTGACAAAACCCATAGAGCACAAACCCAATAAAGAAGGTTGAAAACAGTGTTGCACCTAATGCTAGTACAGTTATTTCCCACTTCTGATCTTTTAAGTTTGGTAGTTTAATCCCCAAGCCGCCCGCGAAGAGTAAGAAACCTAATATTCCTTTCAGGAGGAAGTCTTCAAAGTTAATACTGGCAACGGTCTCTGAGGCGATGTCTGCCAATTGAAACCAATTGTTTTGTCCCGCAATGATAATCAATAGAGATAGCATCATTGAGCCAGCTGTAATGGCGATGGTTGTCTGCATTTTACCAATTTTGGTATTCACGAAAGCAATAAGCATGGCTGCAGCGGACAAGAAGCATAAGGTGTAATAGACCGACATTGGGATTCCAATATGTAACAAAGTATGGAAATTAATTTTCGTTGTCTCATGCTTAAATAGCAAACACTTTTTGTCATAGCTTAGTAATCAATTTCCTTTTTTAGACGTCTAGACTCCTTTTTAATGTGTGATAGGATGGAGGGATAATTAAAGGAATGAGGCTGTACCGTGGGAAGTAATGTAAGGCAAAAGATTGAGGCTCTGTTAAAGCAACGAATTTTACTGATTGATGGTGGCATGGGTACCATGATTCAGGATTATAAATTGGAAGAGCAGGACTATCGTGGTGAGCGCTTTGCTGATTGGCATTGTGACTTAAAAGGTAACAATGACCTTTTGGTACTTACACAACCTAAGCTTATCAAAGGTATCCACACGGAGTATTTGGAAGCGGGTGCAGATATCCTCGAAACCAATACCTTTAATGCAACAACCATTGCTATGGCCGACTATGATATGGAAAGTCTTAGCGAAGAAATTAACTATGCTGCTGCTAAACTGGCTCGAGAAGCGGCAGATGAATGGACAGCGAAGACGCCAGAGAAACCTCGTTTCGTGGCGGGTGTTTTAGGTCCAACTAACCGAACTTGTTCTCTCTCCCCAGATGTTAATGACCCGGGCTATCGTAATGTGAGCTTTGATGAACTTGTAGTGGCGTATTCTGAGTCGACTCGTGCTCTTATCAAAGGCGGCTCAGACCTGATTCTTATCGAGACTATCTTCGATACACTTAACGCGAAGGCGTGCTCTTTTGCTGTTGAATCAGTCTTTGAAGAAATGGGTATCACTTTACCAGTTATGATCTCAGGTACTATCACCGATGCATCTGGTCGAACGCTTTCCGGACAAACGACGGAAGCATTCTACAACGCTCTTCGTCATGTAAAACCAATCTCGTTCGGTTTGAACTGTGCATTAGGCCCAGATGAATTGCGCGAATATGTCGGTGAGATGTCTCGTATCTCCGAATGTCATGTTTCTGCACACCCTAACGCGGGTTTACCTAACGCATTTGGTGAGTATGACCTGTCTCCCGAAGATATGGCTGAACACGTCAAGGAATGGGCTGAAAGTGGTTTCTTGAACTTAATTGGTGGTTGTTGTGGTACGACGCCAGAACATATACGCCAAATGGCAGAAGCTGTTGAGGGTGTAACACCGCGCCAACTACCAGATTTACCCGTCTCTTGCCGTCTATCTGGTCTAGAACCATTGACGATTTCTAAGGAATCTCTGTTTGTTAACGTGGGAGAACGTACTAACGTTACGGGCTCTGCTCGCTTTAAGCGCCTTATCAAAGAAGAGCTATATGATGAAGCTTTGAGTGTGGCTCGAGAGCAAGTTGAGAACGGCGCTCAAATTATCGATATTAACATGGATGAAGGAATGCTAGACGCTGAGGCGTGTATGGTTAAATTCCTTAATCTATGTGCATCTGAGCCTGAGATCTCGAAAGTGCCAGTCATGGTCGACTCTTCAAAATGGGAAGTTATTGAAGCGGGTCTGAAATGTATTCAGGGTAAAGGCATCGTTAACTCTATCTCATTGAAAGAAGGGAAAGAGAAGTTTGTCGAACAAGCTAAACTGGTTCGCCGATATGGTGCAGCCGTTATCGTGATGGCGTTCGATGAAGTTGGCCAAGCTGATACTCGAGAGCGTAAGGTTGAGATTTGTACTAATGCCTACAATATTCTGGTTGATGAAGTGGGCTTCCCACCTGAAGATATTATTTTTGACCCGAACATTTTTGCTGTGGCGACGGGTATTGATGAGCATAACAATTATGCGGTCGATTTCATTGAAGCAGTAGGAGATATCAAACGTGATCTCCCTCATGCGATGATCTCTGGTGGTGTATCGAATGTTTCGTTCTCATTCCGAGGTAATAACTACGTTCGTGAGGCAATCCACGCAGTATTCCTATATCACTGTTTTAAAAACGGTATGGATATGGGCATCGTAAATGCTGGGCAATTAGAGATTTACGATAATGTCCCAGAGGATTTACGTGAAGCCGTTGAAGATGTGGTTCTAAACCGCCGAGATGATTCCACTGAGCGCTTGCTAGATATCGCGACTGAATACCTAGAGCGTGCAGTGGGAAAAGTTGAAGATAAATCTGCTTTAGAGTGGCGTACTTGGCCAGTAGAAAAGCGTTTAGAACATTCTTTAGTGAAAGGTATTACCGACTTTATTGTTGAAGATACAGAAGAAGCTCGTGTTAATGCTTCTCGCCCTATAGAGGTGATTGAAGGCCCATTAATGGATGGCATGAACGTGGTTGGTGACCTCTTTGGTGAAGGTAAGATGTTCCTTCCTCAAGTAGTGAAATCTGCACGTGTTATGAAGCAAGCAGTAGCCCATCTAGAACCATTTATTAATGCAACCAAAGATGTTGGTGCGACTAACGGAAAAATCTTACTTGCGACCGTAAAAGGTGATGTTCACGATATCGGTAAAAACATTGTAGGCGTTGTCTTGCAGTGTAATAACTACGAAATTATCGATTTAGGCGTGATGGTTTCATGTGAAAAAATCCTTAAGGTCGCTAAAGAAGAGAACGTCGACATTATAGGCTTATCCGGGCTAATTACTCCTTCTCTTGATGAGATGGTGCATGTGGCTAAAGAGATGGAGAGACAAGGCTTCAAACTGCCTCTTCTGATCGGTGGAGCAACCACATCCAAAGCGCATACAGCCGTTAAGATTGAACAGAACTACTCTGAGCCTGTGGTCTACGTAAACAATGCTTCACGTGCGGTGGGTGTATGTACCTCATTGCTATCTAACGAATTGAAGCCCGCATTTGTTGAGAAGTTGGATATTGATTACGACCGTGTGCGAGATCAGCACAATCGTAAAAAACCACGGACTAAGCCAGTCTCGCTAGAGAGAGCGCGTGCCAATAAAGTTGCTATCGATTGGAATGCGTATACTCCCCCTGCACCCGCTAAACTCGGAGTACACATCTTCAAGGACTTTGATGTGGCTACTTTGCGTCAGTACATCGACTGGACTCCATTCTTTATGACATGGTCATTGGTCGGTAAATACCCTGCAATTCTTAATCATGAAGAAGTGGGCGAGGAAGCGAAGCGTTTATTCAAAGATGCGAATGATTTATTGGATCGAGTGCAGAAAGAGAAGTTACTTGAAGCCCGTGGGATGTGTGCCATGTTCCCTGCCAACAGCGTTGGCGATGATATTGAAGTGTATACCGATGAATCTCGTACTGAAGTGCTAAAGGTTTTGCACAACCTTCGTCAACAAACCGAGAAGCCAAAAGGTTTTAACTACTGTTTGTCTGATTACATTGCACCGAAAGATAGCGGTAAAGCGGACTGGATTGGTGGCTTTGCGGTGACTGGTGGTATCGGTGAGCGAGAGCTTGCTGATGAATACAAAGCCAACGGTGATGACTACAACGCGATTATGATTCAGGCGGTTGCTGATCGATTGGCCGAAGCGTTTGCTGAATACTTGCATAAAGAAGTGAGAAAGGACATTTGGGGCTACTCGCCGGATGAGGACTTGTCGAATGACGATTTGATTCGAGAAAAGTACCAAGGTATTCGTCCAGCTCCGGGTTACCCTGCTTGCCCAGAACATACAGAGAAAGGCACGTTGTGGGAGTTGATGGACGTTGAAAAAGCAATCGACATGTCACTAACCACGAGTTACGCAATGTGGCCTGGTGCTTCAGTGTCTGGTATGTATTTCTCACATCCTGATGCTAGATATTTTGCAATTGCACAGATTCAACAAGATCAAGTGGATAGCTATGCCGACCGTAAAGGTTGGGATATGTTGGAAGCTGAGAAGTGGTTAGGTCCAAACATTAACTAGTTTGAATCTATGACGAGCTTTGACTCGTAACGTAAAAAAGAGAAAGGGTTGCTCAAGAGCAACCCTTTTTGTATCTGTAATTTAGTTATTTATCTGTCGATGATAAACGACTATCTACTCAAATAACTCTTGATGAAGTTTTTGAATCGCCAACTTAGACACAGATTCATCTAGCAAGAAGCATAGGTTGTGCGGGCTTGCTCCGTAACAAATCATACGTAGGTTGAAATCTTCTAGAGTGCCGAATACCTGCTTTGCATAGCCTTTGCTTTCGCTCATGTTGTTACCAATAAGAGCAACAAGGCATAGGTCGTGCTCAATATCTACGGAGCACAATTCTTCAAGCTCAAGGCGAGCGGCTTCAGGTAATTCAGGAGCACCACCAGAGGTATCTGTTTGATCGAGAGTCAGTGAGACACTGATCTCTGAGGTAGTGATAAGATCGACAGAGATCTTATGTTTAGCCAGGATCTCGAACACTTTTGCTAGGAAGCCATAAGCATGGAACATATTAGCGCTACGTAGCGTAACCATGGTTTGGTTGCAGCGTAGGGCAAGCGCTCTAAATAGAGGGGAGCTTTCAACTTGTTGACGAATCCATGTGCCACCAAGCTCTGGCGCTTTTGATGAGCCGACAAAAACCGGGATTTGATGGCGTAGGGCAGGAACCAGAGTCGAAGGGTGTAATATCTTTGCGCCAAAGTTTGCCATCTCAGAGGCTTCGCTGAAGCTGATCTCTGGGATTGGAGAAGCTTTCGGTGCGATGCGTGGATCTGTGGTGTAGATCCCCGGAACATCCGTCCAAATTTCTAAGCCAATCGCTTGCACCGACTCAGCAATCAGTGCAGCTGAATAATCACTGCCACCACGACCTAATGTTGTGGTGTTACCTTCGCTATCGGCACCGATAAAACCTTGAGTAACGACAACTTGTTCTTCGCAAAGTGGAATCAGTTTCTGCTGTGCAAGGGCTGCAATATCTTCCAGTTGTGGTTCTGCTTTACCGAAATCATCATTGGTGCGCATCACTTCTCTGATATCAAAACGAATCGCTGGTGTACCACGTTCGCGAATGATTTGAGCGAGGATATGCGTCGACATCAGTTCGCCACATGCGACAAGGTGGTCAGTCAGTTTTGTGCTTACTTGGAACGACGCTGCTTCGGCTGCACTCGCAATATCATCGAGAATGCTATGAACCTCTTTCTCGATACGGATCGGATCGGCTAACTGAGCAAGAATCGTATTATGAATGTCGGTTAACTGTGTCACTAGTTCTTGGCGACGAGTTTTATCTTGAACACCATTCGCGAGTTCAACAAGCAGGTTAGTAACGCCTGAGCACGCGCTGCTCACGACCAGTTTCGTATTCGAGTTATTTTCAATAATGGCAGCACAACGGCTCATTGCTTCAAAGTTGGCAACACTTGTTCCACCAAACTTAGCGACATTAAAAGAACCAGCTACATTAGATGCACTCACGATATATCTCCCACGACTTCCTAAAATAAAATTACGGTTGGGTAATCCAACGTCCGATGTTTTTCGAAGAGAGTATTTAGAGCAAAAAGAGAGGAATTATTAGAATAGTAACCTCAGAAGCTCCTCACCATATAGAAATGGCGACAGTTGCCGGGATTCAGCCCGCTCAACCGATAATAAAGGTCCTGCATCCTTTTATTATCTCGGCACTGCTCCCCCTTAATGTTTTGTATTGGAAATGCGGTTCCACAAAACACCTGCCTGGGCAGTGCTCCTCTTCTGCTAGATAGCCATTTCATTGAACGTGTTTGCGGTAACAATGTCAATCCGTAACTAGAGATATTTAAAAAATAATTTTAACAATTATGTGACACTGGTGTGACCTCAATACTTATGGCTAATTGCTGAGGTAATCAATTTGCTTTAGGGTGGATTGTTCACAACATTAACGTAAGGGATGTACATGTCTAATTTAACACTCACTACTGCTATCGATAGCTTTTATCCACCGCACCGAACGTTAATGGGGCCGGGGCCTTCAGACATTTCTCCTCAAGTTCTACAGGCCTTGAGCCGTCCAACTATTGGTCACCTCGACCCGTTATTTATCGCGATGATGGATGAACTGAAACAACTTCTTAAGTATGCCTTCCAAACAGAGAATGAATTTACGATTGCTGTTTCTGCTCCAGGTAGTGCGGGGATGGAAACCTGTTTTGTTAACTTGATTGAGTCTGGCGAGAAGGTGATTGTTTGTCGCAACGGTGTTTTCGGTGAACGTATGCGAGAAAATGTTGTGCGTTGTGGTGGTGAAGCGATCCTTGTTGATGACGAATGGGGCAAACCCGTCTCTGTGGAAAAGGTAGAAAAGGCATTGGCAGAAAACCCTGATGCTGTTGCTGTCGCATTTGTGCATGCAGAAACGTCTACTGGCGCGTTATCGGATGCTCAAGCGATTTCCGCAGTCGCTCGTCAATTTGATGCATTATCGATTGTGGATGCGGTGACATCATTAGGTGGTGTGCCATTGTTGGTTGATGAATGGCAACTCGATGCGGTTTATTCAGGCAGTCAAAAGTGTCTATCTTGCGTTCCTGGACTGTCTCCAGTGACTTTCTCTCAACGTGCAGTTGAGAAGATGAAGGCGCGTCAATCACCAGTACAAAGCTGGTTCCTAGATCAGAGCTTGGTATTAGGTTATTGGAGTGGAGAAGGTAAGCGTAGTTACCACCACACGGCGCCCGTGAACAGCTTATATGCTCTGCATGAGTCGTTGGTTTTGTTGAAAAATGAAGGTCTAGACAACGCTTGGTCACGTCACTACGCGATGCACCAAGAACTGAAAGCTGGCGTAGAAGCTTTGGGATTAAAATTTGTGGTTGATGAAGAGAGTCGCTTACCTCAATTGAATGCGCTTTACTTCCCTGAAGGGATTGATGAAGCCAAAATAAGAACGCAGCTGTTAGAAGAGTATAATCTTGAAATTGGTGCTGGCCTTGGCTCTTTAGCTGGGAAGGCTTGGCGTATTGGTTTAATGGGGTATGGCGCTCGAAAAGAGAATGTCGCTTTGTGCTTAAAAGCGTTACAAGACGTTTTAAAATAACGGCAATAAACTGAAGTTTAAAAGAAAAGCGCACGAGAGATCGTGCGCTTTTTGTATCTAGATCATGTCAATATAGTGAATGAATACTAGATTCCTTGGCATCATTTAGCTGAAGAAATGTTGTTTTCTGCTTCGGATATCTTCTTATACTGGACCTTGGAAAAGTCTCTATTTGGGAACAAGAAGCTCGCTTCACTACGAATTTGTTCGGCTTTACTGTGATCGCCCAACCCTTGATATGCAAGAATCAGGTTGCTGTAGAAAGCAGGCCTTGGCTTACGTTTTATGATCTCTAACGACCAATCTATATAAGGTTGGATCAAGCTAGGATCAGCTTTGTAGAGGCCGATATTTAGATAGGTGCTGTATACGTCCCAATCATAGCGATCTTTCCATACTACGGGGTTCGTTACCTGCTTAAGAATGTCCGGGTTTCTGGGTTTAGAAAGTTCAAATTGAGTCAGGACATAATTGGTGTGTAAGGCACTCAACATATAAAAACTGACCAAGATAGGGACGACTAAGCTCGATACTCTAAATAGGGTTTTACTGATGATACTAAATGGCTGTTGGTAGTGACGAGAAGCTCGTTGATCGACCCAGTAAATCAAAATGATAAAGGTTATCCAGTGAATCGCTGAGTGGTAAAAAGGGTACTCGAGCTGAGAATGTAAGAGTATCGGTATAAATAGCGCAAGTAGTGCTAGACGTGTCCCCTTTGCTGAGCTTGCTATGCGCGACATTACTAAGAACGCAGCAATCAAGATACCGATAATTGGTACAATTCCACCCTCTACTCCCCAAAACAGGAACTCATTGTGCGGATGATCCATTGAAGGAAGGCCGGGATGATAATTTGAGTTAAGTTGATGTTGGCGAGCCGTGTATAGCGTGTATTCGGATTCGAACTTTCCGTAGCCATAACCGGTAAATGGCTTTTCGATCATCATATCGAGCGCTTGTGGAAAGGTATAAGCTCGTGGACTCTCTAAGTTTGCTTTTTTACTGGCGAAACTATCAGTTGCGCTGAGGCTGATCACCGAAAAAGCGACGACGATACCGACTACCACTGATGCGCACCATCCGTAGAAGCGTTTCTTGGTCGAGAACTTGTAAAGGTAAGGCAGAATGCAGACAAACCCGATTACGGCAGCCAACCATCCTGTACGTGATGCAATGATGATCAGCAAAGGTACGGTTAAGGTTGGTGTCAGGTATAGTAAGAACGACTCGCTAATTTTGTGATTATATTTAGCGGGCTGTCTTGCTAAAAGATACGCTGAAAGCACAAAACCTGTAGCTAGAAAGCTTGCCATAACATTCGGTTGTTGGAATATCCCATAAGGTCTATTGGCCGCAGTGTTGTAACCAAATAGGTTGTCAGGTTCGAGTAAGAAATATTGCACATAGCCAAAAAGTGCTTGTAGGACGACGGCAAGAACAATGAACCACAACATGCGTTGTTTGTGTTTGTTACTGAATTTAAATTGCTGAAGCACCACGAATAAAGCGAAGCCCGCCCACAATCCCAGTAGTCGGCCTGATGCGGCTTGAGGAGAGGTGTTGCTGTAAAGAATGGGCAGCGTCAGTATCACGCAACTTATTAGTAAGCCAACGGTTAACTTTGAATATTTGAGTGCTCGGTTAGTGGCAAGCTGGTAGAAGCCAATCGCCAACGTAAAGCTAAGAGCTAACCAAGTGGTTGGATTAAAGGATAAAGCGAGGCCTGAGCCTCCAGGATTGGGCATGAAAAAATGCATGGCTAATAAGAATACAACAGCTAAAGAGGCAAGGAATGCCTTGTTAAGCGGAAGCTGAGTTCTCTGATTTTCTAGCTGGGTACCGCTAGTATGTATTGTTGCCATAAATCCCTAACCTTATAAAAACAGAGCTTGTTCCTTCTGAAACAAGCTCTGTTACTTTAACATTTTTCTGTCTGCTCGCAGGGAGCTATTTTACACCTACTTCAAATTTAACATAGGCTTAAGGAAGCGAGCAGTGTGCGAACCTTCGACTAACGCCACATCTTCAGGTGTACCTTCTGCAACAATTTCACCGCCTCCTTGACCACCTTCAGGGCCAAGATCTAGGATCCAGTCCGCTGTTTTGACGACGTCTAGGTTATGCTCAATCACGACAACCGTATTACCGTGATCACGTAATCTATGCAGTACCGTTAACAGTTGCTGGATATCGTGGAAATGCAGGCCTGTTGTTGGCTCATCGAGGATGTATAAGGTTTTCCCCGTGTCTCGTTTAGACAACTCTCTTGCCAACTTAACACGTTGAGCTTCACCGCCAGACAAGGTTGTCGCTGCTTGTCCGAGGCGAATGTAGGAAAGGCCAACATCCATTAATGTTTGCAGCTTACGAGCGATAACGGGTACCGGGTTGAAGTATTCACGAGCATCTTCGACAGTCATCTCTAGAACTTCGTCAATGGTTTTACCCTTGTAGCGGACCTCTAGAGTCTCACGGTTATAACGCTTACCTTTACACACATCACACGGTACATACACATCTGGCAAGAAATGCATCTCTACTTTGATGACACCGTCTCCCTGACACGCTTCACAGCGACCACCACGAACGTTGAAACTGAATCGACCTGGCTTGTAGCCACGAGATCGTGATTCTTGTGTACCTGCAAATAACTCTCGAATTGGAGTAAAAATACCAGTGTAGGTTGCAGGGTTTGATCTTGGTGTACGACCGATGGGGCTTTGGTCAATATCGATCACTTTGTCGAAATGCTCTAAGCCTTTTATCTTTTTGTGCTGCGCCGGAACTGCAGTGGTTGCACCGTTTAATTGAGTGTGAGCGACTTTAAAGAAGGTGTCATTAATTAGTGTAGATTTTCCTGACCCCGATACACCCGTAATACAGCTGAACAAGCCTACAGGGATCGTCGCAGTGACATTCTTTAGGTTATTTCCTGTCGCGCCAACGATCTCGACGACCTTTTTCTTGTTGATAGGCGTTCTTTGTTTTGGTACCACAATTTCTTTGGCGCCGCTCAGGTATTGCCCAGTTAAAGAATTCGGGTTTTCGATGATGTCTTGCATGGTGCCTTCAGCGACCACATGACCACCATGAACACCAGCCCCAGGGCCGATATCGATAACATGGTCAGCGCAACGAATTGCATCTTCGTCATGCTCAACAACAAGCACGGTATTTCCTAAATCTCTTAGGTGAACCAGAGTTTGCAGTAGACGTTCATTATCACGCTGGTGGAGGCCAATCGATGGCTCATCCAGCACATACATAACGCCAACTAAACCGGCACCAATTTGACTTGCGAGACGAATTCTTTGCGCTTCACCACCAGACAGTGTTTCTGCACTGCGTGATAAGTTCAGATAATTCAAACCCACGTTCACCAAGAAGTGCAGACGATCATTGATCTCTTTCATCACTTTATCAGCGATTTGCCCACGCTGGCCGCTAAGCGATAAGTTTTGGAAAAACTCTAGTGCATCAGCAATACTGAGCTGAACGATTTCTGGCAGTGTGGTATCGCCAATAAAGACATTTCGAGCTTCTAATCTTAAGCGCGTACCATCACAGCTAGAACATGATTTCGTTGATATGTACTTGGCAAGATCTTCACGCACCGCGCTAGATTCAGTGTCGCGGTAACGGCGTTCTAACGTATTTAAAATGCCTTCAAAGGGGTGGCGTTTTACTCGGATATCACCACGATCATTGATGTATTTGAATTCAACTTCAGTTCTACCAGAGCCCTTGAGGATGATCTCTTGAGTTTTCTTTGGTAGAGAGTTAAATGGCGCATAGAGGTCAAAACCATAATGGTCTGATAACGACGTTAGCATCTGAAAATAGTAATAATTTTTCTGATCCCAGCCTTTAATCGCACCTTCAGCAATACTTAGGTTCTCATCCAAGATCACTCGACTTGGATCGAAATACTGTTGAACGCCAAGACCATCACACGTACCACACGCCCCTGCTGGGTTGTTGAATGAAAACAGACGAGGCTCAAGTTCCTGCATGCTGTAACCACATTTTGGACAAGCGAAGTTTGCAGAGAACACTATCTCTTCTTGTTTTGTATCATCCATCCAACCGACTACAGCGATACCGCCAGAGAGCTCTAATGTTGTCTCAAACGATTCAGCTAAACGCTGTTGAAGATCTGGGCGAACCTTAAAGCGGTCAACGACGACTTCGATGGTGTGCTTCTTGTGCAGCTCCAATGTGGGTGGATCGGACAAATCACAGGTCTCGCCATCAATACGAGCACGGATAAAGCCTTGAGCCGCTAGGTTCTCAAGCGTTTTAACGTGCTCACCTTTACGTTCTTTGACTATCGGAGCCAACAGCATCATCTTTGAACCAGCAGGCAGTTCTAAGACTTTATCGACCATTTGACTGATGGTTTGTGCTGCAAGAGGGGTATTGTGATCAGGGCAGCGCGGTTCACCGACACGAGCATAAAGTAGTCTTAGGTAATCATAGACTTCAGTGATGGTGCCAACAGTTGAACGAGGATTGTGAGAAGTTGATTTCTGTTCGATGGAGATGGCTGGAGATAAACCTTCGATGTGGTCGACATCGGGTTTTTCCATGAGAGATAGAAATTGACGAGCGTAGGCCGACAAAGACTCAACATAACGACGTTGACCTTCTGCGTAGAGGGTATCAAACGCAAGTGACGACTTTCCTGAACCTGATAAGCCGGTGATAACTGTCAGCTTATCACGAGGTATGGTTAGGTTAATGTCTTTGAGGTTATGCGTACGAGCGCCTCTAATTTCTATTTTATCCATCTCAACAGACCATGTAATTTTAAGTGGCTAAAGTATTACATAGAGTGAGATTTGTGCAAAGTTTTACTGGATAAAAAAACAGTAAACAAAAAGGGCGACTCAAAGAGTCGCCCTTTCTACAATCAGTAACGTTGACTACTAACCCGTCGTTATGCTTCTTTCTTTGTCGAGTGTTTACCTAGCTCGATTTGCTGTTGGTCTTTCTTGTATAGGTTTTCAAAGCAGTAGTTTGTCGCTTCGATGTAGCCTTCTACGCTACCGCAGTCAAAACGCTGGCCTTTAAATTTGTAAGCCAATACACAGCCTGCTTTTGCTTGTTTTAGCAATGCATCAGTGATTTGGATTTCACCGCCTTTACCTGGTTCAGTCTGCTCAATAAGCTCAAAGATATCTGGAGTCAGAATGTAACGACCAATGATCGCTAGATTGCTTGGGGCAGTACCTGGTTCTGGCTTTTCTACCATGTCATCGACACGGAAAAGATCATCTTTGATCATCTCGCCCGAGATAACACCGTATTTGTGCGTTTCGTTTTCAGGCACTTCTTGCACTGCAACGATTGAGCAACGGAACTGTTTGTATAGCGCAACCATTTGAGCCAGTACGCCTTGCTGTTCGTTCACACAAAGGTCATCAGCAAGCACAACGGCAAAAGGTTCATCACCCACAAGCTCACGACCAGTCAAGATAGCATGGCCTAGACCTTTCATTTCGCGTTGACGAATGTAGGTGAAGTTTGCTGCTTCAATTGTCTCACGAATATTGATCAGCAAATCTTCTTTATTGGTGCCGCTGATCTGGTGCTCAAGCTCGTAGTTCTTATCAAAGTGGTCCATCAATGAATGCTTACCACGGCCAGTCACGATGCACATTCCATCCATGCCGGCTTCAATTGCTTCTTCAACGCCGTATTCAATTAGAGGTTTGTTTACAACGGGCATCATTTCTTTCGGCATTGACTTGGTTGCAGGTAAGAAGCGAGTACCGTAGCCAGCTGCCGGGAAAAGGCACTTTTTGATCATGATAAGACCCTTTATCTATAATAATTATGGATTCAACCGGAGTGGTTGATATTTTCTGAGGGCAACTCTAGCATAAGTAATGGCAAAAATTCAGCAACAATCCGTATGGTTCACTAGAGTTTTCCTCAAAATTATCGTCAGTTTAAGAGGCTGATCAATTATGCAAGCAAGTTCTGGTTGGCCCATGCGATGGCTTGGACTCTATTTTTAACGGCCAATTTACGGAATATCTGATAAAGGTGAGATTTAACCGTGAATTCGCTAATAAACAAATCATCGGCTATTTGAGTGTTTGATGAGCCAGATTGAAGGCAACGAATGACTTGCAGCTCTCTAATGGTTAAGTCGACATTAGTGGGGGTTGTATTGGTGCTCACGATGTTTCGATAGTAGAACAACAATTGGCTTGCCACTTTTCTAGGTAGCCAATTGTCTCCATTGATCACCTCTTCAAGTCCCTTCGCTATTTTGGCCTTCTCTTCAGTGTTGTAAAACAGACCTTTTAATACGCCAAACGTAATCAGCTCCGAGGTAGGCAGTGCCTTGGGGACATTGAATAGAATGATCTCATGATTTTTCCACATTACGGGTAGATTTGGATGAAGGTTCGTTAATTGAGGTACCTCTTTGTAATCAACGAGCAAAATTCGGTTGCTCTGCTTTCGGTCAAATAACATCAGATCATCTGGTGTCATCTTGAAAAGGGTTAGAGACAAAAACTTTTCTATCTCTTTTACATGTAAATAGGTGTTACTCGGATCGATACAGATAAAATGTAACGTGCGAGCATATCGAGATTTTCTCATTGAAACTCCTTGTTGAACTGGGATGAGATTTCACGTTGTCATGCATGCTTTCGCTTCTCTAGAGCGTTTCTTGTGACTTGCGTTGAATATCAACTTGGAAAGTAAATGAGAGGTTTGTAAGTGGAGAAAAAAGCAACATCGATCTGAATATCATGATTTGTTACGTTTTTATTCTTTGTAGTGAGGCGAGAATAGGAATGCGATTTATCACTGTAGAAAAGCATGCTATTCTTGTGCGCTAAAATTTTCTGAGACTATGAATTTAGACGGAGCAAATCATGGCTAGCCGTGGAGTTAATAAAGTTATATTAGTGGGTAACCTAGGTAATGACCCTGAAATTCGTTACATGCCAAATGGCGGCGCAGTAGCGAACATTACCATTGCAACGT
This sequence comes from Vibrio sp. 14N.309.X.WAT.E.F5, assembly GCF_030397615.1. Lineage (NCBI taxonomy): Bacteria > Pseudomonadati > Pseudomonadota > Gammaproteobacteria > Vibrionales > Vibrionaceae > Vibrio > Vibrio sp. 14N.309.X.WAT.E.F5. The sequence continues at coordinate 282,551 of NZ_JAPNXR010000004.1, read as the reverse complement.
CAGAGTCATGGCGTGACAAAGCAACTGGCGAACAGCGTGAAAAAACAGAATGGCACCGTGTTGCTCTGTTTGGCAAGCTGGCGGAAGTTGCTGGTGAGTACCTACGTAAAGGTTCTCAAGTTTACATTGAAGGTCAACTTCAAACTCGTAAATGGCAAGATCAAAGCGGTCAAGACCGTTACACGACAGAAGTGGTTGTTCAAGGCTTCAACGGTGTAATGCAAATGCTTGGTGGCCGTGCTCAAGGTGGTGCTCCTGCTCAAGGCGGTATGGGTAACAACAACCAACAGCAAGGTGGTTGGGGTCAGCCACAGCAGCCACAACAGCAGCAGCAATACAGTGCTCCAGCTCAACAGCAGCCAAAAGCACCTCAACAAGCTCCACAACAGGCTCAACCTCAATATAATGAGCCACCGATGGATTTTGATGATGACATCCCATTTTAAGCCCTGTTTTTAATATATTATAAAGACAGTATTAAATTGGAAAAAGCCGCGTTTATCGCGGCTTTTTGTTACCTAGAATTCTTAACGCTTTATTTACAACGTCAATTTATAGTATAAGTAGCAATACGGTATAATGTGAGTTGAAAAGGATTTCGTTATTCATGAGATATACCCCCACACTAAAATTGAGCACTCGCTTAGTCGCCTTTGTCACCGTGAGTGTCATCAGTGCGATGTTCATTCTTTTTATCGGCGGGACACTTTCTTTTAAGCGTATCGGGCAAGAATATTTAGACCATTATTTGGTGGGTATTGTCGACGTTGTTGATAAAGAGATGGAAGATCCTGACGCCGCGTATTCAATGCAGCGTTGGATGCCTAAGATGTTGCAGGCATCCAACATTGTTGAGATGAAACTCTCGAACAAAACCGGCATTGTGTATCGCTTCAAAGATACCTCTCCTCAGATTGATCCTAATCGACTTTATGAAAAAAGCTTTGTCCTTGAGCGCAATGAAGGTTATCGAATCGAGTTTAAGGCGCTTCCTCCTTATATAGGCTATAGCTATTCGCTTGAAGCCATGTGGTCAATTACTCTAGCGGTTGCTCTCATTATTTTCTGCTTAGCTCGTGGCGTTCGATGGCTCAAAGAGCAGTTGATGGGGTCAGAAATGCTAGAGGAACGAGGAAGAATGCTTCTTGCTGGGCAAGTTGAAGCTCATGCTAAAGGGGATGAGCGGGAATGGCCCTATACGGCAAGTGAAGCGCTTGATGTGTTAATTGAAGAGCTACAAGATGCTCGTCAAGAAAGAAGCCGGTTTGATACCTTTATTCGCACCCATACCTTCTTAGATAAGCTGACAGGTACAGCCAATCGCGTTCTATTTGATAACAAGCTCGAATCGGCATTGCATGAAAGTGGTGCTCGGGGCGGCGTTTTACTGATACGTATTGATGAATGGGGTCAGGTTCGTGATGTGAACGACAAGCAAATCACCGATGGCTTTATTATTGAAGTCGGTGAAGTATTGTCGAATATTGTTCAGCGTTACCCCGATGTTATTTTCTCTCGTTATTATGAAGCGGACTTCGCTGTATTTATCCCACATCAGGGAGCAAAAGATATTGCGACGTTGGCGGCTCAATGCTTAAGGCAGTTAGATAAGTTAACCCCGCCGGAACCTCTGGAATCGGATAACTGGTGCCATATTGGTGTGACCATGTACACGGAAGGTGAGCGCCATAGCCAGATCATGGATGAAACGGAAACCGCGCTAAAAAGTGCTCAGTTAGAGCGCATCAATAACTGGAGCCGCTACCCTAAATCAAATAAAAATGAGCTTGATCGCGGCAGTGTTCGTTGGAGAACATTACTCGATAAAGCTTTGCTCCCAGAAAATTTAGTAATCTTTGCTCAGCGATGTTACCTTATGCCGGAATCTGGTCAAGCTAATGAATTACATAGAGAAATATTCACTAGAATTCAGGACCCTGAAAAGGGTTTATTGAAATCATCTCGCTTTATGCCAGCTGTCGAGCAAGTCGGTTATCAAGCTCAAATGGATCAATCGGTTCTGAAGGTGATGTTGAAGTTGGTGAAAGAATCCACTCAACCTATACATTATTCGATTAATTTGAATGTGACTCCATTTGCTAATAAGCAGCACTTTAAATGGTTTAGAAGTGAGTTGTTACAGCTCTCTGCCTTGCATCGCTCTCTGCTTGCATTCGAATTTCCTGAAGGGCATTTGATTGCTCATTTAGATTATATGAGACCGGTGGCAAAGATGTTGTCGGGGTTAGGGTGTACAGTGATTGTTGGTCAAGCAGGGCGAACCATTGTTAGCACTCACTATATAAAAGATTTAAAGGTCAATTATATTAAGCTTCATCGAAGTCTTATTAAGAAAATAGACCAAAGACATGAGAATCAACTGTTTGTTCGCAGCTTGATTGGGGCGTGTGGTGATTCACCAACTCAAGTGATTGCTGTTGGGGTCGAGACAAAACAAGAAAAGAACACTTTGATAGAGTTAGGCATCAATGGTTATCAAGGTCGATATTTTGAAGAAGAGCAACAAATCATTCCTTTGCCTCATCAAGGCGAAAAGGCAGTAAAAACCGAATCCGTAGTAAAAGTCGGTCGAAGAAATCGATGGCGTAAGAGTAGTAATTAAGCATGAATTTCAAAGCGATTTTAGACAAGGTAAGGCCAACGAGTAATAAAGGCAGTGCTCAAGTTGTTATGTTGGCCAATGATGCCATTTACATTTCACCGACAGAGCAATCCCCTCAAATTACTCGTATCTCATTGGTTAATGGGGATTGGGAAAGCGCGCTGAAACAGTTTCTCAATAGTGAGGCGTTTACTAGTGGCAGCCTTCAGCTGATCGTATGTGCCAATTATTACCAAACCTACCAAATAGATAAGCCTGATATTCCAGAGAACGAATGGTCGGTTGCGCTGCCATTCTTATTGAAAGATCTTGTTTCTGAGCGAGTGACGGATATTACCGCGAGCGCGGTGGCATTACCGACCTCGAACAAACTGCAAGTTTATGTTTTACCTAAGAAGCTATTAGATAAGCTCCTTATTGTGACCAATTCGGTACAGGTTGAGCTCAAAGGTATTGCCCCTGAAGATGAAATCTGGGGGTACAGTGCGGGTGAGCTCTCTAACTTTATTCTTCTTCAACGTAGTCAGAACGCACACTTTAAGTTAGGTGCTTTTGTTGAGCATACGGTTTGTTTTCAAAGAACGATTCGGAGTGTAGTTCCACCATTAACTGGAGTGGCTTCAAGTGCCTTACAGCTTGATGGTTTAGCATTAGAGTTACAGCGTTCAATTGATTACCTTTCCTCTCAAATTAAAGGCACTCAACTTCACCAGCTCAAAATCTGCTGTGATGAAGAGGATGAAGCCGAACTGCAAAGCGTCCTAAACGACACGTTAAGTTCGAGTGTTTCTTTGTTAGTAGACAAGGATCGTGAAAATTCAGAAAGCTTGCTGGTTCAACTTGCGGCAGAGAAAAATGATTTTAACGTTAACCTTTACCCTGAACATCTAAAGCCCCAAAAAGAGTATTTTACTCTCGCGAATGTTGTCGCGAGTTGGGCGATCATCTGTGTGCTGCTTCTCGGTAGTTATTTTGTGATGCAATATCAAGTCTCCAATCTGGACGCAGAATTAACCACTTTGCAACATGACTCCAAACAGCTTAACAAGCAAGTTAACCAGTTGAATAGTCAACTAACTCGACATAAACCTTCACCAGAGAAAGTGGCTGCCGTTGCGCGTCTCAAACGTGAGACACAAGCAAAGAAAGAAGCGTTGAAGGCGGTAGGGCAATACGACGAATCACAGCAAGTCGGGTATTCTGGCGTCATGAATGCCTTAGCTAAATTAGGGCGAAATGATATCTCACTTTCGAACATCTATATGACTCACGATACCTTAGATTTGAGTGGCTTTGCACGTAACGCAAATGTTGTTCCAAACTGGATTGGCCAATTTCAAAGCGAACTGAATTTGGTTGGACGAACGTTCGAAAAATTAAAAATCGGTCGCAATGATCAAGATGTGGTGACTTTTGAATTGAGTACTCGTAGGGAGAGCAAATAGTGCAACAGTGGAATCAGCTTAGCGATAAGTTTCTTGCATTAAGTCAAAGAGAAAAATGGCTGCTTTTCGTATGTGGTTTTGTTGGTCTATCTATGTTGCTTTTTACGCTGTTGGTTGAACCTGCGTATCTCGATTTACAAGCTAAAAAAGCTAAGTCGATGAGCTTGACTCAGTCAAACCAAAGACAACAGGGTGAGCTGCTGGTGATTCAAGCCAAGCTGAACAAAGACCCGGATAAAGAGATTAATCTTGAGTACAAAAAACTGCTGGTGGAGAGCCAAGACCTTTCTGTTCAGTTATCAGAAATCATTGATGGGCTGATCTCGCCGTCTCAAATGTCACAGTTGTTAGAAAGTGTGCTTAACGCTGGCAGTGGATTAAAGCTTGAATCTTTAGAGTCATTAAAACCAGAACCGATTTCGAATAATAAAGAAACCAGTGAGTACTCGGGCTACTTTCTTCATCCTGTAAGAATGGAGCTGACGGGGAGCTACTTTAGTATTTCAGCCTACCTTCAAGCGCTTGAATCTCTGCCTGTGAGTTATTACTGGCGTACATTTAAATACTCGGTAGAAGAGTACCCAAATGCTCGACTTGTGTTTGAGGTTTATACGCTAGGTACCAGACAGGAGTTTATCGGTGGTTAGAATTATCCTGTTGTCCCTACTCTTTTGTGGACAAGTAGCATGGGCTGAACAAGATCCCACGGCGCCATTAGGCTGGTTAACGCCACAGCAAGCCGCACCAGCTAAAAAAGCGCCGACTCAGTATCGTCTACCGGCATTAGAGAGCATTGTTTGTAAAGGTGATACACCTTGTTATGCGATTCTAAATGGCCAAATTCTCGCTCAAGGAGAAACGGTCAGAGGGTATCGAGTTAAGAATATCGATCCAGAATACGTCACTCTGCAGAGAAACTCTAAGCAGTGGAAATTAGAGATGTTCTCTTTAGATATTAAGAATAATTAAGGTTTGAGTGAAGACATGCGTAAACTTGTAGTAGCAATTCTAGTGTCATCTTTAGTCGGTTGTTCAATGGGGCATCGTGACCCTGTTGAGATAAAAGAGTCTTTGAACGAATCTATTAATGAAGCCAATAGCAAAGCGCTTCATGAGCTTCCTTCATCGGTTCAAGACGACCTTATGCCACAACTTGATTCAGATTCTATGTCTCCGAGTATGGAAACGGTTAAGCGCTTTCGTATTCAGGCGAATGGTGTCGAAGCGAGAACCTTCTTTGCTAGTTTAGTTAAAGGTACTGAATACAGTGCTGCTATTCATCCAAGCGTGGCTGGGAGCCTTACGTTGAATCTAACCGATGTGACGCTAGATGAAGTGTTGGCTGTTGCTCAAGATATGTATGGCTACGATATTGAGAAGCGTGGCAAAGTGATTCAGGTTTACCCTGCCGGCCTTCGAACGGTAACGATTCCTGTCGATTACTTGCAAGTGAAGCGTTCTGGTCGCTCATTAACGACGATTACCACCGGCACGATCTCTAACTCAGACTCTAACTCTTCAAGCTCTTCAAATTCGAACTCAAACTCATCTAACTCTTCTAATTCGTCCAATTCATCGAATTCGACGTCGAATGGCGGAACAGAGATTGAAACGACATCTGAAAGTGATTTTTGGCCACAGCTTGAAGCTGCAGTTGCTCACCTAATCGGATCTGGTGAAGGACAAAGTGTTGTGGTTACCCCACAAGCCAGTGTCATTACGGTACGCGCTTACCCTGATGAAATTCGTGAAGTTCGAGAGTTTTTAGGTATTTCTCAGAAACGCTTGCAGCGTCAAGTTATCTTAGAAGCCAAGATCATGGAAGTGACCTTGAGTGATGGCTATCAACAGGGGATTAGCTGGTCTAATTTATCGAAATCGATTGGTAGCGGCGGTGTTGTAATTGACCGACCTGGTGGAACATTGCCTCCTTTAGATGCAATCAGCTCTTTGTTAGGCGGACAAACCAACGTAACCATTTCAGATGGCAGTTTTGAAGCAGTTTTGAGCTTTATGGATACTCAAGGTGACTTGAATGTTCTGTCTAGCCCGCGAGTAACAGCGGCGAATAACCAAAAAGCGGTTATCAAAGTGGGTACTGATGAGTATTACGTAACAGATTTATCAAGCTCGGTAGGCAGTGGTGATAACGCCAATGTCGCTCCTGAAGTCGAGCTAACTCCGTTCTTCTCTGGTATCTCTTTGGATGTGACTCCGCAGATAGACGATAAAGGTAGCGTATTCTTACATGTTCACCCTGCCGTTATTGAGGTCGAGGAAGAAGTGAAAGAGCTCAACCTAGGTTCAACAACGGGCTTGGTACAACTTCCTTTGGCGAAAAGCTCTATTCGTGAGTCTGACTCAGTCATTCGCGCAAAAGATGGCGATGTGGTTGTGATTGGTGGTTTGATGAAATCTAACACTAGTGATGTGACGTCTAAAGTCCCATTCCTTGGTGATATCCCAGCACTCGGCCACTTGTTCCGTAATACCAGTCAATTAACTCAAAAAACTGAGCTTGTGATCTTATTGAAACCGACCATTGTGGGTGTCAATACTTGGCAGTCTGAGTTGGAGCGTTCTCGAGACCTTCTACAAGAATGGTTCCCTGATGAAGAGTAGCCACTCATCTTCTCCATGTAGATTGGCAGCGCAGAATTAAGGTAGGTCACCTTATGTATCAAGCTCATTTTGGCTTTGAACAACTGCCGTTTACTTTAACGCCGAATACCGACTTCTTTTATGGTTTGGCGCCTCACTTTGAGGCGATTCAAACGGTTATCTCGGCGTTAGAGATGGGTGAAGGCGTGATAAAGGTTACTGGTGAGGTCGGCACGGGAAAAACGATGGTATGCCGAATGTTGGTGAACCATCTGCAAGACTGTACTGCGCTAATTTACCTTCCCAACCCAATGTTATCTGGTGCTGACTTACGTCAAGCCATCGCTAAAGAACTTGATGTTGTGGTCGAGAGCGAAGCGACCTTAGTCGATAGCATTCAGCATAAGTTGATTGAGTTGCACAGCTCAGGGCTAAGAGTCGTCGCGATACTCGATGAAGCTCAAGCTCTATCGGATGAGGCGCTCGAAACATTAAGGTTGTTCGGTAATTTAGAGACAGAAGATAAGAAATTATTACAAATTGTCTTACTCGGCCAGCCTGAATTGGATACCCGCTTAGAGGCTTATCACCTTAGGCAGTTTCGTCAAAGAATCAGTTTTAGCTCAACTCTAAGGCCGCTTAATCTTGATGAAGCGGTAGCTTATATCGATAACCGAATAACCAAGTCGGGTGGCAATCAAAACCTATTTAGTTTGAATCATAAAAAAGCAATCTGGCGCTCTTCTCTCGGAATTCCAAGGTTGATTAATCAGTTGTGTCACAAAGCCTTATTGCTTTCGTTTAGCGAAGATAAAAAAACGCTTGAAAACCAACACTTATTTGCTGCAATGCACGAAACATACGATGTATGTAAGCCTAAATTTAAAACGCCAATACTGTGGGGTTGGAATTAATTATGAGCGTCATTAATAACGCCTTGTCTGAATTGGCAAAGAAAGAATCAACAACATCGATAGAAGCGGCTGTTGTGCCCAAAGTCAAAACGCGCTCGCCATTGGTTTGGGTTGTGGGTGGCTTTACCTTAAGTTTGGCTATGGGTGGTTGGGCTGTGTCGCAAGCCCCTAAACTTGATAACCCTATTTCTGTAAGGGCCCCACAGGTAGAAGTGTCGCTTGTCGATAGTTCGGGACAAGCTAATCGTGTTGTTACGCCAGCGGTGCCTTTGTCTCCAACTCAAAAACTGGTTGTTGTCGACTCTGAATTGACGTCAGTGACATCTCACTCAAAGGTTGAAAAGTCTCAACCATCTGTAACAACTCAGTCGATAACCACTAAGTCGCCATCGAAAACGACCAGTGTCGCGGAACAGTCACAAAATCTAACAGCACCTAAAGCGGTGAGGGTCGCTCCTCAAGAGCCGATTTATGTGGCAAGCGTATCGAAACAAAAGTCTTCGTCAGTCAATGAGCAGGCGAGTGTAGAAACGTCGTCAGCTTCATCTGTGAATTCAGCTGGCGATGGCATGTTGATCGAGCAGATTGAGCTGACTTCTCAACAGCTATCCGATAATGCAGTAGGCCGAGCTCAGAAAGCTCTCGATGCGAATGATCTTGCTGGTGCTCTAAAAGGTTATACCGAAGCTCTGCGTTATGCCCCGAGAAATGAGGATGTCCGCCAGAAGCTTGCGATTCTCTATTTTGGTAAGGGTGATACTCGTAAAGCCTATGAGCTTTATCAGTCAGGTATAAAGCTGAATACCAATAGTGAAAAGTTACGTCTAGGTTTATCAAAATTGCTCGTCAAAGCGAATCAAGCGGAAGCCGCCTTGAGTCCATTAGTACATTTACCGCCAAATCCGACCAAAGATTATTTAGCAATGCGTGCGGCTTTGAGTCAAAAATCGCAACAAGAAGAGATTGCCTTGGAGAGTTACAAAAAGTTGGTCGAAGTCGATTCAGCCAATGCTCGCTGGTGGCTAGGCCTTGCGATTCAACAAGAGCGTCAGCTTGATTTTAGTGCCGCTAAAGAATCGTACCAAGGCGCTTTAACCCGAGTTGGAATCTCATCTCAATCGCAAAATTTTGTCCGCGACAGATTAAAAATAATCGATGCCTTAGAGGAGAACGACGATGCAAATTAGATTAAGGAAGCGACTTGGTGATTTGCTCGTAGAAGAAGGCATCATTACTGAAGCTCAAGTTGCACAAGCACTGGCCGCTCAGAAAAGTACCGGGCGCAAGCTTGGCGATGCCTTGATTGAACTTGGTTTCTTGTCTGAACAGCAGATGCTGAGCTTTTTGTCTCAACAGCTAGCGATTCCTCTGATTGATTTAAGTCGAGCCAATGTAGATGTAGAAGCGGTTCAACTTTTACCCGAGGTACATGCTCGTCGTCTTCGAGCATTAGTAATTGGTCGTCAAGGCGATACTTTACGTGTTGCAATGAGTGATCCTGCTGATTTGTTTGCTCAGGAATCATTGCTTGGCCAACTAGGCGATTACGCACTTGAATTTGTCGTCGCTCAAGAGAGACAGTTAGTCGATGGTTTTGACCGTTACTATCGTCGTACCAAAGAGATCGCTTCTTTTGCTGAGCAGTTGCATGCCGAGCACCAAGTTAATGATGCCTTTGACTTTGATATCGCAGGTGAAGACAGCGACGAAGTGACGGTTGTTAAACTCATCAACTCTTTGTTTGAGGATGCAATCCAAGTTGGTGCTTCTGATATCCATATTGAGCCCGATTCAAACGTCTTGCGTCTTCGTCAGCGTATTGATGGTGTGCTGCATGAAACGCTATTGAATGAAGTCAACATTGCCTCTGCTTTGGTGCTGCGCTTGAAACTGATGGCAAACTTGGATATTTCTGAGAAGCGTCTACCTCAAGATGGTCGTTTCAATATTCGAGCTAAAGGCCAGTCGGTTGATATTCGTATGTCGACCATGCCGGTACAGCATGGTGAGTCTGTGGTGATGCGTTTGCTTAACCAATCAGCAGGCCTCCGTAAGCTAGAAGCATCGGGTATCCCCAATGATCTTCTTGTTCGTCTTCGCCAACAATTACGCCGTCCTCATGGCATGATCTTGGTTACTGGCCCAACAGGTTCTGGTAAAACAACGACCTTATATGGTGCGTTAAGCGAGTTAAACGAACCGGGTAAAAAAATCATTACCGCGGAAGACCCGGTCGAATATCGTCTTCCTCGCGTGAATCAGGTTCAAGTAAACTCTAAGATCAACCTCGACTTCTCGACTGTCTTGAGAACCTTTCTACGTCAGGATCCCGATATCATTCTTATTGGTGAGATGCGTGATCATGAAACCGTTGAGATTGGCCTAAGGGCAGCCTTAACCGGTCACTTAGTATTAAGTACGCTCCATACCAATGATGCAGTAGATAGTGCACTGCGTATGATGGACATGGGTGCTCCCGGTTATCTCGTGGCAAGTGCTGTGAGAGCGGTTGTCGCACAGCGATTAGTTCGTAAAGTGTGTACTGATTGTAAGGTCGATGACGAACTCGATGAGCCTCGTAAGCAGTGGCTGAGTGTACGTTTCCCAAATCAAGTCGATGTGCCTTTCATGAAGGGACGTGGTTGTCAGAACTGTAATTTGACGGGCTACCGCGGGCGTATTGGTGTTTTTGAAATGCTAGAACTAGAGCAAAACATGATGGATGCGCTCAGAGCCAACGACGCTGTTGGTTTCGCTCAAACGGCTAGACAGTCTGACAATTACAAACCGTTATTGGCTTCTGCTATGGAACTGGCTTTACAAGGTGTTGTGAGCCTTGATGAGATCATGCACCTTGGTGAAGGCGATGCCTCCGGTGCAACCGATCCAATTTATCTGTAAGGGTAGACTAGTATGCCAACGTATCGTTATGTAGGTCGCAGTTCTGATGGCAGTCAAGTGACTGGTCAGCTGGATGCGAATAACGAAGATCTTGCTGCTGAAAGCTTGATGAGCAAGGGGATCATTCCTACTTCTATCAAACTGGGGAAAAGTGGTGGATCAGTGTTAGATATGGATGTATCTAGCCTGTTTTCTCCTAATGTGCCTCTAGAAGTATTAGTTCTATTTTGCCGACAGTTATACAGCCTCACTAAAGCGGGTGTTCCATTATTGAGGTCGATGAAAGGCCTAACCCAAAACTGCGAAAACAAACAGTTGAAAGCGGCTTTAGAAGACGTGGTTGCAGAGTTAACCAATGGTCGTGGATTATCGGCATCGATGCAGATGCACCCAAAAGTATTTAGCCCGCTGTTTGTATCTATGATCGGTGTTGGTGAAAACACCGGTCGTTTAGATCAGGCTTTGCTGCAATTAGCTGGATACTACGAGCAGGAAGTTGAGACTCGTAAGCGAATCAAGACCGCGATGCGTTATCCAACCTTTGTTATCAGCTTTATTTTGATTGCGATGTTCATTCTGAACATCAAGGTTATCCCACAGTTTTCTAGTATGTTCGCGCGCTTTGGTGTCGATTTGCCACTGCCAACTCGTATCCTGATTGGTATGTCGGAGTTCTTTGTAAATTATTGGGGCTTAATGCTCGCGGCTATTTTCGGTCTTATCTTTGCGTTTAAAGCGTGGGTTAAAACAGACAAAGGGCTGGAAAAGTGGGATAGGTTGCGTTTAAAAATGCCGGTTATTGGTGGCGTTGTGAATCGAGCACTGTTGTCGCGCTTCTCACGTACTTTTGCTTTGATGCTAAAAGCGGGTGTGCCACTTAACCAATCATTAGCGTTATCAGCTGAGGCTTTGGACAATCGTTTTCTAGAACTGCGAGTTCAAGCCATGAAATCGGCAATAGAAGCGGGTAGTACGGTTTCATCTACCGCGATCAACAGCGAAATTTTCACACCGCTCGTGATACAAATGATTTCCGTAGGTGAAGAGACAGGTCGCATTGATGAGTTGCTGCTTGAAGTGGCTGATTTTTACGATCGAGAGGTCGATTACGATCTGAAAACTTTAACGGCCAGAATTGAACCGATTTTGCTGACGGTAGTTGCAGGCATGGTGCTGATTTTAGCGCTAGGTATTTTCTTACCTATGTGGGGAATGCTGGATGCAATCAAAGGTTAGGGAATGCTAAATAACCTACAGCGCTCACGTTTTGTTATTTGGAGTGTGGTTATTCTTTTTCTGATTGTAGGCCTACTTTCGGTATCGAAAACGGTAGAAGAAGAAGCGACTAACACGGCGTTTATCGTGGCGAGTAAGCAAATGCTAGAGCGAGCCAATCGTTTTAAGCAGCAGTATTTATTAACGGGTGTTGAGCTAAATGGTATTCCAGAGCAACCAAGGTTATATAGCCGAACGGGTTGGATAATGCCGATCCAAGGCTCAGAACGGGACTGCAATTACTGGCTGGATCAATTGTATCCTCAGAGGAGTATTTTAGGGCTAAGGTCTCCAAGTGTTGAAGATAAAAGTGATAACATACAGTTTCATTGTAGTTATCATTATAGTGATAAGTATCAGATAGATATATTACTCAAAAAAGAAAGATTTAGTGTTAAAGCCAATATTTTGGCTTTGTGAAAATATTGACAGTTTTTTGTATGGTTTTATACGAGCGCGAATGTATAATGCGCGTTAATAATTAGATGAGTAGGTAGAAAATGCTTAAGAATCAAAAGGGTTTCTCCCTTGTCGAATTAGTCATAGTGATTGTAGTCGTTGGTTTATTGGCGGTGGCTGCTTTACCTCGTTTTCTCGATGTGACAGATGAAGCCAAGAAATCAAGCATTGAAGGCGTCGCTGGTGGTTTTGCTACGGCAGTTTTGTCGGCGAGAGCACAGTGGGAAGCAGAAGCGCGACCATCGGAGAAGATTGGTGTTGAAACATACAATACTGTAAATTATGATGGTGTTGATTTTTGGTTAACAAGATCAAAGAACAGTAACAACGAAGATACCGACTTTCGAGACGGCTATCCATGGACTCTGAATAATAATTCTAGCACCGCGCCACAAGACATTTCAGATAAAACATGTTCTGAATTGATGGAAAACTTGCTGCAAAATCCACCTAAAGTAGGTGCGGTTTCGGAAGTCGATAGCGGCTCAAATTACAAATATTCAGCGCAAGCGAATTCAGGTGATGCAACGTGTACTTATGTTCAATTAGAAGGTAGTACCGAGCACGAATTTGTTTACGAAATTAAAACTGGTCGTGTGACCGTAACTTTGCAGTAAGTCTGCGTAAAATTAAACATAGAGAGAGCTTAACTATGAAAAGACAAGGCGGTTTCACCCTAATCGAACTAGTGGTTGTTATTGTTATTCTAGGTATTCTTGCTGTAACTGCGGCACCACGTTTCCTAAACCTGCAAGATGATGCAAAAAATGCAACTCTTGAAGGTCTAGCTGGGGCTATTCAAGGTGCTTCAGGTATTATTTACGGTAAGGCTGCAATCGCAGGTATTGAATCTACTTCAGGTGCAGTTAGCACTGGTTTCGGTACTCAAAGTATTCAGACTGTTTTTGGATATCCTGAAGCATCATCGACAGCAATCTCAGCAATCGTTCAAGGTGTTGGTACTGATGAGGACTTTGAATTTATTAAGACAAGCGGCGCTACATCAGCATTGTTTGGTATTAATGGATACACTACTAACTGTGTTGTATATACCCAAGCAACAGCTGCTAACGTTGAAGCAACAGCAAACATGGTAGAAGACTCAAACTGTGCTCCTTAGCACATCAGTTAAAATTGAGGCCAGCACCTGTGCTGGCCTTTTTTCCATCTGTTACACAAATATCAAAACTATTCATATACATAAGATCGTAAGCTTCGTTATCTTGTATAATCAGTATTCGCTAGGCAGTTAGAGGCTCATTATGGATAACAGCCCCAAATCCAGCGGCTTTACTCTGGTAGAGCTGATCATCGTTATTATATTGATTGGTATTGTTTCCCTGTTCGCATCTAGCCGTTATGTTGGCTCCTCTTCTTTTTCTACCTATCTTGTTCAAAGCGAAGTGTTAGCCGCATTACGATTAGTACAAAACCGTGCGATGAATCGTTCGGATTATTGTAACCGTTGGCTGTTAAATCCAAACCAAACTCAAGCTATTCAGGTGTCTCCCTCTAGTGTTGAAGATATGTGTTCCAAGGTATTTCCTTCTGACGTTACAGATCCCAGTTTTGTTGATGGCACACAGAATAAAGTGGCCTTTAAGCTACAAACTGATACCAATGTTCCGTACCTTGATTTTGATAGTTCGGGCCGAGCTCTGCAATGTTTAATGTCGAATTGTCAGCTTGAGATATCTTCGACTGTCAACGATGATTCAATTTCAGTGTGCATTAACACTGAAGGATATATCTATGGATGTTAAACAAAAAAAACGCCCCCAAGGTTTTTCCCTAATAGAAATGGTCATTGTGATTACTCTTATTGGTTTTGCTCTTGCTGGACTTACTGCCTCTTTGTATCCGCGTTCAATTCAGACGGCGGAACAAATAACATCAGTTAAAGCTGCTGATCTTGGTCGCTCCGTGCTTGATGAAGTAATGGGGCGAGGGTATGACCACTTTTCAGGCGTGAACGGCGGAGTGCCTGAATGTGCAGTCTCAACGATGTCTACTCCTAGTCAACAATTATGCACGTTACCTAATGATTTAGGGCCTGAAAATGGAGAAACTGACGTTAATGGTGTACTGGTAAAGAGCTTGGCTAATGATGTTGATGATTTTCATGGCCTTAGAGGGCGCGTCGAAGATGTTCTTGATAGTGATCTCAGTGATGCGGGTTATCGTAATTTCAACGTTGAAATAGATGTCTTTTATGATGCTGCTGTTGTCAGTGGCAATACTTTGATGATGTCTGGTGAGCCATCGATTAGCCGTACACACTATAAACGAGTTGAAGTTGTGATTATTGATACTCAGGGAAACCGCTATCCTTTTTCTGCGATTAAAGGGAATTTTTAATGCGCGGTTTTACACTGATAGAGATGATTATTACTATTCTACTACTTTCTATTGTTGGGCTATTTCTAGGAAATATTATCCAACAAGGTATGGGGATTTATGCTGATAGCACCGCTCGTGAAGCTTTGATACAACAAGGTAAATTTGTCACGGAGCGATTGACTCGAGAATTAAGAGAAGCCGTCCCTAACAGTATTTTGATTGAAAATGATTGTATTGAATTTTTGCCCATCATCAATAGTGCCATTTATCAAGAACTTCCGGCGCCAGAAGCAAAATCAGCAGTGATACGAATATTGCCAATAGGCAAAAGCATTTCTCAAGGGGAGCGAGTTATTGTTTATCCTAACGACCCGAATGCGATGCGTCTTGATCCAACGACTGAAGGTCAAATTGCAGAGGTAAAAGAGAATGTTGACTTTAATACCTCTGCTGCAGTGATGGTTGATGTTAAGTTAACGCAAACTACAGGTTTTGAGATTAGCTCTCCAGGCAAGCGCCTTTATTTTTATCTTTCTCCCGTAGCTTATTGTCACGTCAATTCTAGTATTTTTCGTTATGCTAGTTACGCCTTGTCTCGCTCATCACTCTCCCCAGAAGCACTAGGGAATGGCGTACTGATGGCTGAGAATGTAAAAAATGCAGATTTTCAAAACTTAGCGCCTGAATTGCAAAGAAATGGGTTGGTTAGGTTTGAGTTATTGTTTGCTGATAAAGGAGAGGAGATTCAGTTTGTCCATGATGCCCTTATCTATAACGCTCCGTAAACAAACGGGGGGAAGTTTGATCCTAGTTGTCTTTATACTAGTGGTTATGGCTTCGGTTGCGATGGTTGCTAATCAGAACCAACAACGTAACAGTGAACATTTGATTTCAACCCTGATCGGTACTCGGGCTGAAATGGCTGCGCGATCTGGAGCACAAATAGAAATTAGCCGCTTTTATCAAACGACGACAGAAGGTAGTTGCCATGCATCTACCCCACAAATCATAAGCTTTTCCGGTGAAGGATTAGCTCAATGCGTAACGGATGTCAGTTGTAAGTTTATTGGAGTTTTGGACAATGGTATCAATGTATATCAACTAACCTCGAAAGGAAGTTGTTCGGTTGGGAGCTTGGTTTTACAAAGAATAATAGAGGTTGGACTTCGTGATGATAGCTAGAGTATTTATATTAGTATCTATGTTGCTAGTCTCATTTCCGTCTGCAGCCGCGTATTACTATCTAACAAATTACAATTGGCCTAATCGGTATCCACTACCTCCTTGTACTGGAAATTGGGATATCAATGGAAGCAAATATGAATGTGATGGTTCACTGACTCTGCAAAGTGGCGATGAAATTATTGCTTATAAGACATCAAAATTAGAAGTCAAAAATAACATCTATTTTGAATCCAATATCATTGGCAACCCAAGTTTTAGTGGGATATCTGTAAAAAGTAAAGATGGTCACTTGAGAATTATTGATACGGTCATTTATGGTGCAGCGCAAGCTAAACAGTCTATAGTCATCAATGAATACGCTAACGGCAGCTATAACAGTAATCATTATTCTTTCATACTCGGTAAAGTGAAAAGCTCGGACAGCACAATTCGAATGATAAATACAGATGTGCGTGGTGATGTAGATGCTAAACAGTCGGTGAACATCAATGTGCGGAGTAATGGAGCGTTTGCTGCTTCACGTGCATCTATTATAGAAGGAAAGATTAAAAGTCACGACAGTTCTATTCGAGTAATCGATGCGCGAATTGATGATGATATAGATGCGAAACAATCTATCAATATAAATGTTTTAAGCAATGAGTCATATGTTTTTAATAGCCACGTTAGCGTTGGAGGAAAAGTAAAAAGCAGTGATGGTTCAATTCGAATTATAAACGCCAGCATAACTGATGATGTAGATGCGAAACAGTCGGTCAATATTAATGAATTAAGTAATGGTGCTTATGTGCCTAACAGCGATGTTAGTGTCGGCGGGAAAGTAAAAAGCAGTGATAATTCAATTCGGATTCTAAATGCTACTGTCACCGATGAAGTTGACGCGAAGCTTTCCGTTAACATTAACGTATTGAACAACGGTACCTACGCTACAAATACAAGAACTGAAGTCGGTGGGCAAGTGGTGAGCCGTGATGAATCAGTTCGATTGGTTAGTACTAATGTGACCGACAATGTTATAGCTAAGAAAGCAATTAATATTAACCATTTAAGTAACGGGACAGATGTATCTTCAACGATCTCTAGTATAACGGGTGATATTGATAGTTCCGAGAATGACATAGTACTTGGAACAAAAACTCATGTTGTCGGTGATGTCACCGCAGGGCCGAAAGACAAAGGAACGGTATTTGTTAATTCGAACAGTAGTGTAGATGGGACATGCTTATATCAAACAGTGCCAGAAAACGCGTGTGGGGCGAAGGAGTTACCAGATCCGATTGCCTTATATCATTTAGATGAAACAACATGGAATGGCTCGAACAATGAGGTAGTAGATAGCTCTGGTAACCAATTACATGGTAAATCGGTGAATGGAGTAACATCAGAGCCTGCATCTGAATTATCTGCGATCCCAACTATTGATTCTATTGGAACTTGTGGTTTCGGAGGCTTTAATAATGATTCAAATCAATATATTAATATACCTCATGATAATGATTTAAATATAGATGAAAACTTCACAATATCAGCTTGGGTTAAGCCTGTTAGTTACCCTAGAACCGGTTTGTATTCTATTTTATCGAAAGATAATAACTATGAGTTTCACTTAAACTCAAGTGGTAAAATATTCTGGTGGTGGCAGGATGTTAATCAAAATGGGAATGGAGGCATTAAGACTAGAACATTAACCAGTGAAGTGGCTATTCCACGAAATGATTGGTCATTTATTACCATTAAATATGAATTTATAGATAAGAATAATAAATCAATAGCCAGTATATTTATAAATGGCCAGCAACGTGCTCAGTTGAACATTAATGGAAATAGAAAACTAGTAACCAATACAAAACCTTTGCAGATAGGCCAAGATCAGAATTTTTCAGGGCGAGCTTTCGATGGTTATATTGATGAAGTTCAGATTTTTGATACTACGTTAACCGATGCTCAAATTATGCTGTTATATGACCAAAAACACTTATGCTCAGATGTGCCAGGTAACTTGATCGATCACTTTGAGTTTTATCATTCAGGTAGTGAACTTACATGTAATGCAGAAGAGGTTACCATTCGTGCCTGTGCTAATGAATCCTGTTCAGAACTGGTAACCGGAGATGTTGATGTCACTTTATCTCCTGCAGTCGTAATAGGTGGTGGAGGTTGGGTTGGTGGTAATCAAATTCAGTTATCTAGCGGTACAGGGATATATTCAGTTCGAAAGAATACTGTGGGTAACTTGAGCATTGGCGTTATTGACTCTGATCCTGCAGTCAAGCCAGGAGGGGAAACATTATGTTCGAGTGCTGGAGGTGGTCTGGGAAGCGGCAACTGTAGCATTGAGTTTTTTAGTAGTGGTTTTGTCTTAGATGTACCCGATAAAATAGCAAACAGACCAGTAACAGGTCGTATCAAAGCGGTTAAAAGCTCTGATGATTCTCAAAAGTGTTTACCAAGCTTCCAGAACACTTCAAAGAATATCGAATTCTTTGGTAAGTACATTACCCCCGATTCTTCTGTCATTATTGGTAGTCCTACTATTGGTTTAAAAGTTGGTAGTGTTGAAAAAGATCTGGCAATGAGCAGCTCTTCCTTAAAAGCCTTTGCTGTCGACTTTGATAATGATGGGGAAGCTGAATTTGATGTCAGTTACGTTGACGCAGGAAAGTTACAACTTAATGCTCAGTATGAAGGTGCAGATGATGAACTTGGATTGAATATGCGAGGGAGTGCCCAGTTCGTAAGCTTCCCTAAGCAGCTCAATATCCAAGCTAAAAATACAGCTGGAAATAGTGGCTCCTGTGTAACCAAAGATTTAAGTTGCTCCGTTTTTGCGAAAGCAGGTGAAGCTTTTACATTAAATATTTGGGCTTCGGGCGATAACGGTGTCGTTACTCCTAATTTTAGCTCGCAAGATATTGCTTTGAGTCATGAACTTAAGGCCCCAGTAGTTACCGGTACAGAACCTGGTTTACTTGGTAATATTTCTTACAGTCATACCGCAATTAGTTCAGGCATTAACTCTGTCACTCAAAGTGTTTCTGAAGTGGGAGTATTTAATTTTTTGGTTGAAGAGTTACCTTCCTATTTAGGCAGCAGTTCCTTTACGATCCAAGGTGCTCAAACTGGTTCTGTGGGGCGATTTATACCTTATTATCTTCATCTAGATAGCAACACTCCGAGTTTTACGGCAGCCTGTTCAACGTCCACTTATTTAGGACAAGCGATGGAGTTTAGTCGTTTACCTGAATTAACTGTTACGGGACGGTCGTTTGATAACGTGGGCAGTAACGGAGAGCAAGAAACGACTAATTATAAAATTGACGGTTGGTGGCGATATGCTAATCCTTGGGACTTTAGAACTTTTTGGGCAGAAAGCTCAACATTGTCAATTATTGATACCGATTCCAGTAAAGTTGTTAAAACCCAAGGTTTTGCCTGGCCGGGACAAGTCACTTTTGAATCTAACCTTCAATTGGCAAGCTTAGAAGAGGCTCAGATAGCTTATGTGAAACCGCTAACCTCCTTAGGGCCAATCAATGAAGGGGTTGTCGTTCGTTTAGCGGTTAATGACACAAAAGATCTTGATGGTGTTTGTTATCAAACGAATGGAAGTGCTTCTTGTTCCGGTTTTGATTTTTCAGTTTCAGATTCACAACGTCAACGTTGGGGATACCTAGCTCTAGCAGATACTTTTGGCCCTGAAACTTCAAGGGTGCAATCCGCTGTAACAAGCTACTATTTTGATGGTTTAAGCTTTAAAACGAATACCAGTGACTCTTGCAGTGACTTTTCGGTTGTGGATTTGAGCTTTGATGTTGGTAATGATTCAAGTGCTCTACCCGTTGGAGGTGGTGTTACTGCTGCCACCATAGAGTCGACGCCTATTCTTCAGAATGGCCAGGGATATATATCTTACAGTGCGCCTGGTGAGGGGAATCGGGGATCTCTAGAAAGTACGCTTGGGTTTGAGTTGTTTCCGTGGTTGAGAAACGATTATAACCAAGATGGTATTTTTGACGATACTATATCGTCCGAAGTTCGTTTTGGTTTGTATAGGGGGAGTGATCGAGTGATTTGGTGGAGTGAACAAAACTAGTACCACCTATTAGTGTTACGTATATTCGGCATCTACCGCGGTAACGATCGTGTGATCTACCGAGGTGAAAGTGGTTTAACAGGTCAGTAAAAATATAATTTTTGCCCCTTAAGTTAGGAATCTGTAAGAAATTGCGGGTTTCAGTCCATGTTTATACTTCAATGCCTTGCCGTGACAGCAAGGCATTGGTACATTTAGTGCAATTTTTGTCTTCTAATTCTTGCAGGATGAGCGAAGAATATGTTTAAAAAACTTCGTGGCATGTTTTCAAACGACCTATCGATTGATTTAGGTACAGCCAATACCCTTATATATGTAAAAGGCCAAGGCATTGTTCTTGATGAGCCTTCAGTTGTAGCTATTCGCCAAGATCGCGCGGGTTCTGCAAAGAGTGTCGCTGCTGTTGGTCACGCTGCTAAGCAAATGCTTGGTCGTACGCCTGGTAACATCTCAGCGATCCGTCCGATGAAAGACGGTGTAATTGCCGACTTTTACGTAACCGAAAAAATGCTTCAGCATTTCATCAAACAAGTGCATGACAACAGTGTTCTTAAACCAAGTCCTCGTGTCTTGGTTTGTGTTCCTTGTGGTTCAACGCAAGTTGAGCGTCGTGCTATCCGTGAATCAGCGCTGGGTGCTGGTGCTCGTGAGGTTTACCTTATCGATGAGCCTATGGCTGCAGCGATTGGTGCTGGCCTACGCGTATCTGAGCCAACAGGTTCAATGGTGGTTGATATCGGTGGTGGTACTACTGAAGTTGCGGTTATCTCACTGAACGGTGTGGTTTACTCGTCTTCTGTTCGTATTGGTGGTGACCGTTTTGATGAAGCGATCATCAACTACGTTCGTCGTAACTACGGCAGCTTGATCGGTGAAGCGACAGCAGAGAAGATCAAACACGAAATCGGTTCAGCTTACCCTGGCGATGAAGTGGAAGAGATCGAAGTGCGTGGTCGTAACCTTGCAGAAGGTGTTCCTCGTAGCTTTAGCCTAAACTCAAACGAAATCCTTGAAGCGCTTCAAGAGCCTCTATCTGGCATCGTATCTGCAGTCATGGTTGCACTTGAACAGTGTCCACCAGAGCTGGCTTCTGATATCTCAGAAAACGGTATGGTACTAACTGGTGGTGGTGCACTGCTTAAAGACCTTGATCGTCTGCTAACAGAAGAAACAGGCATCCCTGTTGTTGTTGCAGAAGAGCCACTAACGTGTGTTGCTCTAGGTGGCGGTAAAGCCCTAGAGATGATCGACATGCACGGCGGCGATCTGTTCAGCGAAGAATAATATCTAGTGTTAGGCTCTTTTCTTATCTAGTTTTATGTAAAGAGCCTAGGACCTTGTCTATAGGATCAAATGTAGCTCTAGGACCAAATATAGAATGAAGCCAATTTTTGGTAGAGGTCCCTCTCTACAATTGCGCCTGTTTTTTGCTGTAATTTTATCAGCCAGCCTTATGCTGGCTGATAGTCGTTTAGATGCTTTCTCAAATGTCCGCTATCTATTGAACAGCATGGTTGCGCCTATCCAGTATGCAGCCAACTTGCCTCGCACTATGTTCGATGGTGTATACGACCGTTTTAGCACTCGCAAAGGGCTAATCGAATCCAACCATAATATTAAACGAGAAGTCTTGCGCCTGAAGAGCGAGCTGATTCTGCTTGAGCAATATCAAGAGGAAAACAAGCGCCTTCGTAAGCTATTAGGCTCACCGTTTATCCGTGATGAGAAGAAAGTCGTCACAGAAGTTATGGCCGTTGATACTTCACCCTATCGTCACCAAGTCGTGATCGACAAAGGTCAGATTGATGGAGTATATGAAGGTCAACCGGTGATCAACGAGAAAGGCATTGTCGGTCAAGTTACCTTCGTTGCTGCTCATAATAGTCGTGTCCTTCTACTCACTGATGCCAACAATGCGATTCCCGTGCAGGTTATTCGTAACGACATTCGTGTGATCGCTTCGGGTAATGGCAACATCGATGAGATTCAGCTAGAACACATTCCAACCAGTACTGATATTCAAGAAGAAGATCTACTTGTGACCTCTGGTTTGGGTGGGGTATATCCAGAAGGTTATCCAGTGGCTTATGTTTCTGCGGTTGATTACGACCCGAAACGTGAGTTCGCCGTTATCAAAGCAGAACCAGTGGTTGAGTTTGATAAGCTCAGGTACTTGCTGCTTGTATGGCCTGATGAAAACAAACAGATGCAAGCGGAACAATCCAGCATAGAACAAGCATTGTTAGAGGGCGAAGATGGCCAATAGCGTTTTAAGAAGCAAGGTAGTAATTGGTTGCTCATTTTTGATAGCGCTTATTCTGCAAACGATCCCTTGGCCCGGTAGTTTGGATCTATTCAGACCATCTTGGTTACTATTGGTGACTTGTTACTGGGTGTTAGCTTTACCTCACCGTGTTAACGTGGGTAGCGCTTTGATTTTAGGCTTATTGTGGGATCTTTTGATCGGTTCGACGTTAGGCATTCGAGGGATGATGATGGCAATTGTGATGTACATTATTGCGATGAACTTCCTGGTAATCCGTAACATGGCGTTGTGGCAACAAGCGATGATCATCGCGGCTTTGACGGTATTGTTCGAGGTATTGATCTTCTTTGGTGAATATTTGATCCAAGATGTCGTTTTTAATCCATTATCGCTATGGAGCGCATTGATTAACTGTATACTTTGGCCGTGGATGTTTTTATTAATGAGACGAGTCCGTCGCCATTGGCATGTGAGGTAATATGACAATGGAAAAGAAACATTTAGTTTTGGCATCCGGTTCACCACGCCGCAAAGAATTGCTATCCCAACTTGGTTATGAGTTTTCTGTCCTTGTGACTAATGTGGAAGAGTGTAAACACACCCAAGAAACCGCCGAAGAGTACGTTAAGCGACTATCTTTAGATAAGGCCTTAGCGGCACTTTCTTTATTACAAGTTAATGCTTCTGAAGAGCAGCATGTCGTTCCTGGTTCTGATACTGTAGTTCCTAGCTTAGATGCTGTTGTACTCGGTTCTGATACCGTAGTCGTAAGCCAAGGACAAGTGCTCGAGAAGCCTGCAGACCTTGCTGATTCTAAGCGTATGCTTACTCAGTTAGCGAATGAACGTCATCAAGTAATGACGGCCGTTTCTGTCGTTTCTGCTGAAAAACAAAAAACAGAAATCATTATTACCGACGTATGGTTTAAACCCCTCAGTGAAAAAGAAATAGAACAATACTGGCAAACAGGGGAGCCATGCGACAAAGCCGGTAGCTATGGGATTCAAGGTTTGGGTGGACGCTTTGTCACCCGAATTGAAGGTAGTTATTACGCCGTTGTCGGCTTACCTTTGTTTGAAACGGACCAGCTACTGCAAGAATTCTTATAATTACTAATCTGAGGTGCACCATGAGTGCTGAATTGTTGCTGAACGTGACCCCGAGTGAAACTCGTGTGGCCATGATTGAAGGGGGAGCTCTTCAAGAGATCCATGTCGAACGAGATGCTCGACGCGGTATCGTAGGAAATATCTATAAAGGACGTGTAAGCCGTGTTCTTCCTGGAATGCAGGCTGCATTTGTGGATATAGGCCTTGAGAAAGCAGCATTTTTACATGCCTCAGACATTGTTCCGCACACTGAATGTGTTGCTGAAAATGAAAAGAAGCAGTTTCAGGTCCGTGATATTTCTGAGCTTGTTCGTCAAGGTCAGGATATTGTGGTTCAGGTTGTTAAAGATCCTCTTGGAACAAAAGGCGCTCGTTTAACGACTGATATCACCTTGCCATCTCGTTACTTGGTGTTTATGCCGGGAGCAAGTCATGTCGGTGTTTCCCAGCGTATTGAAAGCGAGTCAGAACGTAATCGTCTTAAAAAAGCCGTATCTCGTTACTGTGATGAGCACGGTGGTTTTATCATCCGTACTGCCGCTGAAGGCGCTGATTTTCATGAGCTTGAGCAAGATGCTGCTTTCTTGAAGCGTTTGTGGCTCAAGGTAGTCGAGCGCCGTGGCAAGCATAAGGCCCGCACGCGCTTATATGGTGAACTGTGTTTAAGTCAGCGTATCTTACGTGATTTTGTGGGTACTGAGCTGAGTAAGATTCAGGTCGATTCTCGACTCGAATTTGAAAATCTGAAAGAGTTTACTTCGGAGTATGTACCTGAGCTTACCGACAAGCTTGAGCTATACGAAGGTGATAAACCCATCTTCGATATGTATGACACGGAGAATGAGATTCAACGTTCACTGGATCGTAAAGTAGAATTGAAGTCTGGTGGGTATCTGATTATCGACCAAACAGAAGCGATGACCACCGTCGACATCAATACTGGTGCCTTTGTTGGTCGTCGTAATCTAGAAGAGACGATTTTTAATACCAACGTAGAAGCGACACAAGCTATTGCTCGTCAACTTCGCCTGCGTAATTTAGGTGGCATCATCATTATCGACTTTATTGATATGTTGTCTGAAGAACACCGTAAGCGAGTACTAACTTCTTTAGAAGCGGCGCTCGATAAAGACCGTGTGAAAACCAACATTAATGGCTTCACACAGCTTGGTTTGGTTGAGATGACTCGTAAACGTACCCGTGAAAGTATTGAGCATATTCTGTGTTCTAGCTGTCCTGCCTGTGAAGGTCGTGGCAGTGTGAAGACAGTCGAAACCGTTTGTTATGAAATACTTCGAGAAATTACTCGTGTAAATCGTGCGTACGATGCGGATAAGTTCGTGGTTTATGCGGCAGCAGCGGTTGCCGAGGCATTAGAGGGTGAAGAGTCTCATGCGCTTGCTGAGCTTGAAGTCTTTATTGGTAAACAAGTGAAAATTCAGGCTGAGCCTCTGTACATACAAGAGCAGTTTGATGTCGTTATGATGTAATGGATATTTTGTGAGTTCTAGTGTTACTCTGATTTTACGTACGTGTCTGTGGTTAGTGGTTACTCTCTTAGTAACGCTAGCCATTGCTGTGACTACACTGCGTGTCGCCTTGCCCAATTTAAATAAGTATCAATCTGAAATTGAGCTTTGGGTAAACCAACATTCCGGTTTTGAGTTTTCTATTCAAGATGTGGGTGGCTTTTGGCGTAACACTCATCCCTCTATTGCGCTGCAAGGCGTTCAAGCCCGTCTTCCTAATGCTGAAGATGTAACCTTCTCTGTCGAACGTGTCGAAGTTGAATTTGATTTGATTCAATCTCTGGTACAGATGCGCCCTGTTGTTGCCGACCTTGTAATGAATCGAATGTATCTGGATATACGTTCGGTTGATCTGTTTGCCGGTCAGAACGGCAAAGATAAACCTAAAAAATCAGGCTCTTCAAAGCGGGTGATGCAAGAGCTGGATAACTTACTCCTCAAAACGTTAGTGGATGTGACCGCCAAAGATTCCTCTCTTCTTTATCGAACCATCTCTGATGAAGAACGTCAGCTCGATATCGAAACCTTAAAGTGGAAAAACTCAGGTAAGCACCACCTCGCGGAAGGTGTGGTTAGCATTAAAGACGCCAATCTTAACTCGTTGTCAGTAAGCGCTAACTTTGTCGATGGTGGCTCATTGACCGACGTAACTGGTGAGTTCTATGTGAGTGCAGACAATATCTCGGTTAAACCATGGTTAACCCGTTACATGCAGGCTGAATCCGGTATAGAAACGGGCACGGTTAGCTTGAATAGTTGGGTTACCCTGCAAAACAGCAAGCCGGTAAATGCCTACGTAGAAGTGCTGCCTTCGGAGTTGAGCTGGAACGAAGATGGCCAACATGATTTGATGTTTGAATCAGGCGTTTTTAAGTTGTCTCCCATTGATGATGGTTGGCAAGTGAATGGTCACTCACTTAACCTTAGAACTGATGATAGGCCTTGGCCTGAACTCGATGTTGCCTTCAAATGGAATAAAGGCCCGTGGGAACTTAATGTTTCTGAACTTGATGTGGAAACTATTACCCCGTTAATCAAGTTGATGCCAGATTCTGCGCAATCAACCAAAATGATCAATTCGTTGAAGCCGGGTGGATCAGTTTCTGATATTCGAGTCTCAATGGATTCAGACATCGAAAGCTTACGTTATTCAGCGAGCTTTAGTGATCTTGCCATCGAGCAATGGGAACTCGTCCCGGGCTTTAGCCAAGTATCAGGCAGCGTGTTTGGTTCTGCATCACAAGCGAAAGCCAGTTTGCACGTTATTGATGATGTGTTCCCTTATGGCGACGTATTCCAAGCGCCTCTCAATATCAAGCAAGGTCAGGTTGATATTGTTTGGCAGCAAGATGAAAACGGCTGGAAGCTTTGGTCAGATAAGATCACCGCAGCAACGCCAGACTTACAAGTCTTAGGTGCATTTCGTTTGGACTTCCCGAATGATGCTAGCCCTTTCTTGTCTTTCTACGGTGAAGCGGACGCTTACAATGTCGGCGAAACATGGCGTTATTTACCGACGTTGGCACTTGGGCAAGATCTAACCGATTACCTTTCAACTGCGATTCAAGCGGGCAAAGCCGATACGGTGAAATTGTTATGGCACGGCGAGCTGGGTCAATACCCATATACTCACCATGATGGGATCTTCCAAGTTTGGGTTGGCCTAGAAAACGCGAAGTTCAGTTTTGATACGGCGTGGCCACTGATTACCGATCTTCAGCTTGATCTCCTGTTTGAAAATGATGCGATGCATCTTGATTCGCGCTCTGCTCAATTGATGGACGTAACGGCTGACCGTATTACTGGGCGTATTCCTTACTTAGGGGAAGGCGGTCATATCGAGATTGAAGCGAAGGCTACGGCTTCGGGTAATGCGGTTCGTGATTATATGACGGCCTCGCCATTGGTCGACTCTGTGGGTGCTGCGTTAACGGCGCTGCAAGTGAGTGGTGATGTATCGTCTGAATTCCAACTCAATATTCCGTTTGATTCCGAAAAAGAGCCAAGAGCGTGGGGCTATGCCGATCTTAAAGATAACCATGTTGAGATTGAAGCTCCGCCAATGGTGCTCGAAAACACCACCGGACGTATTGAGTTTGATAATGATGTAATCACGGCGAATGGCTTAGCCGCTGACCTACTAAAACAAGGCATCTCTGTTGATTTTAAAGGCCTTAATGACGGTCCTGGTTATGCGGTAGATATCGATGTTTTAGGTGATTGGGACGTGAAACCTCTAGAGCCTTATATTGGCGAACAGTGGTTGAGTCGCCTATCGGGTCATGCGCAATGGCAAAGTCAGATTGATATTCAGCTCAACGATATAGGTTTCAGTTACCAGTTAGACTTACAGTCAGATCTTAAGTATTTAGCCAGTGATTACCCTTATCCATTGGCGAAAAAATCCTTGGAGAGTGGTTCTGCTAGGCTACAAGCCTCGGGCAACCAAGAAGCTATTACTGCGCGTCTGCAACTGCCGAATACCAAGTATCAGGCTGAAATTGATATTACGGGTGAGGTTCCCAAGCTGACTGCAACCAATTTAGTGTTGGGGCGTGGTGGTTATAAAATTAGTCCTGTTGTTGGGCATCATGCCTTAATCCGTACTGATAAATTTAATGCCGATGATTGGTTGTCGGTTGTGATGGAACCGGTGAAGCCATCAACCGCTGTACTTAGCCAAATGAATACGCCAACCATTCCAGCACCTAGCCGTATTACTTTTGAGAGTAAAGAGCTGATCTTAGGCGGCATAGCTTGGAATGATGTCGATTTTAGTGCTCGCAAGAACAAGCAAGCGTGGCAGATGGAAGTTTCTAGCCAAGAGATTGAAGGGGATATCAATTATTTGCCCCCTTACGACTTAACGGTGTCTCTAGATCGCCTGCATTTGTTCGTTCCTGAGTGGAGTGATAAAGCAAACCAAGAACAACTGCTGCAACGAAAAGAGCAAGAAGCACCCTTGATCTCTGAACTCGATAAAAAGATCTATGATGCGATGCCTAATCTTAAGCTCACACTGAACGATTTTTGGTTACAAGGCTATAAAGTCGGTAAGGTCGATGTTGAGCTAGCAAGGCAAGATGATCGTATTGAGTGGAGCAAGATTCAAGTCCGAAGCGGAAACAATAAAGCCGATGTGAGCGGCTGGTGGGCTCTGAATGGTGATAAGAGTCATTCATCGTTATCTATTGATGTCGAAGGTGAAAATAACAGTGAGTTAATGGAGCGCTTCGGTATCACTTCCGGGATTCAAAAAGCACCTTTTGCATTGGAAGGTCAGCTTGAGTGGGACGGTTCCCCGTGGGGTATTCAAATGGATACCATTGACGGCAACGTTAAAACCAAGCTGGGTAAAGGCTTCATCTCGGACGTAAGTGGCGCGGCTCGATTACTTGGCCTGTTTAGTCTAGATTCAATTATCCGTAAGATGCAGCTCGATTTCTCTGATGTGTTTGATAAAGGCATGGCATTCAACAGTATTACAGGTACTGGCGAAATCCAAAATGGTATCTTCTTAACCAATGATCTGAACATGGATGCGGTTGCTGGTGAGATGAAGATTAAAGGTATCGCGAATCTGAACACTCGTCAGGTCGATGCAGAGGTCAACTTCACTCCAGATATCACGTCAGGCATCCCAGTATTAACGGCGTTTGCGGTAACCCCACAAACGGCGCTGTATGTATTGGCGGTGACCACGGTTATTTCACCGGTTGTTGAGGTCTTTACTCAAGTAAATTATTCAGTAAAAGGGCCGCTGGATTCGCCAGTAGTCAGCGAGCTTTCGCGTAGCTCAGGTGAGTTTCAGTTACCAGAGAAACTGAGGAAATTAGCGGAATAGTCGTTAGATGCGAGTCAGTTTATTTGCGGCTAAATTCGGATTTCTGAATCATAATGAATGGAGAAGCGGTGCACATGGATTGTGTTGGATTGATTCAAATGACTTCAGGCCCAGTTCCTGAGCAGAACCTTGATTACCTTGAACACGAGGTAGCAAAGTGCAAAGCGTTAGGGGCGAAGTGGGTTGTTTGTCCTGAGAATGCATTAGTGTTCGGCAATAAAGCCGATTATCACCAATATGCAGAACCTCTGAATAATGGACCTTTGCAGCAGAAACTATCAGAGCTAGCAAAGCGACACCGTGTTTGGATCGTTGTCGGTAGCATGCCAATCCGAACGGCTGCAGGCGTCACCACGACTACATTGGTTATTGATGATTTTGGCGCTCTAGTGACTCATTACGATAAGCTGCATATGTTTGACGTGGATGTGGCTGATGCCCATAAATGTTATCGCGAGTCCGATATTTTCACGCCGGGTGACCGAGTTGTGACAACGGAAACGCCTTTTGGTCGCTTAGGTTTGAGTATTTGTTATGATGTGCGCTTCCCTCACTTGTATTCAGAGTTACGCAAGCAAGGGGCGCAGATCATCGTGGTTCCCGCAGCGTTTACCGCTGTTACTGGCCAAGCACATTGGGAAGCTTTATTAAGATGCCGTGCCATCGAGACTCAGTCTTGGATTGTCGCGGTAGGGCAAGGAGGAAAGCATCCTTGCCAAAGAGAAACATGGGGACACTCGATGGTGGTTGATCCATGGGGGCGAGTGGTCGCACAGTTAGACCAAGACCCTAAAAGTATGGTGGTTGAGATAGACACATCCAGTTGCGAATCGATCAGGCAGAATATGCCAATAGCGCAGCACTCTCGATTTACCAATCAATTTTAATTTTAAACAAGAGCCATTTATGAGCATTAATCAAATTGAAGAAGCGCTACTAAACCCGACAGGGCTGACGGAGCAAAATATCGCAGATACACTGGCGAGCATTGCTACCCGCCAAATTGATTATGCTGATATCTATTTCCAATCGAGCTGGCACGAGTCGTTGGTACTAGAAGATAGCATTATTAAAGATGGCTCTTTTAATATCGACTGCGGTGTTGGTGTTCGTGCAGTATCTGGCGAAAAAACCGGTTTTGCTTATTCAGATCAAATCCAATTGGATGGTCTTAAGCAGAGTGCAATTGCAGCTCGTGGTATTGCGAAGCAAGGTCAGAACGGTAAAGTCCATGCATTCAAGCGTAACTCGAACCAAGCTTACTATGACGCAGTTAACCCGCTAGCAAGCTGGGAAAAACAGCAGAAAACAGAATTACTAAAAGCACTTGATGCTTACATTCGCACCAAAGAACCTATGATCACTGAAGTATCAGTGAGTCTAAGCGGTGTACACGAGCAGATGCTTGTTGCCGCGACTGACGGCACTTTCGCTGGTGATATTCGCCCGTTAGTTCGTCTATCAATCAGCGTACTTGCGCAGAAAGGCGATCGTCGTGAACGTGGCAGCGCTGGTGGCGGTGGTCGTTTTGGTTACGATTTCTTCTTAAGTGATGTTGATGGCTCTCAAGTTGCTTACCAATTTGCTGATGAGGCTATTCGCCAAGCGCTAGTTAATCTTGAGGCTGTCGCTGCTCCTGCGGGCGCAATGCCAGTTGTTCTGGGTTCTGGTTGGCCGGGTGTTCTTCTACATGAAGCAGTGGGTCACGGTTTAGAAGGTGACTTTAACCGTAAAGAATCTTCAGTGTTTTCTGGCAAGGTAGGCGAGCAAGTCACTTCAAGCCTATGTACGATTGTTGATGACGGTACATTGACTGATCTTCGTGGTTCATTGAACGTGGATGATGAAGGTGTGAATGGCCAGTACAACACACTAATCGAAAACGGCATCCTAAAAGGCTACATGCAAGACAAGTTGAATGCTCGCCTAATGGGTGTAGCACCAACAGGTAACGGACGTCGTGAGTCTTACGCACATCTTCCAATGCCGCGTATGACCAACACATACATGCTACCGGGTGAGCACACACCGGAAGAGATCATTGCTACGGTTGATAAAGGCATCTACGCACCGAACTTCGGTGGTGGTCAGGTTGATATTACTTCTGGTAAGTTCGTGTTCTCGGCTTCTGAAGCGTACATGATTGAAAACGGTAAGATCACTCACCCAGTGAAAGGCGCAACGCTAATCGGTTCTGGTATCGAAGCGATGCAGCAAGTATCTATGGTTGGTAATGACCTAAGCATCGACCGTGGTGTTGGTGTGTGTGGTAAGGCTGGTCAAAGTGTGCCTGTCGGTGTTGGTCAACCAACATTGAAACTAGACTCACTAACGGTTGGTGGTACTGAGTAATTCAGGTCAGCAGCACGAGTTAGCTTCAAAATCTCTCGTCATAAAATAGATTGAAAGCGCCTCCAATGTGAGGCGCTTTTTTGTTTTTAGGTTACTGATTTAGCGAACAAATATAACTGTCTACATGTTCTCTTCAGCAAACTCGGCTAGTCGGCTACGCACTACTCCATTGAGGTGGATATTGGTACTGCCTTCGAAGTTTTTAAAACGCTCGACCATGTAGGTGAGGCCTGATGTCACAGGGGTTAAGTAAGAAGAATCTATCTGAGCCAGGTTTCCTGAACAGACAATTTTGGTGCCTTCACCACAACGAGTAATGATGGTTTTGATTTGCGAAGCGGTGAGGTTCTGGCACTCATCCAGCAGTACAAACGCATTCTGGATCGAGCGTCCACGCATGAAGTTGATCGATTTGAACTGGATATTGGCTTTATCGCAGATGTATTTCATCGATCCTTCGGTGCAGTGATCATTCTTGTGCAGCGCTTCGAGCGTATCGGTCACCGCAGCTAACCAAGGCAACATCTTCTCTTCCTCGGTTCCGGGAAGAAAACCAATGGATTCGCCGATGTCAGGTGTATTTCGGGTTACGATGATCTTATCGAAATGTTTGCGCTCAATGGTTTGTTCAAGGGCGGCAGCCATGGCTAACAAGGTTTTCCCGCTCCCCGCAGCACCGGTTAAAATCACCAAATCAATATCGGGATCAAGTAACGCATCAATCGCCATGCCTTGGTAGATGTTCTTTGGCGTAATGTCCCACGCCCTGCGGTTCATCAATCGTTCTCGGCTTAGGTCTCGCAGGGTGATGGTTTCTGGTTCAATCTCTTCGACACGAGCAGCAAAGTCACTGTCTTGATCAATAATGTATTGATTGATGAACGTAGGTTCGAATGGTGTTCTTGCGAGGGTGTGCAGTGTTTTCCCTCCTAGACTCTTACTCTCAACATTGTCTATACCATCCCAAAATGAACCTTCAAGCTGTTGAAAGCCCTTAGTGAGATATTGAACGTCATCAATTAATTGGTCGGTTTGGTAGTCCTCAACAAAGCGTACACCAGCACCTTTGGCTCGTAAGCGCATGTTGATGTCTTTGGTAATGAGTACCACTTCTCGTGGCGCGCGTTTATTTTGTAAGTACAACACACCATTGAGAATGCGATTGTCACCAGCCTTATCGTCGGCAAAGGCTTTAATGCTTTCTTGGAGTTCGTAGTCTGCGAGTATTGAAATAGTGCCTGAAGCGCTTACATCGGTTGAGAAAGGAATGCCTTCGGATATTTTGTCTGGGGTTGCGTCATGGAAAAGATCTTCTAATGCTCTGATTGCGACTCTGGCATCGCGAGCAACATCGCGTTTACTGTCCTTAATTCTGTCGAGTTCTTCGAGTACCGTCATAGGGATGACGACATCGTGTTCCTGAAACGAAAATATAGCAAAGGGTTCGTGAAGTAAGATATTGGTATCTAGAACAAATAATTTCCGATTGGTATCGCCCATAGCATCTCCTTGCCACCACGTGGCTCGAATGGGTTGATTGAACGCTAGCAAACTCTTGATGTGTTTGACGGCATTACTATCAAGCACTTATCAAAAGTACACCGAGTAGATCCTACCTCTAGTAGTAATAGCTCAAATATGAAGAGTCTGCTCGAAATAACTTATCTACTCCCTCTAGAGTAACCATGAATTTTTGACAGTTTGATTGCATTGGCGAAAACAGAAAAAAAGCGTGAAATAGCAGCCTTTAGACGTGACCTAAATCACAGCATCGAGTAAGATTAGCGACCTTTTTCTGCACCATTTCCTTAAGATGATTTTTATCTTAAGCGCACTTTAAAAGTGGCTGCAAATTAGGCATTTTTAGCTATATTTTTATTTTGAGAGTCAGAAAATTCTGATAACAATGTAGTTAAAAAGACCAAATTCCAACTATAAGATTGAGGTAGTCGATTCATGACATTTGCTTTGGGGCAACGCTGGATAAGCGATACGGAGAGCGATTTAGGTTTAGGTACCGTTGTAGCAATGGATGCTCGAACAGTGACAGTAATGTTTGCAGCATCAGAAGAGAATCGTGTGTATGCACGAACGGATGCTCCCGTAACCCGAGTAACGTTTAATGTAGGCGACGTCATCGAGTGCCAAGAGGGTTGGTCTTTATCGGTTGAGCAAGTGATCGAAGACAAAGGCATTCTGACTTACATGGGTACTCGTGAAGATACTCAAGAAGCGGATGTGACTCTACGAGAAATCTTCTTAAGCAACCAAATCCGTTTTAATAAACCGCAAGATAAATTGTATGCAGGTCAAATTGATCGCATGGATAACTTTGTCTTGCGCTACCGCGCTTTAAGCAATCAATACCAACAACATAAAAGCCCAATGCGCGGCTTGTGTGGTATGCGTGCAGGTCTTATCCCTCATCAGCTTTACATTGCTCATGAAGTGGGTCGTCGTCACGCTCCGCGTGTTTTACTTGCCGATGAAGTTGGCCTAGGTAAAACCATCGAAGCGGGCATGATCATCCACCAACAGGTGTTGTCTGGCCGTGCTGAACGTATTCTGATTGTGGTGCCTGAAACGCTACAACATCAATGGCTTGTAGAGATGATGCGTCGTTTCAACCTGCACTTTTCTATCTTTGATGAAGAGCGCTGCATTGAGTCTTTTGCAGAATCAGATAACCCATTTGATACTCAACAATACGTTCTGTGTTCACTGGACTTCCTACGCAAGAGCCGCAAGCGTTACGAGCAAGCTCTTGAAGGTGAATGGGACCTATTGGTTGTCGATGAAGCACACCACCTTGAGTGGAGCCAAGATAAGCCAAGCCGTGAATACCAAGTGGTTGAAGGCTTAGCTGAAAATACATCTGGTGTACTACTACTGACAGCGACCCCTGAACAGCTTGGTCGTGAGAGCCACTTTGCGCGTCTGCGTCTGCTTGATCCTGATCGCTTCTACGATTACGAAGCATTCGTTGAAGAAGAAGACCAATACGCCCCTGTTGCTGATGCTGTAACGGCATTGTTCTCTGGCGTGAAGCTTGAAAACAGCGCGAAGAACCAAATTACAGAACTTCTATCTGAGCAAGATGTTGAGCCTCTATTCCGCGTTATCGAAGGCGACAGCAGCGAAGAAGAGCAAGCGTTAGCTCGCCAAGAACTGATTGATAACCTTATGGATCGCCATGGTACAGGTCGTGTTCTATTCAGAAACACGCGTGCTGCAATCAAAGGCTTCCCTAAGCGTAATGTAAACCTACTGCCGATGGACATCCCAACGCAGTACACCACCTCGATGCGTGTATCAGGCATGATCGGTGGCAAGATGGCGCCAGAAGCTCGTGCAATGAAGATGTTGTACCCAGAAGAGATCTTCCAAGAGTTTGAAGGTGAAGACTCAAGCTGGTGGCAGTTCGATTCTCGTGTTAACTGGTTGATTGAAAAGATCCAAGACAAGCGCAGCGAAAAGATCCTAGTGATCGCGTCGCGTGCGAGTACGGCTCTGCAACTGGAACAAGCTCTGCGTGAGCGTGAAGGTGT
Organism: Vibrio sp. 14N.309.X.WAT.E.F5; assembly: GCF_030397615.1. Taxonomy (NCBI): domain Bacteria; kingdom Pseudomonadati; phylum Pseudomonadota; class Gammaproteobacteria; order Vibrionales; family Vibrionaceae; genus Vibrio; species Vibrio sp. 14N.309.X.WAT.E.F5. The sequence goes on along the minus strand of NZ_JAPNXR010000004.1, from coordinate 248,067 downwards.
GCGTGCAACGGTATTCCACGAAGGCATGTCGATTCTAGAGCGTGATAAAGCTGCGGCTTACTTTGCTCAAGAAGAGGGCGGCGCTCAGGTGCTTATCTGTAGCGAAATCGGTTCTGAAGGTCGTAACTTCCAATTTGCTAACCAGTTAGTGATGTTCGATCTTCCGTTTAACCCAGATTTGCTTGAACAACGTATTGGTCGTTTGGACCGTATCGGTCAGCTTCGTGATATCGACATTCATGTCCCTTACCTAAAAGGCACATCGCAAGCGATTCTAGCGCGTTGGTTCGATGAAGGGCTGAATGCATTCGCAGAGACTTGTCCTACTGGTCGCACAGTTTACGATAAGTATTCTGATGTACTGATTGAAATGCTGGCTTCTGGTAATACCGATCAGCTTGATGAAGTCATTGAAGAATCAGCGAAGCTCAATCAAAGCCTGAAATCGGATCTAGAAAAAGGCCGAGATCGCCTACTAGAGATGCATTCAAATGGTGGCGATAAAGCCCATGAGATTGCAGAAAAAATCGCGTCTACTGATGGTGATACTAACCTAGTGTCTTTTGCACTGAGCCTGTTTGATACCATTGGTCTGAACCAAGATGATAAGGGTGAAAATGCATTAGTCGTGACACCTTCTGAACACATGATGGTGCCAAGCTACCCAGGCTTACCTTATGAAGGTGCAACGATCACGTTTGACCGTGAAACAGCGCTTTCTCGTGAAGATATGAACTTCATTAGCTGGGAACACCCAATGATTCAGGGCGGTATTGATCTGCTATTGAGTGAATGTGTGGGTGCGTCTGCGGTATCTCTACTGAAGAACAAAGCGTTGCCAGTGGGTACTATTCTACTTGAGTTGGTTTACCTTGTTGATGCACAAGCGCCAAAGCGCAGCGGTATCAGCCAGTTCTTACCTAAGACGCCGATTCGTTTGATGATGGATGGTCGTGGTAACGATTTATCTGCTCAGGTTGAATTCGATAGCTTTAACCGTCAACTAAGTCCGGTAAACCGTCATTTAGCGAGCAAGCTAGTGAACTCGGTACAAGGTGAGATTCACAAGCTAATCGAAGCCGGTGAGACGCATGTACTGCCGAAGGTTGAAGAAGTTCGTCAACAAGCTCAGAAAGATATGCAAACTAACTTGAACGGTGAGTTAGAGCGTCTACAAGCGCTTAAAGCGGTTAACCCTAACATTCGTGATGAAGAGCTAGAGGTTATCGAAGCTCAAATCAATGAACTGACGGGTTACATCAGCAAGGCTCAGGTTCAGCTTGATTCGCTACGTTTGATTGTGGTTTCTCACAACTAGTTTTGAATTAGCTAAATGCTTTAACGAAATAAGGCCTTCATCATGAAGGCCTTATTTGTATCTATAACTTAGTTAACAGTTTGGTTAAGAGCGTGGTTAACGGTTTAGTTCGAATTTGGAGAGCAGATTACATCAACCATTTCCACCAAACGAACAGAGCTAAGAAGCCAAATAGGTAAACAAGGCCTGCCACAGACAACCATTTTAGCTTAGTGCCAATCGCCAGCGCTTCAGGAAGCTTAGTTTTGCTTACTAAGATGAAGTTAAGCAATGCGAAGAATGGCGTAGTTGCAAAAGCAAGCACCATCGCAAAATCAAGCATTGGCATCAGTGCTGCGCTGAAGAACATCACAATCGCCAATGCAGCGATAGAGACAATGATGATCCAGCCTTGCAGCATTCTTGGGCTCGATTCTTTTTTCAATAACAGGCGCTGTGATTCGGCAAGCACGCGTGAGTAACCATCGATAACGGTAATGGTACTGCCAAAAATACAGAAGAAGGCGATAAGAGCGATCAGTGGGCGCGACCATTCACCAATCGTAGAAGCATAGATGCCGACCAATTGATGGGTAAAGCCAACACCAGAGCGAGACAGTTCAACGCCTGTTCCGTGAAGTACCAGTGCGCCTAAAGCAACGAATACCAAAGCAAGCAGTGCCGTACCAATGTAGCCTACGTTGAAATCGAACAGTGCAGACTGAGCGGTCACCTCTTGCTTCTCTTTTTGGCTTTTTAGCCACATAGAGGTGATGCTTGAAATCTCGATAGGCGCAGGCATCCAACCCATAGTGACAACGATAAAGCCAATAGCCGCCAATGACCAAGGTGATGGTGGAACAAAAGCCGCATCAGGTTCAACTGGAGAGCCGATAGCAATGGCGACGGCAGCCAAGGTTGTGATGGTCAGGATCGCCATGATCGCTTTGGACAGCGTATCGAGCGCGCGATAATGGCCAGCGAATAGAATGATCAAGCACGTCGCTAAAACGATCATGCACAGCGTGCTGGTGGCTAAATCAAAAGGAATAAAGTAACTCAGTAAGCTTGCACTGAATAGCAGTAAGGCCGCGGTATTTACCACGGCGGAAATGGCACTTAGTATCGAAAAGATAACAAGGTAAGGTCGACCGAGGTTAGAATATCCTTCCACCAAGCTTTGCCCAGTACCAAGGGTATATTGGATGCCGGCTCTAAAAAATGGGTACTTAAATACGTTAACTAAAAGAATCAGTGCGGCTAGTTGCCAACCATAAATAGCGCCAGCTTTCGTTGAAGCGACTAAGTGAGATCCACCGACCGCAGCAGCGGCCATCATGATTCCTGGGCCAAGAGACTTAATCAGGCTTGAAAGTGGTGCGGAGGTTGGTGTTGTGGTGGTTTTAGCCGTACTTTCCATCGTTTTTCCTTTGAGGCTTAGTTCTTGTTTTCCGTTACCTTATCAATACCATGTTTCGTAATTTCGTCAACTTTTATGTACGAAAATGTTGGAAATTGTATTTATTAATAAACGAATCGATCGTGAATTATTTATTAACCAGTAATTAAGAGGCTCTAATGGCGTTAGAACAGTACACACCACCACGTGAACCGTGGACTGATATTGTTTATCAAGATGATGATATTCTTGTGGTGAACAAGCCAGCAGGTCTACTTTCGGTGCCGGGGAGACTACCAGAGCACTACGACAGTATGTGGAGTCGGTTGGTTGTGGATTTTCCGGAGATTCAGGTTGTACATCGGTTGGACATGTCGACATCGGGCTTGATGCTATTGGCTAAGCATAAGCAGGCTGAGCGCCATCTTAAGAAGCAATTCCAATATCGACTGACACACAAACTCTATTACGCGCGAGTATGGGGTTCAGTAGGTGAAGCTGAAGGTTTGATTGATCTGCCGCTTATCTGTGATTGGCCAAATCGCCCTAGGCAGAAAGTCTGTTTTGACGAGGGTAAACCATCACAGACTCGATATATTGTGGAGCAACAAGAGCCTCAAACGACATTATTGAAATTGCTGCCGATTACTGGTCGCTCTCATCAGTTGCGTGTTCACTGCATGGAACTAGGGAGCCCAATCGTTGGCGACGAGTTTTATGCTACGCCAGAGGCGTTTGAGTATAGCGATAGGCTAGCTTTGCACGCATGTGAACTGAGTTTTTATCATCCAGTTAATAACCAGCTTTTCAAAGCCTTCGTGCCATGTGATTTTTATCCTCAAGCTTCACCACAAATCGAACAGCACTTTGAAATTGCGCCTGAGCTTCCAGACTACAGTAAGCTAAAAGCTTAGAATGACTTAATTGACATAAATTCAAGGACGTACAATGCAGAAGTTGAAAGTGGTCTTTCTCGACCGAGCGACCATCCCATCTCAAATCCATTTAAAACCTCTCAGCTTTGAACATCAATGGGTTGAGTATGATTTCACTTCGCCGGAGCAAGTGTCTGAACGAGTTGAAGACGCTGATGTTGTTATCACCAATAAGGTTGTGCTCAACGCTGATAATTTAGCTCAAGCACAACAACTGAAGCTGATAGCTGTTTCAGCAACGGGTGTGAACAATGTCGATGTTGGCTACTGCAAGAGTAACAACATAGCGGTGACAAACGTGCAAGGCTATGCGACTCAATCGGTACCTGAACATGTTATCGCGATGCTGTTTACGCTTAAGCGAAACCTCGTTGGTTATCATCAAGATATCGAGGCTGGCGAGTGGCAAAAGGACAAACAATTCTGCTTCTTTACTCATCCTATTCAAGATGTTGCAGGCAGTACATTAGGCTTAATCGGTAGTGGTGGCTTAGGACAAGCGACAGCAATATTAGCAAAGGCGATTGGTATGAATGTCATCTTTGCTGAGCGTAAAGGGGCAGATTCTTGTCGAAAAGGGTATCTACCTCTTGAGACTGTGTTGCAGCAAGCAGATGCGATCAGCTTACATTGCCCGCTCACCGAAGCGACCCGAAATCTGATTTCGGAGCGAGAGCTAACAATGATGAAACCAAGTGCGGTGTTAATTAATGCTGGCCGCGGTGGATTAGTTGATGAGCAAGCCTTAGTTGAAGCATTGATAAATCATGATATTGCTGGTGCGGGCATGGATGTGTTCACACAAGAACCCGCAGATATTTCGAATCCGTTATTGGCGAATAGTCACTTACCGAATCTGTTATTAACACCACACGTAGCGTGGGCAGTGATAGCTCAATTCAAAAACTTTCAGACATTCTGATCGATAACATTGATAGGTTTGCTGAAGGGAAGCCGCAGAATATCGTCGGTTAATTCATAGTAAGCGGTTGTAGACTAAGTTTCAGAAAGAAAAAGGTTGGCTTTGAGCCAACCTTTTTTTGATGTTTTTCTTCAATTCGACTTAGCTATTAGCCAGAAGCCATTAGCCTTGCGGCTTAACTACCAATACATTGATTGGTGAATTCTGTACGACTTTACTCGCCACTGAACCCAATACCACTTTGTCGATTTTCGAGCGCTTATGACTAGGCATCACAATCAGGTCTGCCCCAAGCTTTTCTGCGTAATCTAGAATCGTTGTGTAGGTTTTACCTTCTGCAACGTGAACCTTATAAACCACTTCATCGTCGATGTATTTGTCAGCAAACTCTTTTAGCTGATTTTTTACATCAAGCTTCATTTGATTCGCGGCATCTTTCGGGAAGTAAGACGCAACCATCGACATGTGAATGCCTGGCAATACGTTCAAGATGTGGATTTCAGCATTACTGTGCTTTGCGTGCCAGACCGCTAATTCAACAGCTTTGTCAGAAAAGCCTTTGTCGTTAAGATCAACAGGAACAAGGATTTGTTTATACATGTGTTTTTCTCTTTTTTATCAGCGCTGAGTATTGACCAAGCGCTGTGATTATCCTTTCCATGTAATAAAGCCAAATAGAGTTGAGCACTACTTGGCTCTATCCATTACGCGCTAATCTCATCCTTACGAGCACGCCTTCTTTGGTTCATCGCTAAGCCAATTAGAATCAGTAGGGATGGTAAGAATACCCACTCTTTCATTGGTCTTTCCGCGTCTTGGATAACTGATTTAATTTCCCAATCAAAGTCAATGCCAGCCGCTTCTGCTGGGCTACCGAACTCAACCATGTCGACAATCATCTTGCCTTCAGATTTCGTCAGCATTAAGCCCATTGAAGCAATGCGGTCTTCACTTGTTGTCGCAGAATCTTCAAATGGAAGGCGAACCGTCTTCTCAGAATAGTCACCTTCTAAGTTTTCGCCACCCACTCTTAATTCAAGAGATTGTCCCACAGATAGACCTTCTGTGATTTGAGCGATCTCAACTCCAGGTGAAAGAACTTTCTCTGGATAAATCATGTCCCACCAGAAGCCTGGGCGGAAGAAAGAGAAAGTTAGAACCAATAATAGGATCGTTTCCCACCATTTGTTCTTGGTAAACCACCAACCTTGCGTTGCAGCTGCAAAGATAAGTACCGCAGTTACAGAAGAGAAAATAGTGAGGAATAGATGCCACCAAGAATCAATGCCCATCAATAGTAGTTGAGTATTGAAAATGAACATGAATGGCAATATTGCTGTTCGGATATCGTAGGTAAAGCCTTGAATACCGGTTCGAATCGGGTCTGATTTTGCAATCGCGGCGGCCGCAAAGGCTGCCAAACCAACTGGAGGCGTATCATCGGCTAAGATACCGAAGTAGAACACGAACAAGTGAACCGCAATCAGAGGGATGATTAGGCCATGCGCAGCGCCTAAGGTAACAATTACCGGAGCCATCAGCGTTGATACAACGATGTAGTTTGCCGTTGTTGGTAAGCCCATGCCTAGGATTAAGCTGATTACCGCAGTGAATAGCAGCATAAGAATGATGCTACCGCCTGAGATAAACTCAACGAAGTCCGTCATTACCAAGCCAATACCCGTCAGAGTTACCACACCGACAACCGTACCTGCTGCAGCTGTTGCTACACCGATACCGATCATGTTACGTGCACCTGAAACCAAGCTTTCTAATAGGTCAACGAAACCCGCTTTAGTTTGCTCTGCAAGATCGTCCGATTTGTTCATCAGAGTCATCAAAGGACGCTGCGTGATCAAAATGAAGATCATGAATACCGTTGCCCAGAAGGCAGAAAGACCTGGAGAGAATCGCTCTACAGTCAGACACCAAACAAGCACCACGATAGGCAATAGGAAATGTAAACCAGACTTAATGGTTGGGCCTGGATCTGGCACTTCTGTTAGCTCAGCATCAATGTCCATACCGCCTTCAGCCGCATATTTTGCTGAAACTCGAACCAAGGCTACATAAGCGATCAATAGAGCAACGGTAACAATTGGGGTTGCTGCATCGCCAAACACATCTTTTGTCCAACCGACACCGTAGTAAACCGCAGCACTGATGACACATAGCCCAAGAATGGTACCAGTGAAAGACAGTAGGCTTTGTACGATAGTGGGTGTGTGACGACGAGGTAGGCCTGTCATGCCAGCTTTACATGCTTCTAAGTGAACAATGTAAATCAGGGCGATGTAAGAGATAAGAGCAGGCAATAGCGCCGCTTTAATCACTTCTACGTACGAGATACCCACATATTCAACCATCAAGAATGCAGCAGCACCCATGATTGGCGGGGTTAACTGACCATTGGTTGAAGCGGCTACTTCTACAGCACCAGCTTTTTCACCTGAGAATCCGACTCTTTTCATTAGAGGGATTGTGAAAGTACCCGTAGTAACCACGTTAGCAATAGATGAACCAGACACTAGACCTGATAGGCCAGATGCAACAACGGCTGCTTTTGCTGGGCCGCCTTTCATGTGGCCAAGCAAGGAGAATGCTACTTTGATGAAGTAAGCACCTGCGCCTGCACGCTCTAGCATTGCACCAAACAGTACAAACAAGAATACGAATGACGTAGATACGCCAAGAGCAACACCGAATACACCTTCTGTTGTTAGCCATAGATGTGACATTGCCTTGTTAAGGCTCGCACCTTTATGGGCAATCACGTCTGGCATATGAGGACCGCCAAAGGTGTAAAGTAGGAATACTGCTGCCACAACCATAAGAGGTGGACCCAAAGCGCGTCGAGTTGCTTCAAGCAGTAGAATCATACCGAACACAGCCGCAACAATATCGAATGTTGTTGGCGCGCCTGAACGACCGGCAAGTTCCGTATAGAAAATATAGATATACGAAGCTGAAAAACTACCTACAAGCGCTAATACCCAGTCGACCGCAGGAATTCTATCCCGAGGCGAATTTTTCATGGCTGGGTAAGCGGTAAAGGCTAGGAAGATGGCAAACGTAAGGTGAATTGCTCGAGCTTCAGTGTCGTTTAAAATTGCGAAGTTAAAAATGAACGGCAGCGGAGAAGCATACCAAAGTTGGAACAATGACCAACATAGAGGCACAAACCATAAAATACGGCCTTGGATACCGCGAGGGCTACGCGCACCAGTGTCTGATTGTGCCACCATTTCTTGCACATCTGGAGACGGTGATGTTGTCTGCGTCATGTACTTTATCCTTATTATTGATGGTCTGCCTTTCTTACGAACAACGAGACGTTATTTATCTCCTATCTAGTGTAGTGAATCGATAGGGAAATGCGTTTTTTGTTCGTCTTTGTCTTAGGCTTGATACGAAGGTAAGTTCGCCAAATTGGAGAAACTTAAAGGTTTGTCTCTTTTCACTTGGGTTATTTTTATAAAACGTGAAAAGCCAATAAGGAGGACATGCCTCCTTATTGGTAGAGTAGGCTTAAAGTAGAGTTACTTTAGAAGGCCTACTTCTTTGTAGTATTTTACTGCGCCAGGGTGAAGAGGGATTGAGATACCCGCTTTAACCATGTCTTCTTTCTTCAGGTTCGCAAATGCTGGGTGCAGGCGTTTGAATGTAGCGAAGTTTTCAAATACTGCTTTAGCAACGTTGTATGCTACTTCATCAGAAACGTCAGACGTTGTTACCATAGTTGCAGCAACACCGAAGCTGTTTACGTCAGCGTCTGTACCACGGTACATACCAGCTGGAACTGTGCTGTATGCGTAGTATGGGTTTTCAGCTACGATTTTGTCGATCTGTGGACCAGTTGCTGAAACCAGTTTTGCATCACAAGAAGTCGTTGCTTCTTTGATTGAACCGTTCGGGTGACCAACCATGTAGATGAATGCATCAATCTTGTTATCACAAAGTGCTTGTGAACGCTCAGAACCTTTTAGTTCAGAAGCAAGCTTGAAGCTATCGTTAGTCCAACCCATAGCGTCCATTACAACACCCATCGTTGCACGGTCACCAGAACCTGGGTTCCCAATGTTTACACGCTTACCAGCTAGGTCAGACACATTGTTGATGCCAGCATCGGTACGAGCGATGATGTTGAACGGTTCTGTATGTAGAGAGAACATAGCGCGAAGTTTCTTGTATTCGCCCTGATCTTTGAACTTACTTGTACCGTTGTAGCCGTGGTATTGCCAATCCGATTGAACAACACCGAAATCTAGTTCACCAGCACGGATGGTATTAACGTTGTAGATTGAACCACCAGTAGACTCGACAGAACAACGAATGTTGTGGTCTTTGCGGCCTTTGTTCACTAGCTTACAAATAGCACCACCAGTTGGGTAGTAAACACCCGTTACTGAACCAGTACCAATTGTGATGAACTCTTGAGCGTTAACTGCGCCAGCGCCCATTACAGCAGCTGCAATAGCCCCAACTTTAATAAGTTTGGTAAATGCCATGAATTTCCCTTCCTTTATTCATTATTAACCCTGAAACAATTGTAGTCGTTTCTGGAGTTTCCTATTTGGAAACGGCACCTTTTTCAATCCATGTGATGAAAAAGTGGCTGAATAATATCAAAAATTGGCAGAAAATTACTCAAATGTTAAAAGATATAGCTAAAAAATCTAACAAATGATGGTTAGATCTCGTGTTTAATTTGCTATTGAGTTTTTTAAAATCAATGGTTTAGTGGGTTTTAATAGAGGAGGGGATGGATATCTTAGGATGTGATTTGGATCACGAAGCGAATAGATGTTCGTGATCCATTAGTAGCTGTGATGGTTATGAAACTATGACAATTATCCAGCGTATTCAAACAGTTCGCACACTGAATCAAACAGTTGCTTAGTGGTCACGGATAAGGTTGGAGTTATAAAGATAGTGTCATCGCCTGCGACTACGCCCAGTATACCTTCTGACTTACCTAATGAATCCAATAAGCGGGCAATAAGCTGCGCAGCACCAGGGCCAGTGTGTATCACAACTAATGCATTGTTGTGGTCAATGTCTAGCACCAACTCTCTTAAAGAGCTTGAAACTGTCGGGACGCCAAGTTCAGCTGGAAGGCAGTAAACCATCTCCATTTTTGCATTGCGCGTTCGAACAGCGCCAAACTTAGTTAACATACGCGAAACTTTAGATTGGTTGATGCTTTCAAAACCTTCATGTTTGAGGGCATCGACAATCTCGCCTTGCGAACCAAAACGTTCTTCTTTTAATAATGATTTAAAAGCACGAACTAAGTTGTCTTGTTTTTCTGTATTGCGCATATGTCATTCTTATTCATTAATAAAGATATCTGCATATTCTCGCATACATATTCAATCTTAGCCAAAATATCACGGTAATTTGTTAGTCATATCACTGTAAAAATTTAATAGAATAATGTGTTATTAGTGACGACTTATTTTGTTATTTCAGATGATTATCCCCATAATGCCAACTCGCTGTGTGGCACGGTTTTATTGACTTGCGCGAAGTCGCAAAGCTGGCGTTAATTGATTGTAATCACTTTGTGATTAATATAGTTTTTTAACTTAAATTTAGCTCAAGAATTACTCTACAAAGAATCTATAAGAGAAATCTCTCAAGGAGAATAACAATGAAAGTAGCTGTTATTGGTGCCGCTGGTGGCATCGGTCAAGCCCTAGCCCTACTACTAAAGAACCGCCTGCCTGCTGGTTCAGATCTTGCTCTTTACGACATCGCTCCGGTAACTCCGGGTGTTGCTGCCGATCTTAGCCACATCCCAACGCCTGTTTCGATCAAAGGTTACGCGGGTGAAGATCCAACTCCAGCACTTGAAGGTGCGGATGTTGTGCTTATTTCTGCGGGTGTTGCTCGTAAACCTGGTATGGATCGTGCGGATCTTTTCAATGTGAACGCTGGCATTGTTAAGTCTCTAGCTGAAAAAATTGCTGTTACTTGTCCTACTGCTTGTGTTGGTATCATTACTAACCCAGTAAACACAACAGTGCCAATCGCTGCTGAAGTACTTAAGAAAGCAGGCGTTTACGACAAGCGTCGTTTATTTGGTATTACTACTCTTGATGTCATTCGTTCTGAAACGTTCGTTGCTGAGCTGAAAGATAAAGATCCAGGTGATGTTCGTGTTCCTGTTATCGGTGGTCACTCTGGCGTAACGATTCTTCCTCTTCTTTCTCAAGTTGAAGGTGTTGAGTTTACTGACGAAGAAATCGCAGCGCTAACAACTCGCATTCAAAACGCGGGTACAGAAGTAGTAGAAGCTAAAGCGGGTGGCGGTAGTGCTACTCTATCTATGGGTCAAGCGGCTTGTCGCTTTGGTCTTGCTCTAGTGAAAGCACTTCAAGGCGAAGAGAATGTGATTGAATGTGCATACGTTGAAGGTGAAGGCGAGCACGCACCATTCTTCGCACAACCAGTTAAACTTGGCAAAGAGGGCGCAGAAGCGATTCTTAGCTACGGTGAACTGAGCGACTTCGAACGCAATGCACTAGACAGCATGCTAGAAACGCTAAACGGCGATATTGAAATTGGTGTTGAATTCGCTAAATAAGCGATAGATAACTGAACTCTGCTAAACAGACAGTTAACGAAAGCCGATCATGATGATCGGCTTTTTTGATCCTTGCATTCAACTCGCTCGTAATCTTTTTCTAACCACGAAGAATTAGGGTATTGAATGATGACTAGAGTACAAAAAGGAATGAATGTTAACTATCTAGGTCGCCTGGGCAAGATATTGGTTATCGATGAGCAAGAGCAGTTCGCTTTGTTTGAGTCTTATAATAGTCATAAGCAATATGCGGTTCCATTGGAAGAACTTGAAGAGATCGAAGCGCAATTACCTTTGTCATTAGAATCGAGTCGTTATTGAAAGCCAGAGTCATATCAAGCAGGATCAAAAAAAGAGCCAAGCGGCTCTTTTTTATTATTTAGCTGTCTACTTAGCTTCTATTTACTTACTACGTTTTACTGCAAGGTGAGCTAGCGTAGTTAAAGCCTGCTTATATTCGGAATCAGGAAGAACAGAAAGCTCAGCAATGGCTTTATCAGCTTCTTCATAGGCTTTATTGGTCGTGTATTCTAACGAGCCTGTCTCTTTCATTACAGACATAATGTCGTCGAGACGTTCCATACCATTGGCTTTTTCAATCGCTTCACGAATCATGCTCGCTTGGTCTGGTGAGCCATTACGCATTGCGTAAAGCAACGGTAACGTCGGTTTGCCTTCTGCTAGGTCATCACCAACATTTTTACCCATCTCTTTACCATCAGCGGTGTAGTCCATTACATCATCAATAAGCTGGAATGCAGTGCCTAGGTACTTACCGTAGTTTTGCATTGCTGTTTCGATTTCAGGAGAAGACTCTGTAAGAATCGCGCCGATTTGGGTTGCGGCTTCAAACAAACGAGCGGTCTTTGAATAGATCACCTGCATGTAGCTTTCTTCTGTGGTGTCTGGGTTATTACAGTTCATCAATTGTTGAACTTCACCCTCGGCAATCACGTTTACTGATTCGCTCATTAGCTCAAGGATCCTTAAAGATCCTAGCGTCGTCATCATCTGGAATGAGCGGGTGTAAATAAAATCACCAACCAAAACGCTGGCTGCATTACCAAAAGCAGCATTCGCTGTCGCTTTACCACGTCGCATGTCTGATTCGTCGACAACATCGTCATGAAGCAGTGTTGCTGTGTGGATAAACTCAATAAACGCGGCTGAGGTTATATGAGCCTCTCCTTGGTAACCAAGTGCGCGAGCTGATAAAAGAGCAAGCAAAGGGCGTAGGCGTTTGCCACCACCGCTAACGATATAAAAACCAAGCTGGTTGATTAAACTTACGTCAGAATTAAGTTGGGCTTGAATTGTTTCATTCACTTTTGCCATATCATTGGCAGTAAGCGTTTGGATAGCTTTAAAATCCATTGTTCATCCGGCTGAAGTTAGACCCTGTAAGGCTTATACGTTGTATTTAATTGTTGAATAATACACTAAAAAACGTTGATTAATACATCACTTAAAGGCATCATTGCCGCACTTTTCTTTGGCGAACATGTTTTCGCCAATATTTTAAAAATATGGCTTGTCATAGCGGCATGATTCCCGTAGAATCTGCGCCCTATTGATTAGTTTAGCGCACACCCGAGTTGTAGAATTAACAACCATAGGCTGTGCGGAAAAAGCGGAGTAAAATATGTACGCTGTTTTCCAATCTGGTGGCAAACAACACCGAGTAAGCGAAGGTCAAACACTTCGTTTAGAGAAATTAGACGTTGAAACTGGTGCAACTGTAGAATTTGATAAAGTTCTTCTTGTTGCTAACGGCGAAGAAATCGCTGTTGGTGCACCTCTTGTTGAAGGTGGCAAGGTTACTGCAGAAGTAGTACAACACGGTCGTGGCGATAAAGTAAAAATCGTTAAGTTCCGTCGTCGTAAGCACTCGCGTAAGCAAGCTGGTCACCGTCAGTGGTTCACAGAAGTGAAAATCACTGGCATTAACGCTTAAGTATTAGGAGAGTTTAACAATGGCACATAAAAAAGCTGGCGGTTCTACTAATAACGGCCGCGATTCAGAAAGCAAACGTCTTGGTGTTAAGCGTTTTGGTGGTGAATCTGTTCTTGCAGGTAACATCATCGTTCGTCAACGTGGTACTAAGTTCCACGCTGGCACAAACGTTGGCATCGGTAAAGACCATACTCTTTTCGCTCTTACTGAAGGTAAAGTGAAATTTGCAGTAAAAGGTCCTAAAAACCGTAAGTTTGTAAGCATCGAAGCTGAGTAATTTAATCTTTTATTAGATTATTTATACTAGCTTTCAAGCTGAATTCAAAAGCCCTGCCGATTCGGCAGGGTTTTTTATTTATAGCGAGAATAAAAAAGTAGACGCTCTGGCTTTAGTTTTGAGAAGCAGTTTGGTGTTTGAGAAACCGTTTAGTTTCAAGAAGCCGTTTGTTTTTTAAGAAACAGAAAGCAAAGAACCTCTCCTTATTTGTTCCTTGGTTGCAGATCGATCTAGATCTTAGGTGATCGATCTAAACACGGATCTGCTAGAATTTATATCACTCCTTGATGAGTGGTAACGCAACGTAAGTGCGGAGTTAAAAAATGAAATTCGTTGATGAAGCATCAGTAAAAATAGAAGCCGGTGATGGCGGTAATGGTACAGTAAGCTTTTGGCGCGAAAAATTCGTCGCTAAAGGTGGTCCTGACGGCGGTGATGGCGGTGATGGTGGTGATGTTTACATTCAAGCGGATGAAAACTTAAACACACTGATCGATTACCGTTTCCAACGTTTTTACAATGCAGAGCGTGGCGAAAATGGCCGCGGTGGTAACTGTACTGGTAAACGTGGTAAAGATATGACCATGAAAGTACCTGTAGGTACTCGCGCTGTTGATATCCACACTAATGAAATCGTTGCTGAAGTTGCTGAACATGGCAAGAAAGTCATGGTTGGTAAAGGTGGTTGGCACGGTCTTGGTAACACGCGTTTTAAGTCGTCGGTTAACCGTGCTCCTCGTCAAAAGACAATGGGTACTAAAGGTGAAGTTCGCGAACTGCGTTTAGAGCTTCTTCTATTAGCGGATGTTGGTATGCTTGGCTTGCCAAACGCTGGTAAATCTACTTTTATTCGCTCAGTATCTGCTGCGAAACCGAAAGTTGCTGATTACCCGTTCACCACGCTAATCCCTAGCTTAGGTGTTGTTAGTGTTGTCCCTGAAAAGAGCTTCGTTGTTGCTGATATCCCTGGTCTAATCGAAGGTGCTGCAGATGGCGCTGGTCTGGGTATTCGTTTCTTGAAACACCTTGAGCGTTGTCGTGTTCTTCTGCATATGATCGATATTTTGCCGATTGATGGTTCTGATCCTATTCAGAATGCACTGACGATCATTGACGAGCTTGAGCAATACAGCGAAAAAGTGGCACAGAAACCTCGCTGGTTAGTATTCAACAAAGTTGATCTAATGCCTGAAGAAGAAGCGGACGAAAAGATTCAAGAAATCGTCGAAGCTTTAGGTTGGGAAGGCGAGTACTTCAAGATCTCTGCTGTAAACAAGATCGGCACGAAAGATCTTTGCTTTAAACTGGGTGAGTTCATGGAGAACCTACCTCGTGAAGTCGAAGCAATTGAAGAAGAAGAAAAAGTTAACTTTATGTGGGATGACTACCATAAAGATGCGATGGCCGGTAAGAATGTCGTTACTGAAGATGACGACGATTGGGATGACTGGGATGACGAAGAAGATGACGGTCATGTTATCTATGTTCGTGACTAAGCCTCAGAGTTTCTTATAAATACTTTGGTCGCTTCTTCTTAAGCACACTGATAGTTTACTAAACCGCAATGAAAATTGCGGTTTTTTGTATCTAAATCATTATGTCTTGTCGAATTTTAATGCAGAATTTATTTCTAGATAATTATTACCAATCGTAGTAAATAACTGGTCACCCTAGCTTGTTAAAACGCTCGATAACTGCGTTAGAGATTTTGATTGTAGAATAACTACTTATCGAAAATCTCTGCCTTGTTCTCAAGCTTTTTTTCTGCGCTATTTCTGATCACTTACTTACTGTGATTGGTATAACGCCTATGGGAAGGAAATCATGGCATCAGAACAAAGAGCGATCTCAAGGTTAGTCGCTCAGTCAGGACAAATGTTATTGGCACACGGCGCCGAGAGCACACTGGTCGGTGATATTATGCGCCGCATCGGTATTGCTTGTGGGGTGAATGAGGTTGAAGTTGCACTGTCAGCCAATGCGTTGGTCGTGACAACAGTAATGGATGATCATTGCATAACGACTACTCGAAGCTGTGCTGATCGTGGCATTAACATGCAGGTTATCACCGACATTCAACGCATTTGCATCATGATGGAGAAGGGAATTCTCGATTATGATTTGGCGTATAAAAAAATTCAAAACATCAGCCCCGAGCGCTACAACCGTTGGTTAGTGGTTGTGATGATAGGGTTGTCGTGCGCCTCTTTTAGCCACCTTGCGGGCGGAGACTGGCAAGTCTTCATGATGACTTTTATCGCATCAGCTTGCGGCATGATCGTCAGACAAGAAATTGGTCATCGCCATTTTAATCCCTTATTAAACTTTGCTATCACAGCGTTTGTTACGACAACTATTTCAGCGCAAGCGGTTCTTTATAACATCGGTGGCCAACCCACTATCGTCATGGCTTCTTCTGTGCTGATGCTTGTACCCGGTTTCCCTTTAATTAACTCTGTTGCGGATATGCTTAAAGGCCATATTAATATGGGGCTAGCCCGCTTCACCATGGCCAGTTTGTTAACGTTGGCAACAAGCTTAGGCATTGTTGCGGCTATGAGCCTTTCGGACGTGTGGGGGTGGGCAAGCTAATGACTATCTTTGAATTATTGCTCGGCCTTTTGAATGATATGTTTTTTGCGGCGATACCTGCCGTCGGTTTTGCACTGGTCTTTAACGTGCCACAACGTGCGTTGATCTATTGTGCTCTTGGAGGATCCATTGGCCACGGTAGCCGTTACTTAATGATGCATTTCGGCATCCCCATCGAATGGGCAACGTTCTTCGCTGCGACTATTGTCGGGATGATTGGGGTTCATTGGTCACATAAACTGTTGGCGCACCCAAAGGTATTTACCGTCGCCGCTTTGATTCCGATGGTTCCAGGAGTCTTTGCGTTCAAAGCGATGATCGCTATGGTAGAAATCAACAGAGCAGGGTATAACCCAGAGTTGCTCGCCATGTTGATGGAGAACTTCTTAAAGTCGATGTTCATTATCGCAGGGCTAGCGATTGGCTTGGCGGTGCCGGGGCTGTTATTCTATCGTCGTAGACCTATCGTCTAACTTCAATTTCATTTTCAGGTAAGGACAGGACTTTCTATTTATGATCATCAGTATGATAGCGGCAATGGCAAACAACCGTGTAATTGGTAAAGATAATCAGATGCCATGGCATTTACCTGCAGATTTCGCATGGTTTAAACGCTCAACGATGGGTAAACCTGTCGTGATGGGACGTAAGACTTACGATTCAATTGGACGTCCTTTACCGGGGAGGTTGAACGTTGTAATCAGCCGCGATGAGAGTTTAGAAATCGAAGGCGTAACGACGGTAACTTCGATTGAAAAAGCACTAGAGCTGGTAAGTGATGTTGATGAAGTGATGATCATCGGTGGCGGTTCTATCTATGAAAGCTGCTTACCTAAAGCGAACAAGCTATACCTGACTTATATCGACCTCGAAGTTGATGGCGATACACAGTTCCCTAGTTGGGGAGAAGGTTGGAAGCAGAGCTTTAGTGAAACTTATCAAGCCGATGAGAAGAATAAACACAACATGGAGTTTGTGATTCTCGAGCGTTAAGTTCTGAAATTAAAATGTTTGCGTTACTGTAACAGTAACGCAAGCTTCTCGTATCTCGTGTTTTTATAACGCATCTTGAGTGAAAAACTTTTTATCTTCCCAGCGAACTATCGTCAATTCTCCTCCCCAAACACATCCCGTATCTAAGCCAATCACATCTTTTCCGGAATAGCCTTCTAAGGCTGCCCAGTGTCCAAAGAGCACGGTTTTATCAAGCGTAATACGTTGTGAAAGATCAAACCAAGGTATCAAAGGTTCATCCGTAATTTCATTGGGCGGCAGTTTGCACGCCATGTCGAGTCGGCCATCGGGAGAGCAAAAGCGCATTCGAGTGAAACTGTTGATCGCATAGCGATAGCGCTCTATGTCTTGCAACTCTTCACTCCAGAGGTCTGGCGTGTTGCTGTACATGTTCTCGATAAGCCACTGCCAACGGTCCGACTTCAGTAATGACGTTATCTCTCGATTCTCTGTACGTGCTTGTTCCAAGTCCCATTGAGGTGAGATGCCTGCATGTGTCATGACAAACTCTGGGTGCTCTAGCATCAAGGGTTGTTGTCTTAACCATTCCAGCAATTGGTCACGGTCTTCAGCATCGAGAATGGGTTGAGTCTTGTCTTTTGGTTTGGCTGAAAAGAGGCCTAAGGAGACCGCAAGTAGATGTAAATCATGGTTACCCAATACCACCTTCGCTGAACTGCCAAGGCTACGAACAAAACGTAACGTCTCTAAGGATTTAGGGCCACGAGCAACTAAGTCTCCGGCGACCCATAACGTATCTTGTTGTTTATCAAAGTTGATGGTTTCAAGCAGTAACTGAAGTTCGTCGAAGCATCCTTGGATGTCTCCGACAATATAATTCGACACAGCATTTTCCTGTAAGTGGTAGATGTGTACTAGTTAAGAATATTGGGGATAGCCAATCTAAATGGGTCGACTTCTGTTATGAAATCAATGCCTTTATGATCGGTCATTACATAGTGTCCTTGCATGACTCCCACTGGGGTTTCGATGACGGTGCCACTGGTGTATGTGTATTCGTCATTGGCTTCAATCACAGGTTGCTGTCCAACCACGCCATCACCTTCTATGGTGAGTTGTTTACCGTTGGAATCGGTAATCAGCCAGCGGCGAGACATAAGTTGTACCGTTGTTTTACTTAGATTTTTGATGGTAATGATGTAAGCGAAAACGTAGCGATTCTTAGATGGCTCAGATTGTTCTTCAATATATTTAGAATGAACTTGGCATTTGATACAAGGCGTAGATATATCCATATTCGCACCTTTTGTTGTTGGTATGCTTTAAGTATTACATAAAAAATAGGCTCCTCACCGAAGTGTAGGAGCCTTTTTCGATTATTTGTCAGCGTTGTGACTGTCGTGCAACCAGTTCGCCATATCGACAAACTGTTCGAGCGTCAGGTTCTCAGGGCGCATGCCCGGGTTTACACCTAGCTCTTCAAGTACTTCCTTGTCGATTAGGCTCTTGTAGCAGTTACGTACTGTTTTACGACGCTGGTTAAAGCCTTCGCGACATACGCGATCTAACCACTTAAGATCTTTTGCCGGGTAAGGCAGTACTTCATAAGGCTGAAGGCGAACGACTGCAGAGTCTACTTTCGGTGGCGGAACAAATGCTGTTGGTGGCACTTCTAGTACAGGAGTGACTTTACAGTAATATTGAGCCATAACCGTTAGACGACCGTAAGCTTTAGTACCAGGACCCGCTGCCAATCGGTTAACAACTTCTTTTTGAAGCATAAAGTGCATGTCTTGCACGTCTTTATGAAACTCAAAAAGGTGGAACATCAATGGTGTAGAGATGTTGTATGGCAAGTTACCGAAGATACGTAGCTTGTTGTTTGGCTTAACAAGTTGTTCGAAATCGAACTTCATTGCATCGCCTTCATAGATCGTTAACTTTTCAGCAAGATCAGGGTGATTACGCAGACGTTCAGCAAGATCTCTATCCAGTTCAATCACTGTGAACTTGTCGACAAGCTTACCAACAGGCTCAGTAATCGCACCAAGACCAGGGCCGATTTCGACTAAGTTCTGGCCTGGTAGTGGGTTAATACTCGATACGATTCCATCAATAATGTATGGATCGTTAAGGAAGTTTTGACCAAAACGTTTACGCGCTTTGTGCCCTAAGTGGACATCATTTCTCATTGCTTTTTCTCTACTAATTCAATGGCGTGCGTGAGCGCTGTTCTAAAGCTCCCTGTATCGGCTTGGCCTTTCCCTGCCAAGTCTAAGGCGGTACCGTGATCGACTGATGTGCGAATAAACGGTAAGCCAAGCGTGATGTTCACTGAGCGACCAAACCCTTTGTATTTCAATACCGGGAGTACTTGGTCGTGATACATACCTAAAACAGCATCTGCATCTTGCAAATATTTTTCATTAAAGATGGTGTCTGCTGGTAATGGGCCAACTAAATTAATACCATCTTTCTGGCGAATTTTTCCTAGCGTAGGGGTGATAGTTTCTATCTCTTCACGACCCAAACAACCATCTTCACCCGCATGTGGGTTCAATCCACACACGTAAATAGTTGGTTTCTCTATAGCAAACTTTTCGACCAAATCTTTATGCAGAATAGCAATGATTTGCTCTAATCTGTCTTCGGTCACTGCTTGAGATACATAAGCTAGCGGGATGTGCGTTGTTACTAGAGCAACACGCAGCCCTTCTGTTGCCAACATCATCACGACAAGTGGAGTATTGGACTTCTCTGCAAAGAACTCGGTATGGCCACTAAAAGCAACGCCAGCTCGGTTAATTACACCCTTGTGAACAGGGCCGGTGACAATAGCATCAAATTCATCATTCATACAGCCAATTGCTGCGGTTTCTAATGTATTTAATACGTAGTGGCCGTTCGCTTCATTAAGTTGACCCGCGACGGCGACTTCAGCGAGTGGAACATGTTTCACAACCAGTGTTCCAGAGCGTTGAGGTTGCTTAGGCGCTGTTGAGTCGTAGTCCAACAGCTCAACCTTAATCCCTAACATTTCAGCTCGCTCTGCTAGTAGGGTTTTGTCCGCACAAACGACGAGCTGATGTGGCCAGCTTTCTTGAGATAGAGCCAGAGTTAGATCTGGCCCAATTCCCGCTGGTTCACCTGCCGTAATGACAAGGCGTTTAGTTGTCATCTTGGTCGTCCTCAACCATTTCAACAAAAGCACTCGCTCTTACTTCTTGCAGCCAAGCGCCAGCTTCTTCGTTGAACTTACGGTTAAATAGAATTTGGTATGCTTTATTCTTTAAAGCTGAATCGGTTCGGTCTACTTCTCTGCGATCAAGCACTTCAACAATGTGCCAGCCATGAACCGTTTTGAATGGTGCGCTGATTTTACCTTCAGGTAGTGTTTCCACTTGATGCTTGAATTCAGGTACGTATAAATCAGGAGTTTGGTAGCCTAACTCGCCGTCTTGAACTGCTGAACCTGGATCTTGGCTGTATTGCTGCGCAAGTTCACCAAAGCTTGCTTCACCTGCGTTTACGCGACGAGTGATTTCTTCAAGCTGCTCTTTCGCACCATCATCACTCAGGATAACCGTTGGTTTAATCAAAATATGACGTGCATTTACTTCGGTAACTGCAACGGTTTCCAAACCTTTTACGTCTTCAATTTTTAGAATATGGAAGCCAACACCACTTCGGAAAGGACCGATGATGCTACCTTTGTTTTGCATTTTTATTTGATCTGCAAAAATCGTAGGCATCTCTTCTTTACGCATCCAACCCCAATCACCACCTTGCAGTGCTTTAGGGCCTTTAGAGTAAGTGTAAGCCATGGTGCTGAAGTCTTTGCCGTTGTTGAGTTCTTCCACTAAATCTGTCGCTTGTGCTTCCAGCTCTTCTTTGGTTTGGTCATCATTGAATCGAAGTTGAATGTGGCCAATTTTGTATTGAACCGTCGCATTGGTTTCTTGCGCTAAGATGTCCGCTAGGTTGTCTACTTCTGCAGGAAGGATATTAATACGACGGCGAACCAAGGCATTACGAGCTTCACTTGCTGCAATCTCTTTTCTTACTTGCTCACGAAATGCGTTGTAGCTCAGGCCTTCTTCAGCAACGGAGGCTGTAAGCTGAGCGACTGTCTGGTTGTTATCTTTCGCAATGTCTTCGATTGCTTGATCAAGTCGAGCATCATCAATACGAACACCGATACGTTCTGCTTCTTGAGTTTGAATTGTATCGATGATCAGCTTTTCTAGAACTTGCTCATTCAATACATCTTGTGACGGTAATGTTTGACCGCTTTTCTTAGCGTTTGCACGCAGTGTTTTCATTGAAGCGTCGATGTCACTTTGTAAGATAACGCCCTCGTTAACGATAACTTTTACGCTGTCTAGCTCGACCGGCGCTGCAAAGCTTGTTGATAAAGTACAAGTCGCTGCGATAGCAATTAATGTGCGTTTCCACAATGTCATGTGTAATCCTTTAAATTTACTGATGTTTTATCAATAAAGAAAATTAGTTGTTTAAGAAGAATGGGCGACCATAGCTTAGAGAGTTGTCAGAGCCGCTCTCCCCAATAGCGCCTGAATCGGAGCCTAAATTAGTACCAAAGCCAACAATACCGAAGTTCACACTGAAGTTATTTTCATATTCAGGTGTAGTATTTGGATTACTAATGTTATTGGTCAAACGGTTACTATAGGTAAAGCCGATGTACCAACAATCTGATTTATAGTTCAGACGAGTTAACCACTCTAGATCTTCTTGTGTGGTTAAGTCATAGAAATATTGAGCACTTGTGCTCCATTTCGGTGAAATTTGGTAAGCACCAAGCAAACCGGCTTGCGATATACCATCTCTAGTTATTGATGATACGTCAAAATCTACAGTTTCATTTATGTATTCTTCTGTAACGTAGCGATAGTTAGTTTGGATGTAACCACCCGCAAAGCGGTATTCAAGTGTGCTATTGGCCAGTTGCATCGAAGATGAGTCAATATCGTATTGCACGCCACCATGGTAGAAAAGATAGTCATCGTAGTTGAAGTCCATTTCAATAGCCCAAGAAGAATAATTAGTTTTATCATCAGATCCTTCACTGTTTAGGGTTTGCTTTGTATCTTTATCAAAATAGAATATTTGACCAAATGATATATTCAGACGCTCTTTATATTCATCATCAAAGAAGCGAGATGATGCACCGTAGCTGACTTGGTTTGCCGCAGCAATTCGATCTACGCCACTGTATTTGCGACTTCTGAATAAGCCATAGTAATCAGTCTGTAGTAGTGTTGTATCGTAAAGGCCAATTTCGCTTTGATCCTCTTCGGGTACGTAAAGGTACTGCACTTGAGGCTCTAACGTCTGTGTATAGTTACCTACAATAGTGGTATCTCTCTCCAAAACGATACCGGCGTGGCTTCTAAATTCAGGTATCACACGGCTTACTGATTCTTCTAGTCCTTCATAGTCAGATCCACTACCTGTATCAACGCCATCAAGATCTTGCTGATAATAAGTACCAAGTAATCGAGCTTCTGTTGTCCAAGTACCCCAAGTGTTTCCAACTGGAATTGTAATGCCAGGTTCGACGTGCATACGCGTCGCTGATGGTTTACCAGAAGCGTCGGTATCGAACATCGATATATGACTGATGAGGTCGAAATCTAGGTAATCCATGACCTCCGGAGCATAGTAGTTATACTCTAGCTGTGGCATTAAGCGGTAAGGCAGGTTGTTGCTTGTGGTAAGAACCTGAAAGTCTCGTACCAATACTGAGGCATCCCAGTTTTGTGAACGGTAGGTCGCTTGTCCTTCCTGAAGCAGTTGTCCATCTTCACGGTTACCAATACCAGAACTTAAGTCGGTAAAGTAATCAATATCACTGACTTTTGAGTAGTCGACTTCAAACAACCAAGATTGCTGGAATATGCCAGAGTGCTGTAGTTGAGCCCCCCAACGGTCGCCTTTTTCTGAGTATTTTTGGTCGTCAGGTAAGTATTCAGACTCAATGCTGCCAGAGCCGAAATCACTCAAATACCTGAACTTACTGTTGAGCTGAGTGCCACGTTCTTGCATGTACTTGAAAGTAGTTTCCAAATCGTAGTTTGGCGCTAAGTTCCAGTAAACGGGAACTTCTGCTTCAAAACCATCACTTGAACCGTAAGAGACGGTTGGATACAAGAAACCAGTTTTACGTGTGTCGCCGACAGGTACAGTTAAGTACGGTAAGTAAAATACTGGGACACTTTGAATTTCAAAGCGTGGATTATAAAAGGTGGCTTGTTCTTCGTCTTGGTCGACGCTGATGCTCGATGCTCTTAGACGCCAAGCGTTATCACCAATAGGACAAGAGGTAATCGAGCCATCTTCGATCTCATAAACCGCCTTGCCTGTTTTCGCAATATATACCGCATTACCTCGACCTGGCTCGCAAAGAAATTCGTAGTCGGTATTTTCTAGCGTCATTTCATCGGTAGTGAGGTTATTGGTCGCCTTGTCTGATATAGACTTGATTTGACCATCACTAAAGTTCACGTTGCCTTCAGCTACAACGATGTTTTCTTGTTGGTGAAGCGTTACATTATCAGCAAGGATGGTTTTATTTCCTTGCGTAACTCTTACATCACCTGAATATATTGCCTTGTCACCATTGATAGCCTCTAAGCGATCTGATTCCACATGAGCGGGCAGTTGTGTCTCGTTTTCGGCAGCGGGTTCGATCAAGCATTGATCTATAGAGGGCATTTCCTGCACACTACTATCGGTGATTGTTTCAGCTTGAGTTGTCGACACGTATAATGCCGTACTTATAGACGCGGCTAACAAGGTGCGGGAAAAAGATTGCATGAAGTTGAACTATCCTGTGTCACTAGATGAAGGGTTGATCTAGTATCAATCCAATTAATAAAGCATTTTCCTTATGATAAAGGAAATATTAGCATTCAGCATCATCAGACAGCGTTACTCAGATAAAATTCATAGATAGAGAACACATAATGCAAATATTTGGCAAAATTTTGGGCGCTTTTTTTGGCTTTTTATTTGGAGGTCCGCTTGGTTTAGTTTTTGGCCTATTTTTGGGGCATCAATTTGATAAGGCTCGACGTTTAAACCAATCGGGGTTCAATAGTTCTGGTTTTGGTCGTGGACCAAGCCAAGCAGAAAGGCAAAACGAGTTCTTTAAAGCGGCTTTTTCGGTTATGGGACATGTTGCTAAAGCCAAAGGCCAAGTTACACCTGAAGAGATTCAGCTCGCTTCTACAATGATGGAGCGTATGAACCTGCATGGCGAGCAACGAAAAGCTGCCCAAGATGCCTTCCGTGACGGTAAAGAGAGTGACTTTCCATTAAGTGATGTACTTGAGCGTGTGAAGATATCATCGGGTGGTCGTTTTGATCTTCTACAGTTCTTTTTAGAGCTACAGGTATCTGCGGCATTTGCCGATGGAAGCTTGCACCCAAGTGAACGTCAGGTTCTGCATAAGATAGCGCAAGGCCTCGGATTTTCTGCAGAACAGCTAGAGCGCCGCTTGCAGATGCAAGAAGCTGCATTCCGTTTTCAACAGCAGGGTGGAAGCTTTGGTGGTCATCAAGGCCATGGGCAATCATCAGGTTGGCAACAGGCTTCACAACAGAATCAGCTTGGCGACGCATATAAGGTTCTTGGTGTGAGTGAAAGTGCTGACGGTAAAGAGGTGAAGAAAGCCTACCGTAAACTGATGAATGAACATCATCCCGATAAGCTGATGGCGAAGGGTTTGCCACCAGAAATGATGAATGTCGCGAAAGAAAAATCGCAAGAAATTCAAAATGCTTATGACCTAATAAAGAAGGTCAAAGGTTTTAAGTAATCGAACATTAAACCGAGTAATAACAAAATTACTCGGCTTTTATTAAAGGGAATTATATGACGGTAACGTATCAGAATGTTCTAGAGTTTTGGTTCGATGAATTGACGCCAAAAGACTGGTTTACTGGCGGCGAAGAAATTGATGTTTTGATAGAGTCTCGATTTGCTGAGGTGCACAAGGCAGCGACTCAAGGTGAGTTATTTGAATGGCGACAAAACGCACAGGGACGATTGGCTGAAATTATCGTGCTGGATCAGTTTTCTCGAAATATTGGCAGAAACAGTCCGGTTGCATTTTCAGCAGACCCGATGGCACTAGCTTTAGCTCAGGAAGCGGTCGCTGGTGGTTTTGATCACCAGCTTAACGAGCAACAAAAAAGCTTCCTGTATATGCCTTATATGCACAGTGAGTCTTTGCTTATGCATGAACAGGCTGTGATGCTTTTTTCCCAGACAGGCTTAGAGAATAACTTGGATTTTGAGTTTAAGCATAAGGTCATCATCGAGCGTTTTGGTCGCTACCCTCACCGTAATGAGGTGTTAGGGCGAGAGTCAACTGCCGAAGAAATTGAGTTCTTGCAGCAACCGGGCTCAAGCTTTTAATTGTAGAAATCTGGTTCAATAGATAAAAAAGAGGCTAGAGGTTAATAAAAACCTCTAGCCTCTTTTTGTTTAGCTTCATTTATGAGCTTTAACGTTAAAACTAGTTTGCTTGGTTAAGCGACCAATCATAGTCATAACTGATTTTTTTAGTGTTCGTCACCGGCTTTGTTCGATACTGGTCTAAGTGCTGAATGAGCTGTTTCTCTGTACCAAAATCCACAGCAAACCATTCGTAAATGGATGACAATTCAAGATCATTGCTGTTGACTAGTACACCTTTATCACTGTTTATAAACTCGGTCGCCGCTTGTTCTAGTAGTATTTCTATATTGTCAGCAGTAAATGCTTGAGGCTGTAAGTTAGGGCAACCTAAACTCGCGCAATTCACCGCGTAATGCGTACGCGGATCTTGCCAAATAGGCCTTAGGATTCGATGTTCAATATCATTGAGTGTCAGCGACTTTCCATTTACCTTCACTACATCATCTCCCCACGGTCCAAAACTAAACAGTCCGCCGAGCTTGGTGATGGATTTTATTGGGTAGGCATCAAGAATTAAATCGACAGTCACGGCGTTGTATAGATTAACCCAATAGGCATACTGCTCCGCTTTTGAATAGTCGAGTGGATTAACCTGTTCTAATCTCTTGATGTACTGCTTGAGTTTGGTCTTATCGGCAGTGTTCGCTGCTTGGTAACGAACTAGGGTATTTTGACCTTGTTGAACTAAGTAGTTATCGAGGAATAGCTGCCAATCTTGATGAGATACCTGTTCTAGATTGGTTTCGTTACTTTGATTCCAGTATGGCCAAAGATCGGATTTAGGCGCAGACCACGCTAACGTTGAGAAAAGTAGGCTGACAATAAAAAGTAGTTGTTTCATGGCATTCTCCTGATGACTGACTACTAAGACCTTATGTTTTACGATTTTCTTTCATGGCTCTTTAGTTAAATTACAGAGTTAAGTCTAATAAATACTTTCAGCCAAATAAAAAAGGTTGGCGCTAGGCCAACCTTTTTTATGAACACAAAACTGTGTGATTCTACTCCAAGACTTCTTTATTTCAGGAAGCTAGGAATCTTAGCTTCAAACTCTGAAATCTTATCTGCATGTTGAAGCGTTAGGCCGATGTTATCTAGGCCATTCAGTAAACAGTGACGACGGAACTCATCAATTTCAAACGAGTACTCTTTACCGTTTGCACGGACTTTCATTGCTTCTAAATCAACGTCGATCTCAGCACCTTTATTCGCCTCAACGAACTGGAATAGTTCATCAACTTCCTGCTCTGTAAGACGAACCGGAACCATCTGGTTGTTGATTGAGTTACCGTAGAAAATATCGGCAAAGCTTGGAGCGATCATCACTTGAATACCGTAATCGGCAAGCGCCCACGGTGCGTGTTCACGAGATGAGCCACAACCGAAGTTTTCACGAGCCAGTAGAATTGAAGCGCCTTTATAGCGTGGTGCATTCATTACAAACTCAGGGTTTGGCTGTTGGCCTGCATCATCAAGGAAGCGCCAGTCGTGGAACAAATGCTTACCAAAACCGATACGGTTCACTTTCTGTAGAAACTGCTTTGGAATGATCGCATCAGTATCGATGTTGGCCGTATCTAGAGGAACGACTAATCCGGTGTGTTGTTGAAAACCTGACATGTTAAATCCTCTAATTAAAGTTCACGAATATCGACAAAGTGACCAGCGATTGCCGCTGCGGCTGCCATTGCTGGGCTAACTAGGTGCGTACGACCATCACGGCCTTGGCGACCTTCAAAGTTACGGTTTGATGTAGAAGCACAGCGTTCTTGTGGACCTAGACGGTCGTTGTTCATTGCAAGGCACATAGAGCAACCCGGCAGGCGCCATTCAAAGCCAGCTTCGATGAAGATCTTATCTAGGCCTTCAGCTTCAGCTTGTGCTTTTACTTGCTCGGAACCCGGAACGATCAGCGCTTGAACATGTTTCGCTACTTGGCGGCCTTTTGCTACTGCTGCAGCTGCGCGCATGTCTTCGATACGAGAGTTAGTACAAGAACCCACGAAAACTTTATCGACGTTGTAATCCGATAGGGATTTACCCGCTTCAAGACCCATGTAAGCCAGCGCTTTTTCAGCCGATGCCTTTTCAACAGGGTCTGCGAAGCTTTCTGGTGCAGGGATTGGTGTGTCTACTGAGATAACCTGACCTGGGTTGGTTCCCCAAGTGACTTGTGGTTTGATGTCAGCCGCTTCTAGTGTTACAACTGCATCGAACTCTGCATCAGCATCGGTTTTCAATGTGTTCCAGTATTCAATTGCCGCTTCTAGGTCTTCGCCTTGTGGAGAGAACTTACGACCTTTGATGTATTCGTATGTCGTTGCATCTGGAGCGATTAAGCCTGCTTTCGCGCCAAGCTCGATTGCCATGTTACATACCGTCATACGACCTTCCATTGTAAGGTCAGTAATGGCCTCACCACAGAATTCAACCACATAGCCTGTACCGCCAGCGGCTGTTGTCTTGCCGATGATCGCTAATACGATATCTTTTGCGGTAATGCCTTCAGCGACTTTGCCTTTTACTTCGATCTTCATGGTTTTAGCGCGAGCCTGTTTTAGCGTTTGAGTTGCTAGAACGTGCTCAACTTCTGAAGTACCGATACCGAATGCTAATGAACCAAATGCACCATGTGTTGCCGTGTGTGAGTCACCACATACGATGGTCATGCCCGGCAGAGTAATACCTAGCTCAGGGCCCATTACGTGCACAATACCTTGGTATTTGTGGTTTAGGTCGTAAAGCGTGACACCAAACTCTTCACAGTTTTTCGATAGCGTTTCCATTTGGATACGAGCCATCTCACCAGAAGCGTTAATGTCTTTAGTTTGTGTCGATACGTTGTGATCCATGGTTGCAAAAGTTTTGCCTACTTGGCGAACTTTACGACCTTTTTCACGCAGGCCATCAAAGGCTTGTGGCGACGTTACTTCATGGACTAAGTGGCGATCGATATAAAGAATTGGCGTTTCGCCCTTCGCTGCAACCGCAACGTGAGCGTCATAAACTTTTTCGTATAAGGTTTTTGCTTGCTGGTTTGTCGACATAGCTTTTCTTCCTTGGGATCATCAGTCCCAGTGTTTGTTTCTAGCCAAGCCATGCAGTTTAAGCTGACTTGGCTTGATATTATTCTTATGTACTTGCTTCTAATCTAAGTATCTAGCTTATGAAGCTAAGATGTACTCAGCGATCTTGTCACCCATTTCTGAGGTTGTCAGCGCTTGGTTTTTGCCTGCAAGGTCTGCTGTTAACTCGCCTGCAGAAAGTGCTTTAGATACCGCTGTTTCGATGTCTTGCGCCGCAGCTTCTTCGCCTAAGCTGTAACGAAGCATTAGCGCTGCAGAGAGAATTTGCGCGACTGGGTTCGCAATGTTCTTACCTGCGATATCTGGCGCACTGCCACCTGCTGGTTCGTATAGGCCGAAGTTGCTTTCGTTCAAGCTTGCAGAAGGAAGCATGCCCATAGAGCCTGTGATCATTGCACACTCATCAGAGATGATGTCACCGAAGATGTTAGAACAAAGCATCACGTCAAACTGAGATGGATCTTTGATTAGCTGCATGGTCGCGTTATCGATGTACATGTGGCTTAGTTTCACATCTGGGTAGTCTTTCGCTACTTCTTCAACCACTTCACGCCATAGGATAGAGCTTTGTAGAACATTCGCTTTATCGATTGAGTAAACGTTTTTGTTACGTAGACGAGCAGATTCAAACGCAATCTTTGCAATGCGTTCGATTTCGTAACGGTGGTAAACCTCAGTATCAAAGGCTTTCTCTGTTGCGCCTTCGCCTTCACGACCTTTAGGTTGACCGAAGTAGATACCGCCTGTTAGCTCACGAACAACAACGATGTCGAACCCGTTTCCAGAGATATCAGCACGTAGAGGAGAGAAAGACTCTAAACCCTTGTGGATTTGCGCAGGACGTAGATTACAGAACAGTTGGAAGTGTTTACGTAGCGGAAGTAGGGCACCACGTTCAGGTTGGTCGTTTGGTGGAAGGTGTTCCCATTTAGGGCCGCCGACAGAACCAAAAAGTACCGCGTCAGATTCTTCACAGCCTGCAACGGTTGCTTCTGGAAGTGGACAGCCGTGGTTATCAATTGCGATACCACCAACATCATACTCTTCGCGAGAAAAGCTAATTGCGTGTTTCTTTTCAATCGCGTCTAGCACTTTGTGTGCTTGTTGCATTACTTCTGGGCCAATGCCATCACCAGGTAGTACGGCAATTTTGTATGATTTATCTGTCATGTTAATCCTTTAATTCTTGTTACTGAGCTGTTTGGCTCGTTTTAAATTTTGTCCCTAAAGCCAACAACATCGGCTCTAGGGCTCTGTTATTGGGGGCTTAAACTGTCGCGAATTTTTGCTGCTTCATTTCAGCAATAGTGTCTGCGCGTTGAATGCTATTGATAACGTGCAGCAACGCTTGACCAGAAGCTTCAACGATATCGGTTGAAACGCCCGTACCGTGGTACTTACGGCCTTTATAGTTAGCAATGATGTCAGCTTGACCTAAGCCATCTTCGCCTTCACCTTTTGCAGTAAGGTCGAACTTATCCAACGCGATTTCGTAGCCTGTTAAGCGGTAGATACATTGGTATAAAGCATCAACAGGGCCATTGCCGACAGCGGCTTCGCATTTCTCTTCATCACCACATTGCAGTTTGATGCTGGTGGTAGACATAACACTACCAGATTGTACGCTTAGGTAGTTAAGTTTATAGAAGTCATCTTCATCACGTAGATTCGCGAAGTGCATTAATGCTTCTAGGTCGTAATCGAACACTTGTCCTTTACGGTCAGCAAGCTTCAAGAAGTCTTCATACAATGAATCTAGGTTGTACTCATTGTCTTTATAACCCATAGCGTCCATATGGCTCTTAACAGCCGCTCGGCCACTACGGCTTGTTAGGTTTAAGGCTTTGTTTTTCAAACCAATAGACTCAGGTGTCATGATCTCGTAAGTGTTCTTGTTCTTAAGCATGCCATCTTGGTGAATACCTGAAGAGTGGCTGAATGCGTTAGCACCTACGATTGCTTTGTTGTCTTGAATTGGCATGTGGCAAAGCTGGCTTACCAACTTACTGGTACGGTGAATCTCTTTGTGATCCAAGCCGGTATGAACACCCAAAAGCTCTTGACGAGTTTTGATGATCATTGCGATTTCTTCTAAAGAACAGTTACCTGCACGTTCGCCAATACCATTGATTGTGCCTTCAATTTGGCGAGCGCCCGCTTGTACAGCTGCAATTGAGTTTGCAACCGACATACCTAAGTCATCGTGACAGTGAACAGAGATGATCGCTTGGTCGATGTTGGGAACGCGGTCGAATAGCGTTTTGATAATGCCACCAAACTCATTCGGTACTGTATAGCCCACCGTGTCTGGAATATTGATGGTTTTAGCGCCTGCGTTAATAGCGGCTTCAACCATACGACATAGGTTGTCGATAGGGGTACGGCCGGCATCTTCACAAGAGAACTCAACATCATCGGTATAGTTACGCGCATGTTTGACAGCTTTTACTGCCATCTCTACTACGTCATCGTAGCTACGGCGTAATTTGTCTTGCACGTGAACCGTTGATGTTGAGATGAAGGTATGAATACGGAACTGGTCAGCAACTTTAAGCGCTTCTGCTGCGGCGTCGATATCTTTCGCTACGGCACGAGAAAGTGCACAAATACGGCTGTCTTTGATGTGTTTAGCGATGGTTTGTACTGACTCAAAATCACCTGGAGAAGAAATAGGGAAGCCAGCTTCGATAACATCTACACCCAGTCTCTCAAGAGCATAAGCGATCTGTAACTTCTCTTTTACCGTAAGGCTTGCAGCCAATGCTTGCTCGCCGTCACGTAAGGTAGTATCAAAAATTATTACTTGATCGTTCATGGGTGCTTCCTTATATCGATAATGAATCGATTGCTATCCAAATTATTATTAAGAATGATGTTCTTTTAAAAGTGCCAGTTACAAAAAAACCCGCTCAGTGCGGGTTTTAATATTTGTGTAGTTCTTGACCCACAACTTACCCGCGCGATTGGTTCACGATAAGGAGAAGTTTCAGCAGTAGAGAAGAAGAAAAAATCATTACACAAATATCCGTAAATAAACTGTTAACACCATATTTACCGTAATTTATTCTGAGCGTCAAACAAGAAAATCCAATATCAGCGTACATTGGCAGTGTTTTGGTTTGGTTTATGCTGTTTTTTGTTTGATTGTTAGCTAGATCGACTAATTGGTGGTTTTGTATTGGCGGGTTAGTTTATCGTTTGGTTGATGTGTAGGTTAAAACTTTGTAGTAAATCTTTTTAATGGAACGATTCACCAAAAAAATCACAGGCGTGACCAAATTAATTAATCAATTGATTAAATAGTGAGTAATTAATCTTCTACTGTTATGCCTGTTTATCTCTATAATTAATCGAATGATTAATTATAGAGATAGGTTGATGCCATGACGGCACGAAAAGCGGGGCGACCTCAACAGAACTTAGATGTTCGACAATTATTGATTGAGCATGCTCGTGATCTGTTTGTCGTTCAGTCGTACGACAAGGTCTCGACACGCCTGATTGCTGATCGTGCGGGTGTGAACATTGCGATGATCCGTTATTACTTTGGCAGTAAGGCTGGGTTATTTGAGGCGATGCTGCGTGAAACCCTACGGCCGATGCAATTGCAGATGCAAAGGTTGGTTGAAGAAAGCAGCCATGAGAACTTTCTTGATTTAATGCGGACTTACTACAAAGAGATGGTCAAGGTACCCAAGTTTCCTCGCTTGATTGCCCAAGTAATGAATATGCCTCCCTCTGAAGTGCAAAGAGAGTTGCTCGAAAAGGTTTTCCTCGATGTCGCCAAGCCAGCCCAAGATGTCATTTTTGAAAAGTTGGTGGCACAAGGTGTCTTAAGAAAAGAGATGGATCCCAAACTCTGCCGCGTGTCGTATATAAGCTTGATGGTGTTCCCGTTCATTGCGCCTCCACCTTTGCTTGCTATTCATGGTATTGAGATTAATGAAGAATTTCTTAACCGTTTAATCGAACACAACATTCAACTGATGACTGAAGGCTTTATCAACGCACCGAGCCCTTCTGCAGTGCAGGACAAAAGATAATGAAAATAAATAAAAAACTACTCTTCTTTCCAGCACTTGCGGTTGGTGTCATCGGCCTTGTGACTGCGATTAGCTTAAAGCCGGATCTGCCGACTAAGCCCGCGGGAGACAGGGCTCGTCTAGTTGAAACAGTCAGTTTAGAACAACAAATGATCGCGCCGTTGGCGGTAGGCTTTGGCAAAGTAGTCCCTAAAGTTGAATGGAAAGCCATCGCCGAGGTGACAGGGCAGGTTGTTTATCGACATCCTGACCTAGAAAAAGGGCAGATCATTCCTGCGGGAACTGAGGTACTTAAGATCGATCCTTTGGATTACGAGTTGAAGTTGGTACAAGCTGAAGCGGATCTTAAATCAAGCCAGACTTCATTAGCTAAGTTAAATCAAGAAGAAGATAACCTTAAGCAGACCCTAAAGATCGAAAAGAACCGCTTAGTGATCAGCAATAAAGAGCTGCAACGTAAACAAGATCTGCGCAAGAAAGGGCTCACCTCTCAATCTGATGTTGACTTGCAGCAGCAAAGTGCGTTGTCTCAACAGAAGCTTGTATTGGATATTGATAACCAAATTGCATTGATGCCAGATGAAAAGCGTGTTGCGGAAGCCGTGATTAAGGTGAATGTCTCTAAAGTAAAAGAGGCGCAACGCTCTTTGGATAAAACGACCATTACTTTACCTAGAGCGATGCGGATTGCTCAGGTCGATATTGAACAAAACCAAGTGGTTAATCTTCAGCAAGAGATGTTTGTTGCTCACGGGATTAAAGTTATGGAAGTTGAGGCGCAACTCTCTATTCACGATATGCAAACTTTAGCTTCAAGCTTTACTCAATTCCCTCGTGATGCCGCAGGCATACCAAGCCCTTATGAAGCGCCGATCAAAGCAAGTATTCAGCTAAACAGTGGCAACCTTAACCTCAATTGGCCTGCAAAGGTGGCGAGAATCAGTGAAACCGTTGATGAGAACCAAGCCACAGCGGGGATCATTCTTGAAATTGGTCAAGATTATGCAGCTCTGCAGCCAAGCAGTGCCACTCCTTTGGTTAATGGCATGTTCGTCAAAGCGGAGATCGAAGGCTTGGCCAACCTTAGCTGGGTTGTCCCAGAGCGCGCTCTGCACGGTGATAAGGTTTATCTGATGGATGACAGCCAGCGCTTACAAGTGGTGAATGTTGAAGTGCTTTATCGTCGAGATAACCAAGTGGTGGTGGACGGTGAACTGCACGCGGGTGATAAGTTAATTCTCAATGACGTTTTACCTGCGATTGAAGGCATGCTTCTCAAAGAGTCAAAGCCGACTGAATTAGCAGCGGATGTTCAGGAGAATGCGTCATGATTCGGTTCTTCTCCCGGCACCCGACGGCTGCAAACTTATTGATGCTTGGTTTGTTGATCATGGGTTTGACCTCATTATCAACCATCAAGCGCGAAACCTTCCCTGCCTATGATCCACCTTACATTATGGCGGCGATCGTTTATCCCGGTGCATCTCCACAAGAAGTGGAAGAGAGCTTGTGTGTACGAATGGAAGATGCCGTCGATGGTCTGGCCAACATTGAAGAAACTCAATGTGAGGCGATAGAAGGCAGTGCTCGTCTTATTCTGAAACTCAATGAGAAAGCGGATATTGGCCGAATGCTGGTGGACGTGCAAACTCAGATCAACTCGATCAATGATTTCCCGAGCGAGATTGAATCGCCGGTTGTTCAAGAGCTGGATTGGAATGAACCGGTAGTTGATATAGCGATTACAGCCGAAACCTCATGGCCTGAACTCAAAGCTTACGCCGAAGACCTCAAACGTACCATGAAGCTCGATTACGATGTCTCTTTAGTCGAAGTCAGTGGTTTTTCCGATCACCAATATCGAGTCGAACTGGATACCCAAGCCATTCGCCAGTTGGGTTTGAGTGTTGGTGATATCGCAGACCAAATTGGTCGTCAGAATGTAAAGCTGCCGAGTGGTAACGTTGAGACGCCAGACAAAAACTTCCTGATTCGTTTTGATGAAAGACGCATTACGCCGGTTGAATTAGAGAGTATCGTGGTTGGATCGGCGCCGAATGGTTCGGTGATCCGTTTGAGAGATATTGCCAAGATAACCGATCGCTTTGAGTTGGATGAGCAGAAGGTTCTGTTTGATGGTAAGCCATCTGCTCTCTTGAAGATCAGTAAGAATAAAGAAGACGATGCGTTACGAATCAAAGAGAACGTCACGCGATTCGTTGAAGATCAAAGCGCGATTGCCCCCGATGGTGTGACACTGCAAATGACCAATGATCTCTCGTCGGTACTTTGGGATCGTTTAACCATGATGGTGCGTAATGGCTGGCAAGGTATCGTGCTGGTGTTCGCCACCATGTGGTTGTTCTTCAGTTTACGTTATTCATTCTGGGTAGCTGCTGGTCTGCCGGTAGCCTTCCTTGGTGGTTTGTTCTTAATGGCTAACTTGGGCTTGTCGATCAACATTATGTCACTGGTCGGTTTATTAATGGCGATTGGTATCATGATGGATGACGCCATAGTGATAGCTGAATCGATAGCCTCCCACTTAGATAGGGGACAAAGCGTCGATGATGCGGTGTACAACGGCGTAAAGAAAGTGCTTCCCGGAGTTCTATCTTCCTTCCTAACCACTGTGTGTATTTTCGGTAGCTTACTATTCCTTGATGGGGAAATGGGCGCGGTGCTTAAAGCGGTGCCTCAGGTGCTTATCTTGGTGTTGTCGCTGAGCTTAATCGAAGCGTTTCTTATTCTACCAAATCACTTATCTCATTCATTACACAAAGAAAAAAATGACAAGCCAGCGCTGCGCTTTAAAGTCGTGTTGTTAGAGAAGTTTGAGAACTTTCGCAATACAACCTTGATGAACATGGTCGAGAAGGTCGTGACGTTCCGCTACGCCTTTATGGGCGGAGTGCTGACTCTGCTGTTGCTTTCGGTAGCCTTGATTGCTGGTGGCGTTGTCAAATTCCAACCTTTCCCTGAACTGGATGGTGATATTGCCGAGGCTCGCATCATTCTTCCACCGGGCGCATCGCTGTCTCAAACCGAGAAAGTGGTCGATAAAATAGTCGCGTCTGCTGAACGTTTGAATGAGCAGTGGAGTGAAGAGGTTGAGGACGGTAATAAATTGGTTGAGCATATCACCAGCCAATTCAATGCAAACGCAGATGCCAATGAATCAGGGCCACACTTAGCCACCGTGCGCCTAGACTTGCGTGGTGCAGAAAGTCGCAACACGGTGATCGATGACTTCATTGATGCATGGCGGGAAGACATCGGTGATTTGGCTGATCCTATCTCGCTAGTTTTCAAACAGCCTACGATGGGGCCGGGCGGTCGTGCTATCGAGATCCGTGCCAAACATGATGATCTTGCTGCATTGAAATCGGCTTCTTTGGATATTCAGGAATACCTCAATCAGTTTGATGGTGTGCATGGCGTGCTTGATGACATGCGTATGGGTAAAGAAGAGATTTTAGTTAAACTTCGCCCTGGAGCCGAAACCTACAATGTGAATGGGCAGATGATTGCTTCCCAATTGCGTGCGGCCTTCTTTGGTCAGACTGCGGATGAAATCCAAATCGGTGTTGAGAATATCTCGATTGAGGTACGCCTTGATAAAGAACAGGCAGGCGATTTACAGCAACTGGCTAACTTCCCAATCATCACAGCAGATGGCAGCCAGATTCCGCTAGCGACATTGGCAACGCTAGATTTCCAACGTAACTACGTACGAATCCAACGTATCGATGGGCTGAGAACCATCAGTATCTTTGGTGATATTGATAATAAGAAGGCGAGCTCTTCAGCAATTTTGGCTCAGTTTCAAAAAGATGAAGCAACCAAGCTTATTCAAAAGTACCCAGGATTACGCTTTGATTTTGAAGGTGAAGCCAAAGACGCCGCGAAGACCGGAGCCTCGATGGGCAAAGGTTTCTTATTGGGGTTATTCGGTGTGTTTGCGATTCTGAGTTATCAGTTCCGAAGCTACTTGGAACCGGTAGTCGTAATGTTAGCCATTCCACTGGCCTTTATTGGGGTGGTTGTTGGTCACTGGATACTTGGGCATGCTTTGAGTATGCCAAGCATGATGGGCTTTGTGTCGCTTGCCGGGATCGTGGTCAATGATTCCATCTTGCTAGTGCAATACATTCGCCATCACGTCGATGAGGGAGATAGCGTGCATGACTCGGTGGTGAAAGCCAGTCGTGAGCGTTTCCGTGCGGTATTTTTGACATCAATGACGACCGCTGCTGGTTTGCTACCGCTGTTGACGGAAACCAGCTTGCAGGCTCAAGTTATCCAGCCTCTGGTTATTTCGATCGTGTTTGGCATATTTGCTTCAACCTTACTGGTGTTGTTTATGATCCCTGCCGCTTACGCGATATTGGCGGACTTTGGGTTGGTGAAAAAGCATGAGCCATTAGCGCTATAACCTTTAGCGCTATTATCATTAGCGAGCTCTATTATCATTAGCGAACGCTATAACCATTAACACGATAGAAGTAGCGTTTGTTTGCTTATATAAAGAAGCAAAACATAGAAGAATAAAGCGGCCTTGGGTCGCTTTATTTTTATCGGCAACTTATTGGCTCCCATCAGCTTACTTAGTGAAAGCGGTTAATTCGCTTCAAAATTCATTTTAGTTCATTCAAAACGTCACCTAACTGTCATTTCAGTGGCATACCTTGAGCCTTAACTGAATAAGGATTGTTAAGGAGATCGTATGCGTACTATCGAACCTATTGTCCGCTGGGATGTGGCATTTTCTGTTTTCTGTTTGAAGAACCGTTATAGCGGGCAACATGCAACACTGAGTAAAGCGGTGTCTCATACTGGGGATGGTCACTTATATGTGTTGATCGCTCTGATTGCGCTGTTAGCTGATGGCTACACAGGTCGTGAATTCTTAATGGTTGGTCTAGCCGCTTTTGCGATAGAGCTGCCGATTTATTGGTTAGCCAAGAACACCCTTAAGCGACGCAGACCCGCTGAATTCTCTTCATTGCTTCACTCTCACATTGTGCCATCAGATAAATACAGCCTGCCTTCTGGGCATTCCGCTGCTGCATTTGTTATGGCGACTCTAATCGGACATTTTTATCCAAGTCTCTATCTCTTTAGCTTGATTTGGGCGACAGCGATTGCTGGTTCTCGAATCCTACTCGGTGTGCACTTTTTAACGGATGTCTTAATTGGTGCAGCGCTAGGTATAGCGTGCACAAGCCTAGCCATTTACTTCATTTTATAGCGCTTAGTCGTATGGCTGTTTGTTCTGTTGTTCATATTAAAAAGATACAGGCAAAGACAGCCGAGCTCGAATTGTTAATCTTCAAGGAACTTGAATGAAAATTTTATATGGCGTACAAGGCACTGGGAATGGTCACATCGCTCGTGCAAGAGCAATGGCTGTCGCGTTTCGCCAACATAATATTGATGTCGACTTCCTATTTTCTGGAAGGGATGAAAATAAGTACTTTTCTATGGAAGAGTTTGGCAACTATCAAACCTGCCATGGACTCACCTTTTACAGTGAGCAAGGTAAGGTTAAGTACTCTAAGACCTTCATCAAAAATAGTATGTGGCGATTCCTTAAGGAAATGAAGCAGATCGATCTTACACCTTACGATTTGGTATTGAATGACTTCGAACCGGTAACCGCTTGGGCTGCGAAAAGACAAGGTGTCCCGTGTATTGGAATAAGCCACCAAAATGCGTTCCGTTATGATGTGCCTAAAGAAGGGGGCAACTGGATTGAACATTCCGTTATTCAGCATTTTGCGCCAACAGAGCATGCTATTGGGTTGCATTGGTATCACTTTGAACAGCCAATATTGCCACCTATCGTTCATACGCTCACTGGTGATCAGAAAACCAAAGCACCGCAAGATTTCACTTTAGTCTACTTGCCGTTTGAAGATCTAGAAGCGATTTCAGAGCTTCTGATGAAGTTCATTTCTCACAACTTTGTCTGCTATCACCCGAATGTTATTGACCAAAACCGAGTTGAAAATATTGAGTTCAAACCACTCAGTCATGCTGGCTTTCAACTCGACCTCAATCAGTGCTCAGGAGTGGTGGCTAATGGTGGTTTTGAATTGCCATCTGAAGCCTTAACCTTGGGTAAAAAACTGCTTCTTAAACCGCTTGAAGGGCAGTTTGAACAGCAAAGTAATGTCGCTACGCTGGAGGCATTAGGGCTGGCGCAAACAATGAGCTTTTTGGATGCAGCGACGTTGCGTGAGTGGCTCAATGAAAAACAGGCTGAGTTCGTCACTTATCCAGACGTCGCCAGTGCGATTACCGAGTGGGTATTAGCGGGGAATTGGTCGAATCAGGAAGACCTAAGAAAGCAGCTTTGGGACAAGGTTGATTTTCCAAGTTATGCATCGCTCACCTAACTCATAAGTGTTATTTCTGAATCGACCAGCCAAACAATTCACGGGTTCAATAAATTGTAACAAATGTAACCAAACGATAGAACAGCTAAATAAGTCGAAATGAAACTCATAAGTGCAGCATTTTATGTTTTTTTATAACTCTATAAATAATTGATTTTTAGATGTTATTTAATCATTAAGGTAAAATAAAATTATTCTTTATCAATCTTGTTGGTAGCGTGCGAATTATTGGTTAATAGTAGTGGTAATCCGAAAAACATCGGTCTGATAAATATAAGAATTAGTGGTTATCTATTCCCATACCATTACCAATTTAACGCTGTCGAACCGACAAGAGGCAACTTGAATGTTAGAGAAAAAAGACGCAATGAGTGCAATTGCAAGCTACAGAATGGAAAGCACACTTCGTGGAGTAGACTTAAACCTTTTGACTGTATTTGATGCAGTAATGCAAGAGCAAAACATTACGCGTGCAGCTCACAATCTGGGCATGTCTCAGCCAGCGGTAAGTAACGCAGTTGCTCGTCTAAAAGTGATGTTTAACGACGAACTATTCATGCGTCAAGGTCGTGGTATTCAGCCGACTCAACGTGCTCGTCAATTGTTTGGTCCAATCCGCCAAGCTCTACAATTAGTGCGCAACGAACTACCAAGTTCTGTGTTCTCTCCTGAGTCTTCTTCTCGCCTGTTTAAACTTGCGATTTGCAGCCCATGTGACATGCGTTTTGCTCCTAAGATTATGTCGACAATCAACGACCAAGCACCTAGCGTTAAACTGCATATGGATGCTGAGTTTGATCGTCAACTTTCTGAGCGTATGCGCTACCAAGAAATCGACTTCGTGATTGATTACGCTCGCTTTGATGAGCAAGGCTTCTCAAGCACTGAGATCTTCCAAGACGAATTAGTTGTTGTTGCTTCTGCTTCTCACCCACGTATCAACGGTGAAGTGTCAGCGGCAGAGCTGCTTAACGAAAAACACGCAAAACTGTCTCGTATTCATGGTCAACGTAGCTTCTCTGAGCAAGCGTACCGTGACCTCGATTGCACACCTTTCTACGAAGGTACGAGCTTAAGCAACGTACTTTACGTTGTTGGTCAATCTGAGCTTGTGACGATTGCTCCTCGTTGGATGGTTGAGCATGCAGCGAACAAAGATCAGCTTCAGATTCTAGATTTCCCATTCGATAATGCGGCAATTTCTGGCTTCCTAAGCTGGCACGAATCAAGTGAAAAGGATAAAGGACACATTTGGTTACGAGATCAATTAATGATGATCTGTGGCGAAGTTGTAGCGCTTAAATAAGCACTAATCCCTATGATTTGTAAGCCCTAAGCTGGGACTCTGGCTTGGGGCTTTTTTGTACCTGCTATTTTTGTTGATAGAAAACTTAGCGTGAGACGTACTATTACTTATAACTTTGAGCTTCATCAGTTGCCTTTTCCATGATCAGAGGTACACTTGTGCGCTCAAAAAAGCTTACAGGTGTAAGCCAAAGGTAAAGAGATGGCCAATTTAGATTTTCATATCGTAAAAAGACTTCGTGACCAGATTGCCCAAGGTGGCAACCGTACAGCTTTGAAGCACAAAGTAGACAATGTATGGCAAGGTATTAGCTGGGAACAATTTGGACAGCAAATCGATACGCTTTCATTAGCATTGTTGGCTCAAGGATTGAGAGTTCAAGATAAGATCGGTATCTATTCCAATAATATGCCTCAGTGGACTGTGGCAGATTTTGCATCCCTACAAGCTCGTCTTGTGACAGTGCCGATTTACCCAACGAACACCGCTGCACAGTCTTCTTACATTATCCAGAATGCGGATGTGAAGATCTTATTTGTTGGTGAGCAAGCTCAGTTTGATGCTGCTGTTAACATCTTCGAAGAGTGTGAACAGCTTGAAATCATCGTCGCTATGTCTGCTGACATCGATACTCAAGAGCACAGTTTTACGGTGTCTTGGCAAGATTTTATGGCGCGTGGGGCTGAAGCTCAACAAGTTGAACTTGACGCTCGTCTCGCAGCTGCAAGCATGGATGATCTACTCACTCTCATCTATACCTCTGGTACTACAGGCCAGCCGAAAGGCGTAATGCTTGATTACACTAATATTGGCTATCAACTAGAAGGTCACGATGAGCGTCTTAGCCTGACTAAAGACGATGTCTCACTGTGTTTCTTACCTTTATCACATGTGTTTGAGCGCGCTTGGACTTTCTATGTCCTATATAAAGGCGCAACCAACTGCTATCTGCAAGACACCATGCAAGTTCGTGATGCGTTGAGCGACGTTAAACCAACGGTTATGTCTGCGGTTCCTCGCTTCTACGAGAAGATCTTCTCGGCGATTCACGAGAAGGTATCGAAAGCACCGTTTATCCGTAAAGTGCTCTTTACTTGGGCGGTGAACATGGGGGCTAAGCTCTCTGTTTGTCACCAAGAAGGTCGTACACCATCGTTAATGTTGAAGAAGAGCCATGCGCTAGCCGATAAGCTTGTGCTATCTAAACTTCGAGCATTGCTAGGTGGCAACATTAACTTCATGCCATGTGGTGGCGCGAAGCTGGATGAGACCATTGGTCGCTTCTTCCATGCTATCGGTATCAACGTAAAACTTGGCTACGGCATGACAGAAACAACGGCGACAGTATCATGCTGGGATGATCGTTGTTTTAACCCTGATTCTATTGGTATGTCGATGCCAGGCGCAGAAGTGAAAATTGGTGCGAAGAACGAGATTCTTGTTCGTGGCCCAATGGTGATGCGCGGTTACTACAAGATGCCAGAAGAGACAGCTAAGACTTTTGATGAGCACGGCTTCCTGAAAACCGGCGATGCGGGTCATTTTGATGAAAATGGAAACCTGTTCATTACCGACCGTATCAAAGAGTTAATGAAAACCTCTGGCGGCAAGTACATTGCACCGCAAGTGGTGGAAGGTGCGATTGGTAAAGATCACTTTATCGAACAGATTGCTGTTATCGCTGATACACGCAAATTCGTTTCTGCGCTGATTGTTCCTTGTTATGACTCGCTAGAAGAGTATGCCAAAGAACTGAATATCAAGTATCACGACCGTGTTGAGCTTGTTAAACATCACCAGATTGTCGAGATGCTAGAGAAGCGCGTGAATGACCTCCAGCAAGAGTTGGCTAAGTTTGAACAAGTGAAGAAATTCAAGTTGTTGCCAAAAGCATTTTCTATGGATGATGGCGAACTGACACCTACTCAAAAATTGCGTCGTAAAGTTATCAACGATAAGTATCAAGACGAAATCGAAGAAATGTACAATGAAAAGCCTAAAGATAAGTAGTTTTCTGCTTAGATAAATTTTCAGTTGTTTAAAAATCCCCCTACGAATGTGATTGCATTTTTAGGGGGATTTTTTATGCCTACTGACACAGCACAATGTGCGAAAGCGCACATCAATAAGGGCGTAATTAATCGATAAACTGCGATTCATTTGAATATTTAGCTCTTTTTTTTAGGTGCTAACTAGTTTTTAAATCTAACTATTGGCTTTGTCTTGGGTTTTATTTGATGCTTTCAGCTAATAGTTGGTTTTTTGACATAATTGTCGGATCTCTGGTGTTAGACCAGATGATAATAAAGCGTTAAAGTTGTTTCGTATTACTGTTTGTTGTTATCACGACAGACAGCCATAGCCGAAAAAGTGGAAGTATTTCGAATTAGGCTACGAATAAGCCCTAGACTATGTAAAACCAGCCCAACATGTTCACCAAATGTGATTGGAAACTGGTGAGG
This sequence comes from Vibrio sp. 14N.309.X.WAT.E.F5, assembly GCF_030397615.1. Taxonomy (NCBI): domain Bacteria; kingdom Pseudomonadati; phylum Pseudomonadota; class Gammaproteobacteria; order Vibrionales; family Vibrionaceae; genus Vibrio; species Vibrio sp. 14N.309.X.WAT.E.F5. Next base: position 205,341 of record NZ_JAPNXR010000004.1, on the reverse strand, counting down.
AGAGCAATATGACAACAAAACCTGAAACAGCAATGTTATCCGGCGCTGAGATGGTGGTGCAGTCTCTAATTGAAGAGGGTGTAGAACAAATCTTTGGTTACCCAGGTGGTTCTGTACTTGATATCTATGATGCCTTGCATGCTAAAACTGCTGAAATTAAACACGTATTAGTACGACACGAACAAGCCGCTACCCACATGGCAGATGGCTATACTCGTTCGACCGGTAAACCGGGTGTGGTACTTGTGTGTTCTGGTCCGGGCGCGACCAATACCGTAACTGGTATTGCAACGGCGTACATGGACTCAATTCCAATGATTGTTATTTCTGGTAACGTACCAAATAGCTTGATTGGTAACGACGCCTTCCAAGAGTGTGACATCGTGGGTGTATCCCGTCCGATCGTTAAACACAGCTTCCTCGTTAAGAAAGCGGAAGATATCCCAGACGTTGTTAAAAAAGCATTCTATATTTCAACGACAGGACGTCCCGGTCCTGTGGTTATCGATCTGCCTAAAGATATTCTAAACCCACAAATCAAACTTCCTTATGAATACCCTGAAACAATAAAAATGCGTTCGTATAATCCAACGCTTACTGGGCATAAAGGACAGATCAAGAAGGCATTAAAGGCACTTCTTGAAGCGAAAAAACCGGTGCTTTACGTCGGTGGTGGTGCGGTTATTTCTGAGGCAGATAAGCCACTGTTAAAATTGGCAGAAGCACTGAATTTACCAGTCGTAAGCACCCTAATGGGGCTTGGGGCTTTCCCTGGTACTCATAAAAACTCTTTGGGTATGTTGGGTATGCATGGTTTGTATGAAGCCAATATGGCGATGCACAATGCGGACTTGATCTTTGGTATCGGCGTACGTTTCGATGACCGTACAACGAATAATTTAGACAAGTATTGCCCTGATGCGAAGATCATGCATATTGATATCGACCCGTCTTCTATCTCTAAAAACGTAAAAGTGGATCTACCGATTGTAGGTTCAGCTGAGAAAGTACTAGAGAGCATGGTTAACCTGCTTGTTGAACAAGGCGGAACCAATGACGCGCAAGCGATGGAAAGCTGGTGGAGCGAAATCAAGCAATGGCAAGAACGTGATTGCTTAGCGTATGACAAATCTTCTGAGCGTATTAAGCCCCAGCAAGTTATTGAAACTCTTCATAAAGTAACCAATGGCGATGCATATGTTGCTTCGGATGTTGGTCAGCACCAAATGTTTGCTGCACTGTACTATCCGTTCGATAAACCACGCCGTTGGATTAACTCTGGTGGTTTAGGCACGATGGGCTTTGGTCTACCTGCAGGTATGGGCGTTAAGTTTGCTAAGCCAGATGAAGAAGTCGTTGTTGTAACGGGTGATGGCAGTATTCAGATGAATATCCAAGAGCTATCGACAGCGCTTCAATACAATATTCCGGTTAAGATCATTAACCTGAACAACCGTTTCTTAGGAATGGTAAAACAGTGGCAAGACATTGTTTATCAAGGTCGTCACTCTAACTCATATATGGACTCTGTTCCTGATTTCGCTGCGATTGCAGAGGCTTATGGCCACGTTGGCATGCGTATTTCATCTCCGGATGAATTGGAATCAGGCTTGGAAAAAGCATTAGCAATGAAAGACCGTCTGGTATTTGTCGACATCAGTGTTGATGACACCGAGCACGTATACCCAATGCAGATCAAAGGCGAGGGTATGGATAACATGTGGCTAAGCAAAACGGAGAGAACATAATATGAGACACATCATTTCACTATTAATGGAAAACCAACCAGGTGCACTTTCTCGAGTGGTTGGCTTGTTTTCTCAGCGTGGCTACAACATCGAGTCTTTGAATGTATCTCCTACGGATGATCCAACGCTTTCTCGTCTTAATGTCACCACTAACTCAAGCGAAATGCAGCTTGAGCAGATTCAGAAGCAGTTACACAAACTGATCGACGTACTTAAGGTACAAGAAGTGTCTGAGCTTGAGCATATCGAGCGTGAACTTCTGATGGTAAAAGTACGCGCTAGCGGCTTTGCTCGTGCAGAAGTGAAACGCACCGCAGATATTTTCCGTGGTCAGATCGTTGATGTAACGGCTTCGCAATACACGGTGCAAATGGCCGGTACTAGCGAGAAGCTTGATGCGTTCATTCAGGCATTATCTGAAGTAACGGAAGTGCTTGAAGTAGCTCGAAGTGGTGTCGTTGGCATTGCTCGCGGTGAGCGTGCACTAAAAGCGTAAGCGATCGTTATTGGAAAAATAGTTTTAAAGCCGCTTTTTTAAGCGGCTTTTATTTTGTTCATTATTTAGAGTGCTATAATCCCGCGCTTCACTTCCATTCACCTGAGTTAGCAATGAGAAATAAAAAATCAATAATTACATTGCTGATTATCTCTATCACACTGTCTTCTGCTGTAGGTCTTTATTACCTACAACGCTATCAAGAAGTGAAACAGCAGAGCTTCGACTACTCAGCGAAACAAGCCGTTCATCAGTTAGTGTATGCCAAACGAGATTATGATCTTCTTAAGACCCAATTAGTCTCCGTGATGGGGCTGTTAAGTCACAGTCAAAGCTTGGTTGATTTTGCTTCTTCTCCATCTAACCAAACCAAAGATCTACTTGAAGAGGTTTGGCAGTCTGTCCTAGTGAACCAGAAATGGTATACGCAGATCCACCTGTTAGATATCGCGGGTAAAGAGCTGGTTCGCGTAAATTATTCCGCTGAAACAGGCTATATAACGATACCTCAAGAGCTTCAAGATAAGTCTGACTCTAGTTACTTCGAATACGCTCAAAAACTAGAAGCCGAGCAGATTGGCGGCTGGGGCATTGAACTTGAAACTGAGCATGGTGAGGTAATCTTGCCTTATATTCCGGTCATTCGTGTCTTTACTCCCGTAGAAACACCTGAAAAAAGAGTCGGCTATCTTGTTATAAATCTCGACGTATGGGGTTTATCGTCGCGTCTTAGTTATTCACCTGATAATGACCTTAAAGCAGAAGTGCTCAATGAAGCCGGTTATTACATCGCGAGTAACAACAGCGGTAAGCTATTCGGCGACTCTATTCCTGAACGAAAAGGCTTCAACCTAAAAAACATCGCACCGAAGACTTGGGATGCAATCTCCAATGAGCAGGCGGGACACGTTTTTGAGGATGGTAATTTGTTTGCGTTTAACACAGTTATGCTAGCGAACAATCAAAAGGTCCATTTGCTCATTCAACTTAATGAAAAACAGCTTCTTGCTCGTGCAGAGCGCGATCTCAATGATCTTGCTCATGAAGAGATCATCGTCCTCTTTACTGTTTTGATCTTTGCCTTTCCGTTCGCTTATCTCGTGACTCACTATCGACGACGCAGCTTGGAAAGTAAGTTAGCGCGAGCGGCATTGAATGGTATGTCAGCGGTGATGATCTCTGATAAGCAACATCGTGCCATGATGATCAATAACGAGTTTGAAAACATAACGGGTTACAGTAAAAAGCAAGTCATTGGACAGAACGCCTTACAACTGCTTCTGGAAAATACCGAACAGACACTCTCTAGTGATTCAATCTGGCAGCACCTAGAGCAAGAAGAAGTTTGGGAAGGGGAAGTGTTGTGTAAGAACAAACTTCGTATTCCTTTTACTGCGATCATGCGAGTTCACGCGGTCAAAAACAACTCGGGCAAAATCAGTTACTACATTACGTCACTGGTCGACATCTCGGTGAGAAAAGAACTTGAAGTCCGTTTACGCGTTCTAAGCGAGCGAGACTCTTTGAGCAACCTCTGGAACCGTCGCAAGTTCGAAGAGCAGCTCGCCTACTATTCTCGTTTAGTTGAGCGTTACCCTAACGAAGCGACGACTTGCTTGGCTTTGGTCGATATTGATAACTTCAAGCGAATCAATGACGAGCTTGGACATGATGAAGGCGACCGTGTGATTGCTAGTGTTGCCAAGCTTTTGCAGGACAGCCTGCGAACTACTGACTTTGTCGCTCGTGTTGGGGGAGAGGAGTTTGCACTGCTGATGCCACACACCACTCTGCCTGAAGCAAAACGCGTCTTAGATCGTTTACGCATCGAGATAGAGCTAGCCGCGGGGACTAAAGTGACAGTAAGCGTCGGCTTTACGGATTTAACCAGTAACAGTACTCGTTCGTACAAATGTGCCGATGTTGGGCTCTACGAATCCAAATCGTCAGGTCGCAATACTGTGTCTTTGTGCCCAAGCCATGCTGATGTCGCTTAATTCTCTGTATTCAATCGTGTTTGAATACCTATGAAACCTTCATCCTTTCTCCGACTTATCCCTCTTCACTTATCTCTATTGAATGAGCAATTTATCTACTCTCAACACTGAACAATCCTGCAAATCTCACTTTGGAAAGATCCGTGTCACAAACATTAGCGAGTTAGACTAAAGTCTAATGTTGGCGATAATTTGAGCTAAACTGAACAATAAGCAAATGGCTGTACTTCAGATTTCATCGTGTTAGACGGTGCAATAAATAGAGTGTTTACCGGAAGTAAAAGGATGACACCGTTAAATTAATTCATTGGATTAGCTCGCTTTATTAATGAGTTGAAGCGTAACAGTCGAATTGGGTTAGCTGGAGCAAGCATTTGGGGATCATACTGTCGAGTGAAAAGAGGCGTAGTATGTTTGTCGATTTTTTAGTGAGGTTAACCATAGGCACATTAGTCATTCTTGGTTTTCAACTGAGTGCGTTGTATTTTTTACCTATGGTTGTGCTGCTCAATACTCATCACAAAGAGTTTTTTGGGTGGTAGTTCAGTCGTAATACTGGAAATAAAAAACGGAGCCATTAGGCTCCGTTTTTATATGGTTAGAATCTATCTTGGCTTTATGCCGCTTCGATAACTTCTTCAATTCGTTTCATTGAGCTTAGCAGGTGTTGATCCAGCAACTCTGTCGCTTGATCGACATTTTTAGCGAGTACTAGCTTCATGATCATTTCGTGTTCATCGATATTGAACAGATCATCTGTCACTGTTTCAGCCGATAGAACTAGGAAACGATAACGCTTAACTTGGTTGATCAAGTCATCAAAGAATTTAAACATGTTCTCTGAATCCGCGCCTTCAAGCAGTGATACATGGAACTGTTGGTGACGTTCTTCCCACTCAGCGCAGTCAAACTCTTCTGCCACATATTGGATTTTAGACAGTTTATGGTAAGACGTCAGTACTTCTAATTCCCAGCTCTCATCGCCTGATGAAATGGCTTTTTTAAGCAGAACGGAAGAGACAACACGAAGGCTTTCGTACAAATCGTTAAGTTCTTTCTTTGATACCGGAGATACCCAGCAGCCTTTTTGTGGCTCTAGTTTTACGTACTTGCTCCAAGACAATTGTACCAAGGCTTCACGAATTGGCGATGCACCCACGTTGTATCTACTTTTTAGATCAGCAACAACGAGTTTTTGGCCAGGGAGCAATTCACCATTCAGGATATCTTGGCGAATCATTTTCGATACTTTATCAGTGAGAGTAGGACTAGACATTACAAACCTCATGTATATATTTGATTTCTAGTCTGCTAATCCGTCTCTTAGAAAGAGTCAATTGGAAGTTAACAGTACGTAGTTCTATTATGTATTGATAATACAGCGTACTGAAAAGTTAGGCAAGATATTGTTTCATAAAAAAAGAGGGCCGAAGCCCTCTTTTATATTTTATTGCGTTGCTGTTCTCGATTATAGAACGTGAACAGACGCTGTGTTTGTAGTACCAGAAGCAACTAGAGCACCAGAAACCATAACTACGATGTCGCCTTTGTTACCTAGGCCAGATTGTAGAGCGATTTCTTTACCGTTGATGTAGAAAGCGTCTGTGTTCTCGATAGAGTCAACAAGAACTGGCTTAACACCTTTAGTAAGAACTAGCTGTGCAGCTGTCTTTTCGTTAGTTGTTAGAGCAAGGATGTTTGCAGTTGGGAAGTACTTACGTACTGAACGTGCAGACTTACCGCCTTCAGTTGCAACAACGATTAGAGGAGCAGCTAGCTTCTCTGCTGTGTCTACCGCGCCTTTACATACTGCTTCAGTGATGCGTAGACGTGGGCTGTCTAGACGAGAACCTAGTTCAGCTTTAAGAGCTGAATCAGTACGGTTCGCGATTTGAGCCATGATAGTAACAGCTTCAACTGGGTACTTACCTTTAGCAGTTTCACCAGAAAGCATTACTGCATCAGTACCATCCATGATTGCGTTCGCAACGTCACCCGCTTCTGCGCGAGTTGGACGTGGGTTGCTGATCATAGAGTCAAGCATTTGAGTTGCAGTGATAACCATCTTACGTGCACGGTTACACTTCTCGATCATCATTTTCTGAGCGAAGATTACTTCTTCAGCTGGGATTTCAACACCTAGGTCACCACGAGCAACCATGATGCCGTCAGAAGCTTCAAGGATTGAATCGAAGTTATCTACACCTTCTTGGTTTTCAATCTTAGAAATGATGTGGATGTTTTCGCCGCCGTTAGCGTTTAGAAGCTCACGGATTTCTTTAACATCGTCTTCTTTACGGATGAAAGAAGCAGCTACGAAATCAACGCCTTGCTCACAACCAAACTTAAGGTCAGCTTTGTCTTTTTCAGAAAGAGCTGGAAGTTGAACAGAAACGCCAGGAAGGTTAACACCTTTGTTTTCGCCTAGAGCACCGTTGTTAAGAACTTTACACTTAACTTCAGTTTCTGTTGTTGCGATAACTTCCATTTCGATTAGGCCGTCATCAACAAGGATAGTGTTACCTGCAGTTAGGTCTTTAGCGAAACCTAGGTAAGTTACTGCTACTACGTCTTTGTTACCAACAACTGTTGCGTCAGTTGTGAAAGTGAACTCTTGACCAGCTACTAGATCTACGTCGTTACCATCTTCAAGTTTGATAGTACGGATTTCAGGACCTTTAGTATCTAGAAGGATAGCAAGTTGCTCACCTTTGTTTTCCATTACTTTACGGAAGTTCGCGATACGAGTGCCGTGTTCTGCGAAATCACCGTGAGAGAAGTTAAGACGCATAACGTTCATGCCAGCATCTACTAGTTCAGTTAGCTTCTCTACAGATTCAGTTTTAGGGCCAATCGTACATACGATTTTGGTCTTTTTCATGGAAGGTACTCTCCGGTAAGTATTGTTACAATTTGAAATTTATTTAAGTTCTGAAGATTGGTCCGCTACATCAACATTTTGTGCCTGTTGTGTAAAAGCGCGGGACTTCCAATATGTCCTTCAGAGTTGTAAGTCTTTCATCAATTTTAGTCATTTTATGACTAAAAGATTTTGATTCAACGTCGGGTTTCTGTGACTTACACCAATATATCAGGTGAAAGTTGCAGAAAAATAACGGTCAGTTTTGTAATTTTTTTTCTTTTCGGGTGCGGATTCTACCACCTAATGAGTTCAATATCACTGCTTAACAATTGTCTTAGGACAAGGTTTTATCGCTATTTATTAATTTTTCGGATCAAAATAAATGGACTAAATAGTTTCGTTGTAACTATAATATGTTTCACATCGAAACTTAATGGCCTTTTTAAAATGTCGAAACGAAACACTCAGCTCAGAAGACATGCAATTTCTAATCTAGTGAATGAAAAGGGGGAGGTTAGTGTTGATGAATTATCCGCTAAGTTCGAAACCTCAGAGGTCACGATTAGAAAGGACTTGGCGTCTTTAGAGAAAAACGGTCAGCTTTTACGCCGTTATGGTGGTGCGATTTCATTACCGAAAGAGGTTGTGAACGAAGAACTGGGTCAACAAGTTTCGACTCGAAAGATTTCATTAGCAAAAGCCGCTGCAGATTTGATTCGCGACCATAATCGCATTGTCATCGATAGTGGCAGCACGACTGGTGCCTTGATTCAGCAGCTTAATACTAAGCGTGGTTTGGTTGTTATGACCAATTCATTGCACGTGGCTAATGCGCTTAATGAGCTTGAAAGTGAACCAACGTTATTAATGACGGGTGGTACTTGGGATACCCATTCGGATTCTTTCCAAGGCAAAGTCGCGGAGTCAGTACTTCGTGCTTACGATTTTGACCAATTGTTTATTGGAGCTGACGGTATCGACCTTGATAGAGGCACGACCACGTTCAATGAATTGATTGGTCTGAGTAAAGTTATGGCTGAAGTGTCACGAGAAGTGATCGTGATGGTTGAGTCTGAAAAAGTGGGACGAAAGATCCCTAATTTGGAATTAGCGTGGGAACACATCGATATTTTGATTACCGATACAGATTTGGACAAAGAATTCCAAGCAAGTATTGAATCACATGACGTTCGAGTGATCCTAACCGATCCTGCTTAAACCTAATTTTAACTATTATGCATTTATCTTCCTATAATTAATCTTAATGAAAGATATGGCCTTTGCTTGCTGCCAGTAGGAATAAACGAAATTGATGGAGTAAAACTATGTGTGGAATTGTTGGTGCAGTAGCACAACGTGATGTAGCCGAAATTTTAGTAGAAGGCCTTCGCCGCCTAGAATACCGAGGCTACGATTCTGCGGGTGTCGCTGTAGTCGATACTGAATCTAACCTAACTCGTGTGCGCCGTCTTGGTAAAGTACAAGAGCTAGCAGACGCAGTTGATCAGCAACATGTCATTGGCGGTACTGGTATCGCTCATACACGTTGGGCAACGCACGGTGAGCCGTCTGAAGCGAATGCACACCCACACATGTCTGGTGATATTGCTGTTGTACACAATGGTATTATCGAAAACCACGAAGCACTGCGTGCTCTTCTTCAAGAGCGTGGTTACGTGTTTACTTCACAAACGGATACTGAAGTTATCGCTCACTTAGTTGAATGGGAACTTCGTACTTCTGATTCATTGGTTGAAGCGCTTCAAAAGACAGCGAAACAATTAGACGGTGCATACGGCACGGTGGCAGTTGATCGTAAAGATCCTAGCCGTATCGTTGTAGCTCGTTCAGGTAGCCCGATCGTTATCGGTTTTGGTGTTGGTGAAAACTTCCTAGCATCTGACCAGCTTGCACTATTAAGCGTAACTCGTCGTTTCATGTACCTAGAAGAGGGTGATGTTGCTGAGGTTACTCGTCGTGATGTTACGGTATTTGATGTGGCGGGTGAGCGTGTTGAGCGTGACATCGTTGAATCAAACGCAGAGCACGATGCAGGTGATAAAGGTCAATACCGTCACTTCATGCAAAAAGAGATCTTTGAGCAGCCAACAGCGCTGATCAACACAATGGAAGGTCGCATCTCTGACACTTCTGTAATCACTAATGCAATCGGTGTTAAAGCTGAAGAGATCTTAAGCAAGGTAGAGCACGTGCAGATCATCGCATGTGGTACGTCTTACAACTCAGGTATGGCAGCTCGTTACTGGTTTGAATCTCTAGCAGGCGTAAGCTGTGACGTAGAGATTGCTTCTGAATTCCGTTACCGTGATTTCGTTGTTCGTCCGAATAGCCTATTGGTGACTCTGTCTCAGTCTGGTGAAACGGCGGATACGCTTGCTGCACTTCGTCTTGCAAAAGAGAAAGGTTACATGTCAGCAATGACAATCTGTAACGTTGCAGGTTCTTCGCTAGTTCGTGAATCTGATTTTGCCTTTATGACTCGCGCAGGAACTGAAATCGGTGTTGCTTCAACTAAAGCCTTCACAACACAGCTAGCGGCTATGCTGATGATGGTAACGTCAATTGGTCGTCTACAAGGTCGTATCAATGAAGAGAAAGAAGCTGAAATCGTTCAAGCACTGCATCAATTGCCTGCTGATATTGAAAAAGCATTGGCATTTGATAAAGAGATTGAAGCGCTAGCACCTGATTTTGCAGATAAGCACCACACGTTGTTCCTAGGTCGTGGTGAGTTCTACCCAATCGCAATGGAAGCGTCTCTTAAGTTGAAAGAGATCTCTTACATTCACGCAGAAGCCTACGCGGCTGGTGAGCTTAAGCACGGTCCTTTGGCTCTTATCGATGCAGATATGCCAGTTGTCGTTATTGCACCAAGCAATGACCTACTAGAGAAGCTGAAATCAAACGTTGAAGAAGTACGTGCTCGTGGTGGCTTGCTCTACGTATTCGCTGACCAAGACGCTGGCTTTGAAAGTGATGAAAACATGAAGATCATCAAGATGCCTCACGTAAGTGAAGTAACAGCGCCTATCTACTACACAGTACCGATGCAGCTGCTGTCTTACCATGTCGCGCTAATCAAAGGTACCGACGTTGACCAACCTCGTAACCTAGCGAAAGCGGTAACGGTTGAGTAATCGCCAGCCTATCTAAGAAAATTAGATAATAAGAAGCCCATCCTGTGATGGGCTTTTTTGTGTCTGTTAGTTAACGATCAGTGTTAGAGCTAGCTTTCCTGTTATTAAGCGCTAAGTATTAAGTGCTTGCTCTAGATCAGCTAAGATATCGTCAATGTGTTCAATACCTACTGATAGACGAATCATCTCTGGTGACACACCAGCCTGCTTTTGTTCCGCTTCGCTTAATTGACGGTGTGTTGTAGAGGCAGGGTGACAAGCAAGAGATTTCGCATCGCCGATATTCACCAAGCGCTTGAAGATTTGCAGCGCATCATAGAAACGAACTCCGGCTTCATAACCATCTTTCAAGCCAAAAGATAAAATGGCAGACGGCTTACCTTGCATGTATTTCTCAGCCAGCGGATAGAACTCAGACCTTGGTAAACCAGCGTAGCTCACCCAACTCACTTTCTCATGTTGCTGAAGGTACTCTGCTACTTTTAGTGCGTTCTCTGTGTGTCGCTCCATGCGTAGCGATAAAGTTTCTAGACCTTGCATTAGCATAAAAGCATTCATGGGCGACAGTGCTGCGCCTGTATTACGCAGTGGAACCGTTCGAGCACGACCAATAAACGCGGCTTCGCCAAAAGCCTCGGTATAAACCACACCGTGGTAAGAAGGTTCTGGCTGATTAAATACTGGGAAGCGATCTTTGTGCTCTGCCCATGGGAATTTACCTGAGTCTACAATCACGCCACCCAATGTTGTTCCGTGCCCACCAACGTATTTGGTGAGCGAGTGCACCACAATATCGGCACCAAAATCGATAGGTTTACACAACACAGGTGTCGCCACCGTGTTATCGACAATCACAGGCACACCTTGTGCGTGAGCAAGCTCAGCAACACGTTCTAAGTCGATAATATTGCCTGCTGGGTTACCGATACTTTCACAATAAACCGCTTTGGTTTTTTCATCGATCAGTGCAGCTAAGCTTTCAGGCTTGTCGTCTTTGGCAAAGCGAACCTCTATGCCTTGGTTTGGTAGCATGTGAGCAAATAGGGTGTAAGTACCACCGTAAAGCTGAGGTGTGGAGACAATGTTGTCACCGATCTGTGCCAGCGTTTGAATCGCGTAGTTGATCGCGGCGCTGCCCGCACTCACGACTAAGCCTGCAATTCCTCCTTCTAAGGCTGCCATGCGCTTTTCCAACACATCGTTGGTTGGGTTCATTATACGAGTGTAGATATTGCCCGGCACCGCAAGGTTAAACAGGTCGGCGCCGTGTTGCGCATCATCGAATTCATAAGCAACGGTTTGGTAAATAGGAGTAGCAACCGATTTGGTTGTTGGATCGGTTTCGTAGCCGAAGTGAATCGAGAGTGTTTCGTCTTTCATGTTTCTTCCCTGAACTATTGAACGATTTATGTACGTTCATATTGCCGCCTTTTTTATAAAAGAAAAGTAAGCTTAGTCACAGAGAAGCAATTGGAACTGTGTGCGGAGCGATTCGTTATTTGTAGGGAATACTGCGTGAGTGTGCAGATCTAGAAAAGCAAAAAGCCAGAGCAGCATGAACTGTTCTGGCTTTTCTAATTTGGTGGCCCCTCCCAGATTTGAACTGGGGACCGAACGATTATGAGTCGTAAGTTTTCTTGTTTCATTAAATCTCAACATGTGTCTCAAACTCCCATTCTTACTGATATATAAGGGTTATTCTATTTGCCTTATCTCATCTCGTCTTCCAAACTGACTTTAAGTTACGTACTAACTACACCCATAACTACACCACATTTCGTGGGTGCACTATGTAAGGAAAAGGAATGTCTATAACACAAAAGGAAATCGTTGGGCTTAAATCCAAGAGTAGTGCTTATTATGTTTGGGATAATGACAGAACAAGAGGTACTGGTAGGTTAGGGGTTAAGGTACTTCCTAGTGATAACAAGAATTTTGTATTTAGGTACTTTAAAGAAGGACGAAGACTATTCATTCAGCTTGGACGTTTTCCAACCTTAAGTCTGGTTGATGCTAGAGTGAGAGCTCAGGAATTAGGGCTGATGTTGAAGCAAGGTTTAGACCCTAAATATGAACTGGCTAAAGAGGCGCAGAACCGAGAGGATAAAAGGAAAGAAGACGAGAGCAAAGGCACACTTGAATTTTTGTTTGAGAGCTATGTTGGGCAGATGATCAAAGATAAAAAGCGTACGGCTTCAAACGTACGCAAAGCTCTTGAGAATGAAGTTTATCCTTTTATCGACAAGCGAACTAAGGCTTGTGATGTAACCACAGGTCAGATAGTTGAAATCATAGCTCATATGATTGAGCGTGGAGCACCAACACAAAGTAATCGAGTAAGAAGTTATTTGCACGCGGCGTTCAATTATGGGCTTTCACATGATAATGACCCTGCTCACTTCCTGAGAAGTGACAAGTTTGGCTTGGTGCTTAACCCTGTATCATTAATACCTAAGCAAAAAGATGCTGAAAAGGTGGGGGAGCGTTACCTAACTTTTAGCGAGTTGTATCAGTTCATGGGCGATATTGAATTTGATTTGTTAGGAGTTCGAGCTTCAGAATCGATGAGACATTTAATACTGGCTTGTTTTCATACTGGCGGACAACGGCCTTATGAATTAGCCGCTTCTAAATGGCAAGCTATTAACTGGGAAGAGCGAACCTGGTGTATACAGCCTGAAATTTCTAAAAATAAGCGCAGTCATCTTATCCCTTTAACTGTTTCCACTTTAGAGATCTTAAAGAAACAACAGAGGGTCGCAGTTGATAGCCCTTTCATATTTCCGCACTTTCAAAACAAAGATGATCATATGAAGCTTGATTCTCTACGTACGGCAATCACTCGCTACCGAGAAGATCACCCTGAAATAGAGCATTTTGTACCTAGAGATTTTCGTCGTACTTGTAAGACATTGATGGGAGAGATAGGAATTAGCAAGATTCTAAGAGATAGGCTTCAAAACCATGCTTTGAATGATGTTAGCTCTAAGCACTATGACCGATATGATTATTTAGCGGAAAAGCGTCAAGCGATGGAACTATGGGAGCGTAAGCTGAGTCAAGTTGATGTGGAGAACTCTAATATTGTGAATATTCGCTAATTATATAAATGACTAGAAGGGCCATTCTGCTGAAGTGAATAATTCATCAGATGTTACAAAAATCGGAACCTAGTTTTATTAAATAGAGCACGTTTTTATTTACACTGACTATGACGTCGATAGTAAAGGTAGGCGTGTGTTTTTATTTATTAGGAAGTCATGATGAGTGAAGTTTACAAGTTGTATGAAGAGGCAAAGAAGCTGTTTAAGCAACGAGAATATGAATTGGGTCTTCAGCTTGATAAAGATAGAGCCAGAATAGCTGACCGAGAGAAATTTACGGAGCTATGTCAGTCTATTGGCTTAAATCGAGCACAGGGTTACAAGCTTGCACTCAAAGCTCGCTATGGAAAAAAGTACCCAGAAACAATACGTATGACACACCAAGAGTTTGATCAATGGCGTAAGGGGAAAGAAAAGCTATAGGTTTCCAATCACTATTCCTAAAATTCGGAATCCGAATTACTTATTTGACGGTGTTACACCTGACTCTTCTCTGAATTCGGAATCCGAATTACGCATTTAACAGTGTTGCATCTGACTCTTCTCAGAGTTCGGAATCCGAATTTCTCATTGAACGGTGCTGAATCTGACTCTTCCCAGAATTCGGAACCCGAATTACTCATTTGACGGTGCTGCATCTGACTCTTCTCCGAATTCGGAATCCGAATTTCTACCGCGCTTCGCTTGGTCAAATCTTAGATAAGTAAGGCAAAAACCGCCTTACTTACAAAGATTTTTCAGTTTGTTTATATCTAATTTTCACTTCGCCTTTTTAAAATATTGATATGTAAGGTTAAAGTCTCTTTTCCTCTGTTTCTGATACTCAAAGTAATACTAAAGTGCTTGCGCAAATAGCCTCGTTGGATTTTTTTTCTTCACACTAGTTGTGTCATCTAAAGAGAGCAAAGGAGATTTTATGACACACAATCGAATTATGTCCTTGAAAGAGGTTTCTGAGTCAGTTGGTCGTAACCCAAGAACAATTTGGCGTTGGTGGGCAAAAGACAAGTCATTCCCTAAGCCTATTCAAATCAATGGTCGTTGTCTTGGGTGGAGAGAGTCTGACTTTGTTGAGTGGCTAAACCAACAAGGTGGTCCTGTATGAGCAAAACTGATAAAGGACTGGAGCCCATATTTATTGATTGTAAGCAAGTAGGGGCTCAGACGAAAATCCTGAACACATCTGATAATCTGAAAGTGTTACTGAGCTTTTTAGGTTTTGAACCATTTCTAAATGGCATGACTTTAGAAAATGAAGTAATTGCTAATGGCAAAGTGCTGCCTAATGAAGTCGTGAGAAGCGAATTGATCAGTGCTTCATCTAGGTATGATTACCCAAAAGCAGGAATAGATGATCACTTTCACGTGTTGGCTAAAGAAAATGTTTATCACCCGATAGAAAGGTACTTAGCCAATAAAATGTGGGACGGTACTAGTAGGTTAAATTCCGTCGTTGGTTGTATTCGCTCTAAGCACCCTCAACTTACGAGTATCATATTGAAGCGTTGGCTAGTCGGCTGTATTGCCTCAATATATGAAGACAATTTTAAAAGTAAGCTTGTTCCTGTTCTTCAGGGAGAGCAGTCTTTCGTGAAGACTGCTTTTATAGAACGGATTGCAAAGATAGTACCTTATTCATTTTTGGAAGGGGCTGAGCTTAACCCTGATAACAAAGATAGTGTGTTGTCATGCATTCGATCATGGATTATTGAGCTTGGTGAGTTGGAGCGTTCTACCAAAAATAGCCAAGGAGCTTTGAAGGCTTTTATATCAAAGGAGGTTGATACAGTAAGGCCTCCTTATAGCCGAATTGACGTCAAGAAGCCGAGACAAAGTCATTTTATTGCTACGGTTAACGAGACTGATTTCTTGAAAGATCAAACTGGTAATTCTCGCTATGCCGTTATTGAGCTTACCGAACCAATCTTGATTGATGATGTGAACAAGGTTCTAGGTTGGGAGTACTCAAAGTCAGGTCGTCTTGAGCTCGTGTATCCAGAAAATCTTTGCCAGTTTTGGCTTGAAGTTAAGTATTTATATGAAGCTGGAGAGGCGTGGGTATTATCTAGAGAAGAGCAAGTTAAAGTAGATAAAATCTCAAAGATGTACGTGGACAAAGGTAACTGGTACCAACTTTTAGTTGAGCATATCCATCTTTATGCCAATCGTTCTGCTCATAATTTAGAGTGGTTGGCTCCTAAACAGATCTGTGATTTGATAGCCATCCCTAATAATAATGTTGCTCATGTTGGAAGAGCTTTAAAACTATTAGCTAGGGAAGGGATACTTCAATCCCGTCATCAGAATGGCTATACCAAGTACCTTTTTCCTTTGGTTCATTTGCCTGATCAGTAAAAGAAAAGTTTGTTTTGGATATTTACTTCACTTCCTTCACTCTTAAAGTCTTAGTCCAACCAAAAGATAAAGTGAAGGAAGTGAGGTAGCTCTTCCCCACTTTTTCTTGTCTTTTATTCGTGAGGTAGCTAGGACATTAAGTCCTAACTATAGGTACATGTAGTGTTAAGGTTCTTTCGTCCTTTTCTGAGTTTACGAGCAGACATCGGCTACAAGTGTTTCCCTATGTGGGCAAGTTTAAACTGCTTACGCTCATACTCATCATAGGATTTTAGGCCAAAGTAGATTCGGACAGGGTTTCCTCGACCGTGTGGGATAGGTTGTCCGTTGTCTTTTGTATCAATCTTTAAGTGATACTCACAATTAATGGTTTCATTGCCGGTTGGTAGAACCAAAGGTGGTTTTCTAAACTGAGTAGGGACTTTATTTCGGCCTTGCCGAGAACAATTGAGTTGTTGTCCCAACTGGTTTGTTAAGTTGGAGATAACATTTAAATCTGCTTGATTCTGATTAGCTTCAGATGAGATAAGATGATAGGACTGATTTAAGGTGTTCAAACCGTGTGATAGTAGTTGTTTATAATCTTGATATGTACCAATTTGAATTGTACCTAGTGTACTCAAAAGGTTCGGGTGAAAATCGAGATATTCATAATTCAACGTTGACCATGATAAGAACTCTTGCACGTCAGCGTGATTATCTGCGATAAATTGCGAATTCAGTGAGAGTGTGTTGCTCCATGATGTTGTATGTAGTCCTGGTGAAACGGTTGGCCATCTGAATGTATCATCCAGTATAAATGAATAGTGACGAGGTAGGTTTGCTGTTTGGTGGTTGATTACTGCAATCATTCCTTCAGTATTGTTGTTAGTTACGTAGGGAAGTACTACCTTATTCATTTCTTGGAATGCTAATAGGTAAAGATCCCAATTATCATTAGTGATATCCAGTAGCCTATCGTTTAAAGACGTACCTACGTCCCCATATTCAAAAAAGTCGTTCGGACAATTTATGTCAACATTGGTTGAGCGTTTATAAAGCTCTAACGAGTCTTTGAGTCTGTTGGCTACATTTTCAATGTCATTAAATGTATTTTCGGTAGCTAAACCGTTAATACTATGTTGTGTGACGCTAACTTTGGCTGCGCTAGTCATCGACGTCTCCCCAAATCAGTAACTTCTTCCCCCTTCATTAATGTCTTGAGATCGTATGCTTGTTGGTCAAAAAAGCCTTCTGGCCAAGAAGATAGTTCGCCGTTAATACCAACAGTTATTTCTTCGACGTTGCTTTCGTTGTTAGACACGCCAGAAACATAAAATAATTTAAAGTCATCACCAATATAATCATCATCCAAGCGTGCGCCAACTCGGATTCCATTTAGAAGATGATCACTATGAGTCTCAATAATTACTTGAACCCCAGCTAAGGCTGCTCGTGCAATTAAACGACCTATGTAACTTTGCCCGCGAGGGTGCAAATGGGCTTCAGGGTTCTCTATTATTACAAGCCCACCGGGTTCAGTAAGTAATAGAGAACAAACGATACCTAACGAATAGCTCAATCCGAACCCCATGTTTACTGGGTTAGTTTTGCCTGACCCATAAGCTTGAAATTGAGCGTGACTGATTTCAGCATTTTTTACTGTATCAGATTCAAAATTAAACCCAGGAGAGATCTCCGCCATCCAGTTAATGATGTTACGTCGAACTGAACGACCTTCGTCATCTTTCAAGATTCTCTTGTCTCCTGATGCGAGACGCACACTGTTGTTAGTTAAATCTGTCAATATCTCATAAGCATATTCACCCTTAGCTCCTAACCAGTAACGAATAGATTGGTCGTGGCTGTTTTCAAGATATGCTCGTGGTCCAAAGCGTTCGGCTTGTAGGAACTGAAAGCCTTTATCTACAAAATAGTGATGCGATAAATCGGAAGCTTCAGACTCCATACACTTATTGAGTAGATGGTTTTTTAAAGTGGCTTGTTCTGTCAGGTCGTCAAAGCCCCACGAGCATTTATTATTATCAACGTATAAAGCAATATTTAGGCTATTGTCGTCTGTTTCTGCGTGTGTTGAATAGATATCACGAACAGCCCCAAGTTCTACCAAGTTATCATTTAGTAGAACTTCAGAACCAAACTTGCTTTGAAATGGGATTGCTAGGGCTTGGATCGCAGTACTTTTTCCCACTGAATTATTGCCGCAAAATACCGTCAAATGCCCCAGATTGAACTCACGATACTTGTAACATTTAAAGTTTTTTAGTTCTAATTTATTAATCATCATTTTTCCAACCTAGCCAGAGGTTTTATGTCGATAGTACAGCCAGTAGTTTGTGCCAGTATATTTGAGATAGCTTCAAATCTATAGCTAATGGTTACTTTTTTACCTGTTGAGTTAGATAGTGCGTAGTACAGCCCTCTGTCAGAGTTAACATAGGCTGGACTTTTCCATTCAGCATAGTCTCGAGAGTCATTTTTTATTGCGGAATATAAACCATCGATAAATGCAAACTTGTTCTTTTTGATTTGCTCTTTTTGTTCTTTGCTTGCATTTGCAAACAATGTGACTAGAACTTCAAATAGAGGCTTACTGATAGGATCTTTTTTCTGTGCGTTTTTAACCTTTTTAAATGCATCTTTCCCAAATAATTCATGATTAAATTTGAGGCTAGATTCAAATTGAGACGTAAGCGAAATGATAATTGGAGAATATGACTCGTAGTCGATTTGCCCGTTTTCATGCTCGACTTTTTCAAAATCTTGATTATTGACCCAATTCATAGCTTTGGATAGAAAATCATCATATTTAGATACTTTGAATGCTTCGTAACCAAAAATAATAAAAGCAAGAGCACTTAAACATAGTTCTAAGTCTTTCTGCCTTTTGGGGTTAACAGTATTATTTGTCGATGAGATAAACGTCTGACTTGAAGCTAAAAATTTCAAATAAAAGACACTACTACCAAAGTTGATTGCAGAACGAATTTCTTGATCACTTAACTTTACTCCATAAGTATTTATACGATGAAATAGCTCTATGATAAAGCGGTTGACGCTGCCGCTGCTTTTGTCATCTTCTTCCATATCAATAACATATGCAGTTACCTCAAACTCTGTTATGGCTCGAGTGAACTTACGATCGAAGTCGGTAAAGAATTTTCCATTAGCTTCAATGACTGGAGAGTCTTTATCTAGCTTTAATGGGAAATGTCCCATCATGAAGTCTTGGACTGTTGTGATTCGTTGTAATCCGTCAATAACTACCCAGTTGTCATTTTTGCGTTCACCAAAATAAAAAATAGGAAGTGGTAGGCCCATTAAAATGGATTCAATTAGTTTTGACTTCTTATTGTCATCCCAAATTCGATCTTGTCGTTGATAATCTGGCTGTATTTCTATCTCATTGTGCAAAAGCCTTTGGTAAAGAGCGTAGAGACTTGGTGTTTGCCTCCTAATATTTGGCACGATTAACTCGGAACTATCCTCTTCCTCTTCCTCTTCACTGGAAGATTCTGAGTTAGTGTTGTTACCGTCGTCTACACCTGTGACAGAAGATAGGTCAACTAAGTCTGACATGTCAAAATTGGAGTCTTTCGCAAGTTCTGTTGAAGTGTCGTCAACAGATTCAACTTTACTGTCTAATGAGACTGTTGTTGATTGAACTGTATCGTTTATCTTGCCGAGCTCTGATACGATTTCTCTAATTTGGCTATCGACAAGGAACCCTGGTTGCTTAATATGTAGGCTTTGAATTTCTTTACTTAAGTTAATCAGCGCTTTATCGAGTTGCGCTGCTAAAAGGTTTTGGCTGAATGTTTTGTTGGAAGCTAGAGCTTTACGAACTTGTCTCTGTTCTTTCGACGGGAGCTCCTGTATCTCACCTAAAACATGTTGATTGCTATCTCTTAGAACTAGGTGCTTGCGACGCTCATACTTGAAGTATTGAATGTATGGAAGGTTCGCAAAAATTGTTTCTGGTTGGTGTCTACTAGTGAATGATCCTTGAAGAGCTTGCTCTACGTTACAGTAGCCATCTTTATCTAAGCTTTCGAAAATGGCCTCTAGTTCTCGGATGTTTCGTTTTTGTTCTTTATTTGAACCGTCAGATTTGACTATATATCTGCCATTTTCTCTGTCTATAGATAGAAGAGTTATACCATTTGTAGTTGCAGTTATTGCATTCAAGGGGAGGTCGATGAGTTGTTCTATGTCATCGAGCAGATCTTCAAAGTTCATAAGGCACCAAATATATAAGTTATTAGTGCCATATTACCATAGTGATTAAAAGTGTGTCATATGAAGGAGAAAAGGGGGTATGCGGTTTACTTTATTAATCAGAGAGTTTTCAAAAAGTCTTTGATTGTCTTAGCTATAGCTTCGGATAGTAAAAATGGTACACCGTTACCAATAGTTTTAAACATGTTCGATAAGCTCATGCTCTGTGGTAATTCAAACTCTTTCGGTAATGACTGTATGGCAAGAGCTTCCGCAGCGCTTAATCTTCGATCTTGGTAAGGGTGTAAATGTACCTCATTGTTACCATATGCCGCAGTTGCTGAATAACGCCACCTATGTAGCCTTTTAAAGGACTTGCCACTTACATCCCCTTCCGCAATAGTCTGCATTTTGGGAAGGCCGCTCTTTGGCTTGAAATGGTGTTTGGAGTTCGCATGATTATATACGTCATTTTTCCTGAACCAATATTCAATAGTCAATTCCTCTAAGTCATTCGAAAAATTGGGTACAGCTAAAGAACTATTCGGAGCGTATGGTGTTACTGTTGGCCATAAGGATTTGTCTAGAACTATGTCTTTATCAAATCTCAAGTAGGACTGCCATTGGAAATTTTGCATTAATTTTTTGTGTTGGCTACGTTTTACTTTTGAACGTTTAATTCCAAACAACAAAATTCTATCTCGGTCTTGGGGGGTTCCGACCTCGACGCAATTAGTGAGCCTATCAGTCAATAGGTAGCCTGCTTTTACCAACTTCTCTTTCATCTCATCATAAAACAAAGAGTGTTTTTTGTTGCTAAATAAGCCTTTTACGTTTTCTAATAAAAAGAAATCAGGCTTGAACGTAATAATACTATCGACGTAGGACTCGGTAAGCTTACCGTGATCACCTTCGCGGCCTCTGTTTTTTCCTGCTACTGAAAAGTCGGGACACGGAGGACCTCCAATAAATCCAACCAAACCATCTTGTCTTGCGTTAGCTACGTATTGTTTTAACCGCTTTTTGGGTTCACCACTTAGAAACTCTTCAATACTACCTAGGTGGTGTTCATATTGAGGTTCTGGGTGATTCATCACTTTTCGTGAGTATTGGTAGGCATCAAAAAAAGGTTTATGAAATTCATTTACAAACCGGACATCAAAACCTGCTCGCTCGAACCCAAGATCTAAAAAGCCACTTCCTGCAAAAAAAGAAAAGATGATAGGGCTACAGTCTTCAGCATTAGTAGGTTTTAACAAGCTTTGCTCCTTAAACATTTAAACTATTCAACCAGTATCATTATATTGATATGGTTGAAAGGAAGCGGATAATAGCTCAACTGCAATAGCTTGACAAAGCGTTTTCTACATACGTACTTGAGCCAGATAACCTTTGGTCAGCATTATCTTTTTTCACTTCTCTAGCGACTCACCGAAACATCTATATCTTCTTGTGATATTTAGATGATAGAAGCCGAAGAAGTAACCTTAGTCATTTGTGTTAAGCAAAAATTTGCTATCCCAAATGCTGTTTATCTTAGGTTAGTTTGATCTATAAATACAAAGAACAATTATCAAAGTATCGGGTATGCGCTCTCTGGGTATTTAGGTTCGCATATAGGGCCCTGTCACTCTTCAAGAGTGACAGGGCTTACAACGCCCGCCAATACTAAGCTGATAAGCCTTATCTACGAATGCTAATCGAATGACCACGGAGCTATAGACGCTCTCAGCGCCTCCTTTCTTGCTTACTACTACCTTAGATACAATAATCAGGTTGAATCACTTCAATACAGCAGTCGCTGTCAGGATGATTGCAATAAAACCCACTACTTTTAGCGCATTCTAATTTCTAGCCCACTCGGGCTATACAAAGTACTAATTGATAACGGCTTACGGCCAGTTCAGTTGTTCGGGAACCTCTCACGCAGTAGCACCGCTCTATTATCATATCTATTGGATGTGGCACTTTTAACGAATAAAGTGGGAGCAATAACACTAACCCAAAATCGCAATGAACTATGTTGCTGCACTCTGAAATTAGAACAATTGATATAGCTGTATAAAGCCGACCTAGTGTCGGTTTTTTTTGCCTTAACGTTTTATAAGGAAGCAGAACTATGGCTACCAACTTCATGTTCAAAGTCACTCAAGTATTAAAGAGAAACCCCAATGGTTCATACGCGACACAAGCTGAACGCAAAAAGGTTCTAAAGCTTGTAGATCGACACTTGAAAGAGCTCGGCTATAACAAGCTTGAATTACATAACTTAGGTTCAAAACACTTGAACGTGGTGATTGGTATGTGGATGAGTAATGGCCTAAGTACTGGAACCATTAAAAACCGAGTCGCTCACCTTCGTTGGTTACTGGAGAAAATAGGTAAGCCAGGAGTTCTTCCTTCTAGTAATACAAACCTCGGTATCCCTAAGCGTGTGTATGTTACAAACCAAGATAAGTCGATAGAACTAAAGGAAGAGCAATTAAACCTGATCAATAACCCTTACTTACAAGCTTCATTTCGGTTGCAAGTTGCTTTCGGTTTACGAAGGGAGGAGTCAATGAAAATTCGTTTGAAAGAAGCGGATAAAGGGCAGTTCCTAAGATTAGTTCAAACAAAAGGGGCTCGCCCTAGAGATATCCCCATTACGACTCGACAGCAGAGGGAGTTGCTTGATGAGTTGAAATCATGGGTCGGGGCCGGTTCATTAATCCCTCCGGAGTCGCTCTACAGCACGCAGCTTGGACGCTACCAACAAGCTTGTATAAAAATGGGGATAGATAGGGCTCATGGATTGAGGCATGCGTATGCGCAAAAACGCTATCTTGAGCTGGTCGGTTTTCCATGTCCTGCTAAAGGTGGTCCAAAGAGGGGGGAGTTACCGAGTAAGTTATATGAACGAGTAAAAGAAATAAGGACACAAATTAGCGAAGAATTAGGCCATGGGAGAGAAGAGGTTACAGCAGTCTATTTGGGACGTTAGGGTGAAATTCTTATGCTTGTGATGCGAACACAGTATTCCATAATTTAATTAGATAGTTAGTACGCAGTAAGTTGAGGTTTTAAGTTATGTGCTAACTGCACCCATAACTACACCCATAATCTATAGATGTAAAAAAGGCGTAGTAAGTACTAACCTTCTACGCCTTTCTAAATTTGGTGGCCCCTCCCAGATTTGAACTGGGGACCGAACGATTATGAGTCGTGCGCTCTAACCACTGAGCTAAGGGGCCGTAGGGCATAGATTATAGGGGAACCATTCAGTGGTGTCTAGACACTATAAGGGGCAATTCCGCTTACATCTTAGCCACTTAAATCATGCAGGCACAAAAAAGGTGAGCCAACGCTCACCTTTTCTATTTTATGCTTAAAAGCTAACCACACTAAAGCGTGTAATTACTCGTCTAGGAAGCTACGCAGAGTTTCTGAGCGGCTTGGATGACGAAGTTTACGCAGTGCTTTTGCTTCGATCTGACGGATACGCTCACGAGTAACGTCGAACTGTTTACCAACCTCTTCAAGAGTGTGGTCAGTGTTCATGTCGATACCGAAACGCATACGCAGTACTTTCGCTTCACGAGGTGTTAGGCCTGCAAGAACGTCTTTAGTTGCGCCGCGTAGGCTTGTTGCCGTTGCAGAGTCTAAAGGCAGTTCTAGCGTTGTATCCTCGATGAAATCACCTAGGTGCGAATCTTCGTCGTCACCGATTGGTGTCTCCATTGAGATTGGCTCTTTAGCAATTTTCAGTACTTTACGGATCTTGTCTTCAGGCATTTGCATGCGCTCAGCCAGTTCTTCCGGAAGTGGTTCACGACCCATCTCTTGTAGCATTTGACGAGAGATGCGGTTTAGTTTGTTGATCGTTTCGATCATGTGAACCGGAATACGGATAGTACGAGCTTGGTCGGCAATCGAACGAGTGATTGCTTGACGGATCCACCAAGTAGCGTAAGTAGAGAATTTGTAACCACGACGGTATTCAAACTTATCTACGGCTTTCATCAGACCGATGTTACCTTCTTGGATTAGATCCAAGAACTGTAGACCACGGTTTGTGTACTTTTTAGCAATCGAGATTACTAGACGTAAGTTCGCTTCAACCATCTCTTTCTTCGCACGACGAGCTTTCGCTTCACCGATAGACATACGACGGCTGATATCTTTAATGCTTTGAACAGTAAGAGACGTCTCTTTCTCGATCATATCCAGTTTTTGGATTGAGCGACGAATATCGTTCTCGTTACGTTTGATCTTTTCTGCGTATGGCTTGTCTGAAGCTAATACTTCGTCCAACCATGCTTCGCTAGATTCATTACCCGTAAATAGAGCAATGAAAGATTTCTTCGGCATTTTGCCGTACTCAACCGTTTGACGCATGATTAGGCGTTCTTGAGTACGTACGCGATCCATTGAAGTACGCAGTTCGTTTACTAGGTAATCAAACTGTTTTGGCGTTAGACGGAACTCTTTGAATACGTCTTGCATCATTGTCGTTGCAAGTGTTGCTTTCGGGCTTTCGTGGCCGTATTCATTGATTGCTAGTTGACGGTTTTGGTAGCTAGTGCGAAGTGCTGTGAACTTCTCAAGAGCAAGCTCAGGATCAATACCTGTATCTTCCTCTTCTTCTTCCTCGTCGTCTTCTGCTTCTTCTTTGTCTTCGTCTTCTAGATCTGTTTTAGCAAGTTCTGAACCGATGTGAGTCGCCGTTGGCGCAGCTGTGCCATCGTCGTCTGGGTCAACAAAGCCATTGATTAGGTCCGTTAAGCGAATCTCTTCAGCTAGTACGCGGTCGAACTGTTCCAAGATGTATGGAATTGTTCCTGGGTATTCAGCAACAGATAGTTGAACGGTATTGATACCATCTTCAATGCGCTTCGCAATGTCGATCTCGCCTTCACGAGTCAGTAGCTCAACCGTACCCATTTCACGCATGTACATGCGAACTGGGTCAGTCGTACGGCCAATCTCGCTTTCTACGCTTGAAAGCGCAGCAGCAGCAGCTTCAGCTGCATCTTCATCTATATTGGCATCGTCATCATTAAGAGCTAGATCATCAGCGTCAGGTGCAGTTTCTACTACCTTGATACCCATGTCGTTGATCATTTGAATGATGTCTTCTACCTGTTCAGAATCCACGATTTCTGCAGGTAGGTGGTCGTTTACTTCGGCGTAGGTCAGATAGCCTTGTTCCTTGCCTTTAATAACAAGTAATTTAAGCTGTGACTGCGGATTTTGATCCATAGATGATATCCAACTTCAGGTCTGGTGAAGGACGTTGCATTCTCAAATGCAAACCAATTATGTTAACAAATTTATTAAATGCTGACTAATCAAACAGGGTTACGCTTTTAGATCTAGCATTAAAGCTAGTAGCTCCCTTTTTTCTTCGGCTGATAAACCGACGCTTCTTGCTTTGGCCTGCAGGTTTTCAATTTGTTTTTCAACGCACTGGGCAAGGATGTTGTCCAGTGAGTCTAAAAATATGTCTTCTTGATTGTCTTCGTCGAGGGGGATTTCCCAGCTCGCGAGACGAGACAGAAGAGCCTCATGTTTATTGTGTCGCCAATGCTCTAATAATTGGCCTGTGTTGATATGGGGATGCGCGTGGCATTTATCAAGTACTTCGACGAATAAACTTAGTCCAGGCAACTGTAAGCCTTTGACACTTGATAAATCCGGTACCATATCAGCATAGCTCGGATTTTGGATAAGCAAAGCGATAACTTCTCGCATTGGCGTGCGTTTCAGTTCTTTATGCGGTTGAGGTGTCGGGTTCTTAGTATGAACACGAGCTCGTCTCAGTTGGTTATCAAAACCAGTACGCTCATCCAATAATTTTTCGAGCAGTTCTTGGAAATAACTGTCAGGGATTTTGTTAATCAAGGCGCTTGCGTGTGCTCGCAGTGCCGACTTCCCTTCCGTTGTTCCCAAGTTCAACTTGTGTATCTCAATAAGATTATCGAACAAGTAAGTAGAAAGCGGTGTCGCATTCTGTACCAGTCGTTCGAAGGCTTCTTGGCCATTCTCTCTTATATAGCTATCTGGGTCTTCGCCGTCGGGTAAAAATAGAAACTTGAGCGTGTTACCTGTTTTCAGGTATTCAAGCGCATTTTCGAGTGCGCGCCACGCTGCTTCTTTACCTGCTCGGTCACCGTCGTAACAACAAACCACTGTGCTGGTTTGGCGGAACAACATTTGAACGTGGTCACCGGTTGTCGAGGTGCCCAATGATGCCACGGAGTAATCAACACCATATTGCGCTAATGCCACGACATCCATGTAACCTTCAACCACAAGTATTTGCGGCGGTTCACGGTAGGCTTGCAGCACTTCATAAAGGCCGTAAAGCTCTTTACCTTTATGGAAGATAGGCGTTTCTGGTGAGTTTAGGTATTTCGGTGTTCCGTCTTCTAAGACTCGACCACCAAAACCAATCACTCGACCACGACGATCGCGAATCGGGAACATGACACGTCCACGGAATCGGTCGTATCGGTTACCTTTATCGTTTTCTATCAACATGCCGCCAGTAACGAGCATGTCTTGGGCTTCTTTTTGTTGCCCAAAATTCTTACGAACCAAGTCCCATTCATCAGCGACGTAACCAATGCCAAACTTCTGTACGATTTCACCAGACAGTCCACGATTCTTTAGGTAATCAATCGCAGGCTTGTTAGCTGATATTTTCAGTTGAGAGCGGTAAAAATTACTGATGCCGCCCATCAAATCGTAGAGGTTACGTTTTTGTTCGCTGTTGGCTCTTGGTGCTGTGGATATTTCACCACTGCGCTGTTCTCTAGGAACATCAAGGCCTAAAAATGAGGCAAGTTCTTCAATCGCTTCAACAAAGTCGAGACGTTCGAACTCCATAATGAAGTCGATGGCATTGCCATGCACGCCACAACCAAAGCAGTGATAAAACTGTTTTTCTTGGCTTACGCTAAAAGAAGGGGTCTTCTCGTTGTGAAATGGACAACAAGCACCATAGTTTTTGCCTTTTTTCTTAAGTTTCACGCGTGCGTCCACAATATCGACAATGTCGAGACGCGCTAGGAGATCATCGATGAAACTACGCGGGATGTGTCCTGCCATAAAACCTTAGAAAAATGCACTAACTGAGAGTGTGGATAATAATAGTTTGAATAGGTTACAGATACAAACAAGCCGTGCGTTCCGAAGGATTGCACGGCTTGTTGCAATTTGATTTGGGATTAAGCGAGTTTAGAACGAACTAAACCACTAACTTTTCCCATATCTGCACGCCCTTGAATTTGTGGTTTCAAGATAGCCATTACTTTACCCATGTCTTGCATGCCCGCTGGTTGAGCTTCCGCGATTGCGCTATCAAGTAGTGCAACAACTTCTTCTTCAGTTAACGGTTGAGGCATAAAGCCTTCAAGTACAGTAATTTCTGCTTTTTCCACGTCAGCAAGATCTTGACGATTTGCTGATTCATATTGAGCAACAGAATCGCGACGTTGCTTAACCATTTTAACTAATATAGCAATTATGTCGTCGTCGTTCAGAGTGATCCGTTCGTCAACTTCACGTTGCTTAATTGCTGAAAGAGCTAAGCGGATAGTGCCAAGGCGCGGTTTGTCCTTGGCTTTCATCGCTAATTTTTGCTCTTCTTTGAGTTGTTCAATAAGAGCCATAACTCAGTCCTTATGGATTAAGTTATTAGTACAGGCGAACGCGACGTGCGTTTTCGCGAGCTAGCTTCTTAGCGTGACGCTTTTGAGCTGCTGCTTTAGCGCGTTTGCGAACTGTAGTTGGCTTTTCGTAATGCTCACGACGACGCACTTCAGAAAGGATACCTGCTTTTTCACAAGAGCGCTTGAAACGACGTAGTGCAACGTCGAACGGTTCGTTTTCACGTACTTTAACTATTGGCATATGCCTTTCACCTCAGGGGTTATTCATTATCGCTGGTCACTCAGTACCAAATCAGAGAAGTTACCCATCGAGCTAACTCTCTATTCGCGTTTGGCCATTAACCAGCTTGATCAAAAATGGTGCGGAATTTTAATCCGATCACAGTGGCTTTGTAAAGCACTTTGTCGATTATAGTCTGTACAATATTTGTTTGAAGAGCTTAGGCAGGGTAATATTGCGCTAATTTCCCATTTTAGATGAAAGCGTGCCGAGAAAATTATGCGCATTATTGGTATTGAAACCTCTTGTGATGAGACAGGAATTGCGATTTATGATGATGAGCAAGGCCTGCTTTCTCATCAATTATACAGCCAAGTTAAGCTGCACGCCGATTATGGTGGTGTGGTTCCTGAGTTGGCATCGCGTGACCACGTAAAAAAGACCATTCCACTGATTAAAGCGGCATTGGCTGAAGCGAATCTAACGTCAAAAGACATCGATGGTGTGGCTTACACTGCAGGACCCGGCTTAGTCGGCGCTCTGCTGGTTGGTGCAACCATTGGTCGCAGTATCGCTTATGCTTGGGGTGTACCAGCTGTACCGGTTCACCACATGGAAGGTCACCTTCTTGCTCCTATGCTAGAAGATAACCCGCCACCATTCCCATTTGTTGCTCTGCTGGTTTCTGGCGGACATACCATGATGGTAGAAGTGAAAGGCATCGGTGAGTATCGAATCCTTGGTGAGTCGATTGATGATGCTGCCGGCGAAGCGTTTGATAAAACCGCGAAGTTGATGGGTTTAGATTACCCAGGAGGTCCATTGCTGTCTCGTTTGGCAGAAAAAGGTACTCCGGGTCGTTTTAAGTTCCCGCGTCCAATGACTGACCGTCCAGGACTCGACATGAGCTTTTCTGGTCTAAAAACATTTGCAGCGAACACCATTCGTGCGAATGACAACGACGATCAGACACGAGCTGATATCGCTTACGCTTTCCAAGAAGCCGTTTGTGCGACCTTGGTAATTAAATGTAAGCGTGCCTTGGCGGAAACCGGCATGAAACGTATAGTGATTGCTGGTGGCGTAAGTGCCAACAAACAGCTACGTATTGAGCTTGAAGCGCTAGCGAAGAAAATCGGTGGCGAGGTTTACTACCCACGAACTGAGTTCTGTACTGATAACGGTGCGATGATTGCTTACGCTGGTATGCAACGCCTTAAAAATGGTGAAACGGCTGATTTGTCTGTTCATGCTACGCCGCGTTGGCCAATTGACCAACTAGAACCAATTGCTTAATCATAACCAATCGCCAAATAAACCATAGTATTTCGATAAACGGTCGCCTTGTGCGGCCGTTTTTATATCCTAGCTTACCGACTATATGTCGATAAATAATTGCTGATAGAGATTAGGGAAGAAAATGAATAAGTTCACTGTAGACAACCAATCGATGACGTACCTAGATGAAGGTCAAGGCCCGGTTGTTGTATTTGGTCACAGCTATCTTTGGGATAGTGCAATGTGGCAGCCACAGATCGAGGCTCTAAAAGCTCACTATCGCTGCATCGTTCCAGAGCTTTGGTCTCATGGTGAGTCACAAGCTGCACCGAACTCGATGCGTAACCTGAAAGATTACGCTCAACACATTTTGGATCTCCTTGATCATTTAGAAATCGAAGAGTTTTCCGTTGTCGGCCTATCGGTTGGCGGTATGTGGGGAACTGAGTTAGCGGAGTTAGCACCTGCTCGAATCAAGTCTTTGGTACTTATGGATACCTTTGTTGGCTTAGAGCCAGAAGTTGCTCATGCTAAATACTTCTGCATGTTAGACACCATTACTCAAACCAAAATGGTTCCTCAACCGATTGTTGAAGCCGTAGTTCCACTGTTCTTTGCTAATGATGCTCAAACAAACTCACCAGCTTTGGTTGAGAGCTTTACTCAGCATTTGTCTGAACTTCAAGGTGATAAAGCGGAAGAAGTCGCGCGAATCGGTCGAATGGTCTTTGGGCGTCGTGACATGATTGAAGTGGTAGAGAACTTTGCACTGCCAGTTTTGATTGCGGTTGGACAAGAAGATAAGCCACGTCCGGCACTGGAGTCATACCTAATGCACGATTGCATTACGGGCAGTGAGTTAGTGGTCATTCCTGGTGCTGGTCATATTAGCTCGCTAGAGCAACCAGAGTTTGTTAACTCTATGCTGAAGGCGTTTTTAGATAAACACCTGCTGTAAGCACTGAAAGAACGAATAGTATTGACTGAATTAGAGTTGTGTCGGTTTAAACGTATCTCGGTTTAAAAATAGTTCGGCTTAGACATGAAAGTTTAAGCCGATTTTTTTTGCCCGAGTTTTGGTTCGCTGCCATCGAGAAGGCGGCGGATATTCTGATGGTGACGCAACACAATCAAGCAACACAGCATCGCTACTGGCAGTGTGTATTGAGGTTTGACTAACCAAGCGTAGAAAGGTGCGAGCAACACAGTAACCAGTGCCGCTAAAGAAGAGTAACGAAACAAAAATGCCACAACCAACCAAGTCGCCATGATCATTCCCGTTAGATCGAATCCAATTGGGGCGATGGCTCCGAGTGCCGTTGCGACGCCTTTACCACCTTTAAAGTGGAAGAATATTGGGTACATATGACCAAGACACGCCGCTATCGCGACAACACCTAAAATGATCGAGTCGATATTAAGGTAGTAGCCAAGCCATACTGGAATGGTACCTTTAAGCATGTCACACAAAAGGACGGCAGCAGCTGCGCCTTTACCGCCAACACGCAGAACATTGGTTGCTCCAGGGTTGTTAGAACCTACCGTTCGGGGATCAGGGAGTCTTAAAACTCGGCATATCAAGACCGCACTCGAGATTGAACCTAGCAAATAGGCAGCAATGATCATGATGAGAGCCAAAGGGGTCATGTCTGTCCTTAACGGTTATAAGCCTAACGATGGGAAAATAATGCTCAATCCCAGAGTAATTGATATCATATCCGGAATTACGCAAATAATACGTTTTTTTCCCCAATATGGGTATCCGACCTCTAAAAGGACAAGTCATGGCACTGGATAAAGTTTTCATTGAACAGCTAGAAGTAATTACAACGATCGGTGTTTACGATTGGGAACAAGAGATCAAACAAAAACTTGTGCTTGATATTGAAATGGCTCATGACAATCGCCCTGCGGGTAAGAGTGACGATGTGGTTGATGCTTTGGACTACTCGACGGTTAGTACTGCTGTGCTGGATCATATTGCTAATGGCCGATTCCTATTGGTTGAGCGTGTGGCAGAAGAAGTTGCTGAACTAATCATGACTCAGTTCTCAGTGCCTTGGATTAAAATCCGTTTAGCGAAGCCTGGCGCAGTGCCACAAGCAAAAGCAGTCGGTGTGATCATCGAACGAGGTCAAGCATGACAATAGCCTATGTTGGTGTTGGCACGAACATAGACCGCGACAAGCATGCAAGGGTGGCATGGACAGAACTTCAATCGTTAGGGACTGACCTTAAATGCTCTAAGATCTATCATTGTGAGCCTGTAGGTTTTGAAAGCCATTCGTTTTATAACTTTGTGATAGAGCTCGACACATCACTCTCATTGACTGAATTTTCACAGCAACTTCGTAAAATTGAGTTTAAATGGGGTCGCTCTCAAGATGCTCATAAACTTCAAGATCGAAAGCTCGATCTTGATATTGTGCTGTTTGGAGACGTGGTTTCTGAAAGCGAACCAGAATTACCACGCAGTGATATCTATAAATATCCTTTTGTAACACAACCACTTTATGATCTCTGTCCTGCGAGAGTGATCCCGCAAGATGGAAGAACCGTCAGTGAAATATGGCAGAAGATGCAGCAATTAGACTCGCTCTCTGTCGTAGATATAAAACTATAATTTTTAAGGTAAGTAATGAGTTATTTTGAAGCGTTTATGTTGGCGTTGGTGCAAGGCTTTACTGAGTTTTTACCTATTTCCAGTTCTGCACATTTAATCCTTCCTTCTGCTGTATTAGGTTGGGAAGATCAAGGCTTGGCCTTTGATGTGGCGGTCCACGTTGGTACTCTGGCCGCAGTAGTTATCTATTTCCGCAAAGAAGTGGTCTCTCTTTTGAGCGCATTCTTTGGTTCCGTGTTTAAGGGTGATCGCAGTAAAGAAGCGAAGCTCGCGTGGATGATCATTCTCGCGACGATTCCAGCGTGTATCTTTGGTTTGTTGATGAAAGATATTGTTGAGCTTTATTTGCGCAGTGCATGGGTAATTGCTACGACAACGATTATTTTTGGTCTGTTGCTATGGTGGGTGGATAAGAACTCAAGCTTGCGTGATGACGAATACCAAGCGGGTTGGAAAAAGGCGCTGTTTATTGGTCTTGCTCAAGCAATGGCGATCATCCCTGGCACGTCTCGTTCTGGCGCAACCATTACCGCAGCGCTTTACCTAGGTTTCACGCGTGAAGCGGCGGCTCGATTCTCTTTCTTGATGTCTATTCCTATCATCACTTTGGCTGGTGGATACTTAGGCCTGAAGTTAGTGACCAGTGGTGACCCTATTCATGTTGGCACCTTACTAACGGGTATTGTGGTTTCTTTCATCAGTGCTTATATCTGTATTCACTTCTTCTTGAAGCTTATCTCACGTATGGGTATGACACCGTTCGTTATCTACCGCTTGATTCTAGGTTTTGGTCTGTTTGCTTTCTTGATGATGCAGTAAAAAGCGCTTATGCAGCACCCTACAAGTTGAAACGAAAAACCCGCTTAATCGCGGGTTTTTTAATGTGTGTTTACTAGTGCAATGAAGATTAACTATTAGAGAGTTCTGATAACGCGCGCTCAATCGCAGCAGCTCTGCGTTTCTCTTGTTCTTCTCGAATGTCTTTACCTTGAAAACCATCAGCAATAATCGATTTAACTTCGACTTCAAGCGCTGCTTGGTAAGCGACTTCAAAACGTGCTTTTTGAGGATAAGGCTGATCTTCTAATCCTTTACGGCCAGCATGATCGGCTTGGCAGCAAAGCAGTATATCGTCGAGTCTATCTGGCTTACGCCAAACATCGAACTTGTTGAGAACCTTGAGAAAGGTGGTTGGCTTTAACTCGCCTGCACGATGGATATTAGAATGCTGCTCGCACACTAATAACGCGAGGTCTCTGAATTCATTGGGCACTCTGACTCTTTCAGACAGCTTCTTAATGATTTTTAAGCCTGTATGGCAATGCATCTTGTGGCTTGGCCACTCACTTTCTGGCGTGACGCCTTTACCTAAGTCATGTACTTGAGCTGCAAAACGCACTGGTAATGATGAGCTTAATAGCGCAGCTTGCTGAGCAACCATCAGAGTGTGAATGCCCGTGTCGATTTCAGGGTGCCATTTTTCAGGTTGAGGCACACCAAACAGAGCGTCAATTTCAGGCAACACAACAGCCAATGCACCGCATTCTTTCAGTACAGAAAGGAACACTTCAGGGTGCGGAGTACTAAGAGATTTATGCCATTCCTGCCAAACTCGTTCAGCAGTGAGGTGTGCCAGTTCTCCAGATTGCACTATCTCACTCATCATCACCATGGTTTCAGGTGCAACCGTGAAGTGAAGGTGGTGAAGCTTGGCGGCGAAGCGAGCCACACGCAGCACACGAAGAGGATCTTCAACAAAAGCGTCCGAGACGTGTCTTAGAATACGATTAGAGAGATCTTTTTGGCCATGGTAAGGATCGTAAAGTTGGCCTTTGTCATCTTGGGCGATTGCGTTGATCGTGAGATCTCGGCGCATCAGATCTTCTTCCAAACTGACGTCCGGTGCAAAGTAACATTCGAAACCTGTATAACCCGAACCTGACTTTCTTTCGGTGCGAGCCAGTGCATGCTCTTCTTTGGTTTTTGGGTGTAAGAATACAGGGAAATCTTTTCCGACAGCAGTAAAGCCAAGGCTTTCCATCTCTTGAGGGGTACTTCCTACCACGACCCAATCTCTATCATAACTATCAATATTGAGCAGCTTATCGCGTACCGCTCCACCGACTAGATAGCGCTGTAGCCCATTGTCTTTTGGTAGGCTATCGTATATTTGCAACTTATCACCTCGAAATGTTTTATCACTGCTGGACTTTACTGCGAGCAATGGTACTTTCCATTAATCGTAATTATAGGGCAGCACATGTATAAGGAATATTTTGGCTTCGTTGAGATGCCATTTTCGATTGTACCAAATTCTCGCTATTTGTTTCTGAGTCAGCGTCACCAAGAAGCGATGCAGAACCTACAAGCCGGTTTAGGCGAGGGTGGGGGCTTTGCGATGCTTACTGGTGAAGTAGGTACAGGAAAAACAACGGTCGCCAAAGCGATGTTGTCATCACTCGATAATCAGACTCAAGCTGGCCTTATACTCAACCCTACGTTTTCCAATACGGATTTACTAGAAGCTATTTGTGATGAGTTTGAGGTGGAATACCCTGAACAAGCATCGCTCAAACAGCTCAGCCAAGCGATTCATTATTTTTTGTTGGATAGCCATGCAGAAGGTATTCAAACCTTATTGGTGATCGATGAGGCACAACACCTTGCTGCTGACGTATTGGAGCAGCTACGCCTTCTAACCAATCTAGAAACAGACAGTCGTAAGTTGTTAAAGGTGCTGTTGGTTGGTCAGCCGGAATTACAACAGCATCTACAAACAACACAATTGCGCCAGCTAGCGCAGCGCATTACAGGTCGTTATCACTTACTGCCTCTTAATACTGAAGAGACTGGCAAGTACATCGCGTTTCGCTTGGAAACGGCGGGTGGCGAGCAGATGTTGTTTTCGAATCGTTCTATCAAGCTGATTGCCCAATATACTCATGGTATTCCGAGACTTATCAATTTGGTGTGCGATAAGGCTCTACAGCTCGCTTTTCATGATGGTGAGCAAGTGCCCTCCAATGAAACGGTTAACCGAGCTTGCCAGCAGATCATGGCCTTTCAGGCTGATGTCTATCATGTTGAAAAACAGCACGCAGTTACCGTGGCACCAAAGCTACTCAAATATGCTGGTTTAGCGACGTTAAGCATTGGCTTAGCCTTTACTACTTTTAACTTCGCCCCGTCCTATATAGATTCATGGTTATCGGCTAACACTTCAAGCGAAGCTAAAACCGAAGTACTGGCGCATACACAGCGCTCATTGGTGGCAGATACGGCTAAGTTAGCGGCAGAGCCGAAGCCTTCAAAGTTTGCATTACCACAAGATATTCAACAGCATTTAATGCAAGGGACTAACCGTTCTCTTGCGATTAAAGATCTCTACACCCTTTGGGGGTATCAGTCCTCCTTGCGTGATGGTTTGTGTTTAAGTGAACCTCAAAGCGTGTTCGTGTGTGAGCAACAACAGGCCAACCTAACGGATTTGTTGGAGCTTGGGATGCCTGTGGTTCTTAATCTTGAACTCGATCAAGAGCCTGTATTCGCCGTGCTTTATGGGGAGTCTGACGACTCGGTTGAGCTCCTCATTAACGAGAAATTGTTGGTAATGCCTAAGCGCTCGTTAGAACAAGTGTGGCAAGGCGATTATGTTGCGATTTGGAAACAACCACTGAGAGAAACCCTAAAAGAGGGCTATCAAGGCGAAGCCGTAACATTATTGGATTTACTGTTGTCTGAAGTGTTAGGTGAAGTCGTTTCAGGAAATGATGTGTTTGATAATGAATTAAAAATGAAAGTTGAAGCCTTTCAAACTTGGCAGGGGATGTCTGTGGACGGTATTGCGGGCAAACGTACATTGGCAAGATTGCAAAGGTTGGCTCAACTAGATTCACCTAAGTTGATGTCACTCGATGGAGGAGCCAGCTAATGTCGCGCATTATGCAAGAGCTCAAACAATCCGAGCTTAGAGGCTACCAAAGCCATCATGTCCCAAATTCTGCTGTGGCGATCAGTAAAAAGAAAGGTTCATCGCTCGCTATGGGTCTTCTTTTACTATTAGTCCCTTCTTTGTTAGTCGGTGGTACGCTGGCTTATCAGTCTTATACTTCCTCTGCTCAAGCGCTCAGCCAGTCGACGGAGACAATGCCTCTTAAGTCTGAAGATAAAGCGACCGCTTCAAAGGCGCCAGTAACGAATGAAACAGTGGCAGTTACGCAAGATGAGTCGCCATTTTTGATTCGTACAGCACCCCCACATAACGAATTAAAAGTATTGCCGCGCAAAGAGGTGTACGCCCAAGTGAATATCAGCAATGCCGCTGATATGAATGACTCGAACGTCATGTTTGCACGAGCTGATGTTTCTGAGCCAAATCCAGAGTTTAATTCTGAGCCAAGCACTGAGAGCTTCGAACCTTCATCGCCACAGTCAAGCTCACCTGAGCGCAGTAATGAGTTGCAATCGGACAGTGATTTACTGCAAGGGCTAGACCTCAGTGAGTTACCACCTGATTTAGCATTGAAGCTTGAATCTCTTATGGGTGACCAACAAAGCGCACCTGAGCCAATGGATTCTAGACCAGCTGAAAGCATGGAATCTCCGGTCATCGAGTTAGAGTCTCATGGCAGTAGTTTGTCAGGGGTACTGCCAAAGCTAGATTTACAAACTCATATGTACTCAAGTAGTGAAACGAAACGTTGGGTCAAAGTGAACGGTCATGAGGTGGCGCAAGGAGATTGGATTGGACAAGACATTCAGTTGTTAGAGATTAAACCACAATCGGTGATCATTGAGTTTAATCATCAGAAGATAGAAATCCCGGCTCTATACGAGTGGAAAGGCTAGTTAATAGGGATTAGCGCAGTGACTTGAAGATAAAACCAAGACAAATAAAAAGGAGCACCTCGGTGCTCCTTTTTGATATTCGATACTGAATTTATTCTGTTTAGCGCAAGATAGGCTAAGCAGATAAAACGATCAGCTTACGACCAGCCGTTTGGTGACTTTCTGCGACGAGGCATAATGTGTGGCAGGATAAGTCCAAGAAGTAGACCAATACCAGCAACACCACCACCGTACATGAAGTACTTCAGCAATAGATCATCTTTTTGTGTGTCTAGCTTAGCGCGTAGCTCACGGTTCTCTGTTTGAGAGCTCGTTAGCTGCTGGCTAATCTCGCTGTAGTTTTGCTCAAGTTCAGCAATTTGCTTGTTACGAGAGTCTAGAGAGCTCGCTAGGCCAGCTTTCTCGCTGTCTGCACTTTGGCGAGCATTTGCAAGCTTGCCTTTTACGTCAGTCAGTTCTTTTTCTAGCTTAGGCATGCGCAGAGCCATGCTTTCTTGAGTGCTTACAAACTTACTTTCTACCCAGCCTTTACGGCCGCGGTTATCTTGAACCTGGGTGTAACCCGTGCTCTTGTTAGTTTGTAGGTAAGTAATCTTTTCACCAGCATCAACACTACCGATGATACGGAATGTGTTGTTTGGGCCAGAATGCATATAAGTAAATAGTTTGTCAGCAATATAACGGTCTTGTGCAAAGGCAGCTGGAGCCGCAAGCATTGCGAGCAAAACTAAGCTAATCAGTTTTTTCACAGTAAATCCCTTAACGATTCAAATTGGGTAGGCGTATGAGTCAGCCTCAATGAGCAAATAATATTTAGTTTCTTTATGCGGTGCAACAAAGAAGGGAGGCAAAGCCTCCCTTTCTGTGCGTTTGAGTCAATAATGACATGGTATTTACATATCGTTACCGAAGCTCACCGTTTTCTGACGCTAATATTTACTAACGTCAAGGCTATTACATTGTAAACATAGCCTGAATTGCGTAGAAGAATACAACTGCAAGTAGTGCACCAGCAGGTAGTGTTACAATCCAAGAAGCAACGATGTTACGCACAACGCCTAGGTTCAGAGCTGCGATACCACGAGCAAAGCCTACACCCAATACCGCACCAACCAATGTTTGTGTGGTTGAGATTGGAAGGCCTGTACCAGAAGCAAGAACAACGGTACACGCAGTTGCAAGCTGAGCTGCGAAACCACGGCTAGGTGTTAGTTCTGTAATACCAGTACCCACAGTCGCCATTACTTTATGACCCATGGTAGCAAGACCAACAACGATACCAATACCACCTAGTGGAAGAATCCACCATGCGATAGTGCTCTTACCTGAGATTTCACCCATGTGCTCAACCGTTGAAACAACAGCAGACAGTGGACCAATCGCGTTAGCTACGTCGTTTGAACCGTGTGCGAATGCCATTGCACAAGCTGTGATAACCATAAGTACGCTGAAGATACCTTCTACGCCTGCAAAGCCATGGTCTTCTTCGCGATTAGCAAATTTCTTTTGAATGTATAAGTAACCGCCAATCATGACTAGAGCAGAAACACCTGCTGCCCATAACCATGCTTCAGTGCCGCTTAGGTGAAGACCAACGTGCTTAAGACCTTTCTTGATCGTTACAAGTGCAATGACCATTGTCGTAATGAACATGTACACAGGTACAAAACGCTTAGCGTTAAACAACGGATTTTCTGTATCGAATATCAGTCGTTGGGCACTTACAAAAATGAGATAGGCGAAGATGCCGGAAATCAACGGTGTGACAATCCAACTACCCACAATACCTTGAACGCTGTTCCAGTCTACTGCTTCTGTACCTACAGACACACAAGCAAAACCGATGATTGCACCGATGATTGAGTGAGTCGTTGATACTGGCCAGCCCATGTATGATGCTAGAAGCAACCATGTACCAGCAGCTAGTAGTGCAGACATCATGCCGTACACAAGTACGTCAGGTTGATGAGCGAATAGAGACGTTTCGATAACACCTTTACGGATCGTGTCTGTTACTTCGCCGCCCGCAAGATAAGCACCTGCGAATTCAAAGATCATTGCGATAATGATCGCTTGTTTAACGGTTAGAGCTTTAGAGCCTACTGAAGTGCCCATTGCATTCGCAACGTCATTTGCACCAATACCAATAGCCATCAAGAAACCGAAAGCTGCTGCAACAATAATCAGGACAGTGCCGTAGTTAGCAAGGATATCCATCGTAATACCTAGTTGTTTGATAACAAGCGGAACAAATTTAGACGCAAAAAACCGCTCAGCGAGAGGAATACTCAGCGCATAAGTGGTTTGGTTAAAAAATGCTCTTCGTTATATAGTTAGCGTATGATTTAAGATCGAGAAAGCATTACTTCAAGACGAGCGCCAACACGCTGTGCTTGATCTGCAATACCACCAACCCATTCAAGAATCTTGTACAAGAACATGATGTCAACTGGATTCAGATCTTTCTCTATCGCCATAAGTTGTTGGCGTAGTTCGATCTGCATCGCGTCCGTGTCATCTTCAATTACATCTAATTGATGAATCATTTCAGCAACGAGTGTTACTTCACGGCCTTTAAAGCCCGTTTCAAGCAATTCGTCTAATTCATTGATTACGTTTTGTGCTTGGTTCGCTGCATCTAGACAACGTTTAACGTAAGCGATGAAGTTCTGTTGCATTGGAGCAGGAATGACAAGTTGACGACCATATACACGGCCAGCAATGTCTTTCGCTAGGTTTGCTAGTTTGTCTTGTTGAGTTAAAAGCTCCAACATGTCGGTGCGATCAACAGGCATAAACAAACCGCGAGGAAGTTTAAGGCGAATTTCACGTTTTAGTACGTCAGCTTCTTTCTCAAGGTGAGAAATTTGAGCTCGAATTTCTGATGCTTTCTCCCAGTCACCCTTTGAAGAAACTTCAAAGAAATTAACTAGGTGAGAACAACATTCGTTCACGCATACTACGTGACGCTGCAAAGGTTTAATTGGGGACTTTGCAAATAACCCCATAATTGTATTTACTGGCATGGTCATCCAACCTAATAAATAATAACCTTAAAACAACATACACCATATTCATGGTGAAATGTTAAGCGATGGCTACAAAGTCGCGCATGTTAACCTAATCAATGTCTCATTAAAACTGTTTTAGATCATCATAAGGGCGATATTTCTGACTTGCTGAGTTTTCAAATTGGCAATATCCTGTCCCTATCTTCACAGAAAGGTATAACTATGGAAACCGAGATAGAACTGAAGTTTTTTGTTTCTCCTGATTTTTCAGAGACTTTACGCAATAAAATTGCTGAAACTAAAGTACTTCAGCACAGTTGTCGCGAGCTAGGTAACATCTACTTTGACACCCCTGACAACTGGCTACGCAAGCACGATACAGGCTTGCGCATTCGACGTTTTGATGACGTGTTTGTACAAACCGTTAAGACCGCAGGTCGTGTGGTTGCTGGCCTGCATCAAAGGCCAGAATACAACGCAGAACACGACAGCAATGAGCCTAAGTTATCCTTACATCCTGAGGATATTTGGCCAGCAGGTAAAGACATCGAAACGCTGCAAGCTGAGCTGACTCCTCTATTTTCTACCAACTTCACACGTGAGCAGTGGTTGATTGGTATGCCTGATGGCAGTCAAGTCGAGGTCGCATTCGATCAAGGTTTTGTTGAGTCTGGTGGTTTACAAGAACCGATTTGCGAAGTTGAATTAGAACTTAAATCAGGTCAAACCGATGCTCTGTTTACTTTGTCTCGTCAATTCTGCGAGCAAGGTGGCATGCGTTTAGGCAATCTTAGCAAAGCGGCTAAGGGTTATCGTCTTGCTCAAGGTTATCAAGGAGATGAAGTCACTCCTTTGACATTAGTTGATACTGACAAAAGTGATACCGTTGAATCGTGTTTCATTCAATCTTTAGAGCATGCTCTCGCTCATTGGCATTATCACGAGCAGATCTTCACCGAGCGCCAATCAATTGAAGCGCTGCATGAGATCAGTCACTCGCTGAGTTTTATCCGTCAAACCTTCACTATTTATGGTGGCATTGTGCCAAGGCGCGCGAGTGCTATTTTACGTCAAGAGTTGAAGTGGCTTGAGCAAGAGCTCGATTGGCTGAAAAGCTATGACCACTTCGAAGATTTGCTCGAAGATAAAGGCCACGTGCTGCGTAAGCTCGATGCGCGTAAGTTCTTAGTCGCTGAACTCAAAGAGATGCAAGAGCAACTGCCAGATCGCGAAGAATTGCTGACTTTGCTTAGCTCTGCTCGTTATACCGGTTTACTGCTAGACCTAAGCCGCTGGATCTTGTCTCGTGGTTGGCAACCTTTCTTAGATGAGAAAGCGCGTGAGCAAATGGGGCGTGGTATCGAATGGTTTTCTGTGCAGCAACTCGATCGCACATGGGCAGACTTGATGGAAGCTTTCCCGCCTGAGCGAGTGATGACCAGCCAAGCGTATATTGAGCAGCAATACCGTTTGATGCGAAATCTATATTCTGGCGTTGGTTTCGCGAGTTTATATGATGACGTTGAGCGAAACAGCTTCCGCTTGCCATGGGCCGATATGGTGCAAGGCATTGATGACCTACTAGCACTTAAAACATTAGAGCCGTTAACTGAGAAATTAGAAGGCGATGAGAAGGTTCAGCTAGAGCGTTGGTTGGCTCGTCAAGAGGTGTCTATCCTGCATGCGATGGAGCAGACGCGCCAAATCAGTGTCGAAGTTGAGCCTTACTGGCAAGATTAAACTCAACACCTGTATCAAGATAAGTATGAATTTCTAAATAGGGCCTCGGCCCTATTTTTTTGTTTGTTGCTCAAGCTTCTCTAGTCGTTCGAGGATTTTTTGTTGTTGCTCTATGATCTTTTCAAGATGCTTCTCTTTGTTTTCAGCCCGTTGATTCTCATGATGAGTGGGAGAGGTGATTAAAGAGGTAATCAAGCCTGAAATCATACCAAAAACGCCCACGCCGCAAATAATAACTAAAGACGCCACTAATTTTCCTGAGCTCGTTACTGGGTAGTGGTCGCCATAGCCCACAGTACTGATGGTAACGAAAGCCCACCATAAAGCATCTTGGCCAGTGGTAATGTTGGCATTAGGATCTTTGTGCTCTAACAGAAGTATTGTTCCTGCACCTATGGTTAAGAGAATGACCAGAAGCAGAATGATCGAAGCGAGAGTGGTCTCTTTTCGATTGCGAAATAGCTCTCTGAAAACACGTTTACCCGAGCGCAAAACCAGAATCACACGCAAGATCTGAAAAATGCGAGCGAAACGGAGCGGCTCGACCATCGGGATACTTGCTAAGAAATCGATCCAGTGTACTTTTAGGTATTCTTTCTTGTTTTGTGATCTGAATAGATCAATCGTGAGCTGAAAAAGAAAAACACTACAGATTATAAAATCGAGGCCGATAAGGACTTGTTTCGATTCTTTATCAATCGGTGCAAACAATAAGCCTGAGATCACAAATAGCGCTAAGAAAGAGAGAATCAGTGATAATAAGCTCATCGGCTTGGTTGTGTCTTTGATACTATTTAACATTCATACGAGGCTCAAAATAAATCGCGAACTTTGACTGACATAGCCATCTCGCGGATATAGAAGCCATCAATATATAAGAGTTAATGGAGAACTGACAATGACTAAACTGTCATTCAAGCCGTGGGAAAGGGTAATCTCTGACGTTCGTCTCGTTCCAAAAATGATCATGTTGATGATATTCAGCACGATTCTGATCATTTCGAAGCAACTATGGGACGCGAGCACGTTTTATGATTCATTACTTGCAGTAACGAACAATGCTCAAGTTGCACAGCAGCATTACGAGACTTACCTAGTTCAAGTGGCTTGGCAAACAGCCTTGATGATCATTGTGTTTGTGGTTCTTCTATTAGCTGCGGCGCGCGTTATGTTGCGCCAAACTCAATACCTAAACGATGTAATCAAAACCATGGCAGACAAGAACCTGTCAGTGCCAATTCATATGGATTGTAAAGATGAATACGGCGACGTGGCACGTGAGCTTGAGAAAACTCGGGTACAACTGCATGACATGGTTAACGCTCAGATTGCCTCTTCAGATGAACTGTTTGCTCTGACGGAAGTGATGACCATCAGCATGTCAGAAACCAAAGACTCGGCTCAAGAAGAGTTCAATGAGATCGATCAGTTAGCGACAGCTATGAGCGAAATGACCTCTACTGTACAAACTGTCGCTGAGCATGCACAAAGTGCGTCTTCATTGACTGAACAAGCATCAGGTCAAGCATTGACGGGGCAGAAGTTTGTTCAAGGATCTGTTTCTAAGATGAGCGAGTTGTCTTCCGACATCGCAGCCTCTGCAGCGGCGGTAAACCAAGTCGAAGAGCGCGTTGATTCAATCGGCAGCGTTGTTGGTACTATCCAAGGCATTTCAGAGCAAACAAATCTATTAGCACTAAACGCAGCGATTGAAGCGGCGCGTGCAGGTGAAGCGGGTCGTGGTTTTGCCGTGGTGGCTGATGAGGTTCGTAACCTTGCGCAGCGTACTCAACAAGCGACAGTCGAGATTCAAGACATGATCAGTCACCTACAAAGCAGCGCTAACTCTGCGGTAGAACTGATGGAAAAGAGTGTTGTTGAAGCGGCTGAAGGTGTGGATCTGGTGACTAACGCCGGCTCTGAACTTGACGGTATCGTAAGCCAAGTAAACCAAATCAATGACATGAATTTCCAGATCGCAACAGCTGCGGGTCAACAGAGTAGTGTGGCTGAAGAGATGAGCGTCAACCTGACCAATGTTCGTGAGCTTGTGGAAGCGTCTGTTGTGGTAGTCGGCGAGCTTCTTGAGACTTCTCAGCTTATGGAAAGCAACGCGCAAGAACTCGACGGTAAGATTAAGCAATTTAAGGTTTAATCATTGGCCTTTGTCTTATTCCCAAAGACTTATTCATAGAGACATCGGCCTAACTCAATAAGTTCACAGATAAAACGCCCACATTGCTAATGTGGGCGTTTTTTATTGGCGTAACTTTGGTATAACTGATCTTTAGTTTTAAAACTCACTATTGAAGACTAGAACCGATAACCCGAACGTTCGTCGCATAGCTTACACAAGGAAGAAACATGCCATTGCCTCCTCAGCTCGTCACTCATTCGCAGTCTGCTTTTGAGCATTTACTAGAACATCAGAGTGAAGCCATTAATGCGTGGCCTGAGCCACTTGTTGACGATCTTAAGTATGTATTAGGCCTGAGCGGCTTCATTGGTGAATGCCTGCAGCGTGATTCGGTTTTATCTAGCGCTTTACCGGACATGCTTAAGTGCGATGAACGTGCTCAAGGGTATCGTGAGCGATTAGCCGAGTTACTTTCTGGTTGTGGTGATGAAATGAGTGGCCAACGAGTGCTGCGCCAATTCCGCAACCGAGAAATGACCTACATTGCTTGGCGCGACTTTAAGGGTTCTTGGCAACTTGAGCAGAGCTTAAGCCACTTATCGATGTTGGCTGAGGCGATGATCTTTGAGACCTACCAGTGGCAATACGATATTTGCAGTAAAGAGTGGGGCACTCCTTGCAATGAACAAGGTGAAGCGCAGCCTATGTTGATCATTGGTATGGGGAAATTGGGTGGCGGAGAACTTAACTTCTCTTCGGATATCGACCTGATTTTCACTTACCCTGAAAATGGTGAAACACAAGGCGCGCGACGAAGTATCGCCAACGCCCAGTTTTTCACTCGCTTAGGGCAGCGTATTATCAAGGCGCTTGATCAACAAACCTTTGATGGGTTCTGTTATCGCGTCGACATGCGTTTGCGTCCATTCGGAGAGAGCGGCCCATTGGTGATGAGTTATGCTGCGCTGGAAGATTACTACCAAGAGCAAGGCCGTGACTGGGAACGCTACGCGATGGTTAAGGCGCGAGTCATGGGCTGTGAAATGTATCCGCAGTACCAAGAACTTCGCCAGATGCTACGTCCATTCGTGTTCCGTCGTTACATCGACTTCAGTGCTATTCAATCGTTAAGACGCATGAAGTCGATGATTGGCAGTGAGGTTCGTCGTCGTGGCTTATCGAATAACATCAAGCTTGGTTCTGGTGGTATCCGTGAAGTGGAGTTTATTGCTCAAGTCTTCCAATTGATTCGTGGG
Organism: Vibrio sp. 14N.309.X.WAT.E.F5; assembly: GCF_030397615.1. Lineage (NCBI taxonomy): Bacteria > Pseudomonadati > Pseudomonadota > Gammaproteobacteria > Vibrionales > Vibrionaceae > Vibrio > Vibrio sp. 14N.309.X.WAT.E.F5. Next base: position 160,634 of record NZ_JAPNXR010000004.1, on the reverse strand, counting down.
GGACGTGAACCGAGCCTTCGCGGGCGAGGTCTACTTGAAACGCTAAGTGCGATTGACGCTCTGAATTTACTTGAGAGTGAAGAGGTAGGCCACTTGCGTGATGCCTATCTGTTTTTACGCCGCCTTGAGAACCTATTGCAAGCGATGGGTGACAAGCAGACTCAAACCTTACCTGACAACGAGCAAGAGCAGCTACAGCTCGCGATAGCAATGCAGTTTGCAGATTGGGGTGGTTTGATTGACGCGACTCGTGCGCACATGGCGAATGTACATACGGTATTTGAAGATTTGATTGGGGTTGATGAAGAAGACGCAAACCCAATTGCGAGTCACTTTAGTGAATTGTGGGATATGGCCCATAAGCCGGATGTGATTGAGCAAGTGCTAGAACACGATATTGCAATCGCTAGCCCTGCAGAAGCAGCAAAAACGATTATTCAGTTTAAAGCGGACTTGGCTAAAAAAACGCTTGGCCCACGCGGACGTGAAGTGCTCAATCGTTTAATGCCTAAAGTCTTCCAAGCATTGTATACCGCGAAGGATGCAGAGTTTGGTTTATCTAGAGTATTGCATCTGCTGCAAAAAATAGTGACTCGAACTACCTATCTAGAGCTGCTTGATGAACACCCTGCTGCTCTGACTCAGTTAGTTCGTCTATGTACTGCCAGCCCGATGATTTCGGAGCAGCTTGGTCGTTATCCTATTCTTTTAGATGAACTTATCGACCCTCAACAACTCTATAATCCTGTGCCATTAGAGTCCTACAAAACAGAGTTGCGTGACTATCTTGCTCGTATTCCTGAAGACGATATGGAGCAGCAGATGGAAGGTCTGCGTCAGTTTAAGCAGACTTGTATTTTGAGAATTGCTGCCGCGGATATTGCGGGCGCATTACCTGTTATGAAGGTCAGTGATCACCTTACTTATTTAGCGGAAGCGATTGTTGAGGCGGGTATTAATCAAGCATGGCTGCAAGTGTCGGCTAAGTTCGGTGAGCCCACTCATGTGAAAGATCGAGAAGGGCGCGGTTTCGCGGTGGTTGGTTATGGCAAAGTTGGAGGCTGGGAGCTAGGTTACAACTCCGATCTTGATATTGTGTTCATGCACGATTGCCCAGTACACATCTATACTGATGGTAAGAAAGAGATTGATGGACGCCAGTTTTATTTAAGGTTGGCACAGCGCATTATTCATATTTTCTCGACCAGAACTGCTTCCGGAATTTTATATGAGGTCGATACTCGCCTACGACCTTCAGGCGCATCGGGCTTGCTTGTGAGCCCAACCGATGCGTTTGATGAGTATCAGCACAATGATGCGTGGACGTGGGAGCACCAAGCCTTGACTCGCGCTCGTATGATTTATGGCGATGACTTATTGGCGTCTGCGTTTAACAAAACTCGCCATGAGGTTCTGTGCTTGGCTCGTGATGAGGCAACACTCAAAAAATCCGTTGTGGATATGCGTGAAAAAATGCGCGGTCATTTAGGCGGTAAAAAATCCGATCGATTCATGCTGAAACAAGATGCGGGCGGTATTACTGATATTGAGTTCTTGGCTCAATATCTAGTGCTGAGATACAGCAACGAGAAACCTAAGCTCACCCGTTGGTGCGACAATGTCCGAATCTTTGAAAGCTTGTTGTCGCAAGGGATTATGGACGAGCAACAAGGTATGGCATTGACCAATGCTTATACGACATTAAGAGATGAAATTCACCACCGTAATCTACTCAACCTCGATGCGGATGTGGCGATTGATAAGTTTGAAATGGAAAGAGAACATGTTGTTCAAGCATGGAAGCAATGGATGGAAGCTTAACCTTAGTTAATGCTTACTGATTGCAGTACCTATCGTGATAGGTGTTTGCTGATTTTTCTATGGTTTAGCCACTGTAATCAGTGTGCTAGACTCTGGCCAGATTTGATTTTTGGAGATCAATAATGAAACCAATTCTACCTGACTACAGTCAATCAGGTGTTCTTATTGTCGGTGACGTAATGCTTGATCGTTACTGGTATGGCCCAACTGGCCGTATTTCACCAGAAGCACCAGTACCCGTTGTAAAAGTAGAAAATAACGAAGAGCGACCAGGCGGTGCTGCCAATGTAGCGATGAATATTGCATCTCTTGGTGGTCACGCACATGTCGTTGGTTTGACTGGTAAAGATGAACCTGCTGAGGTGTTAAAAAACACCTTGGGTGCATTAAAGGTTAAGTGTGATTTTGTTGAGTTGGACGATTACCCAACCATCACTAAATTGCGCGTGATGAGCCGTGGACAACAGTTGATTCGTCTTGATTTTGAAGACAAATTTGAGAACACGGATCCTGAACTTGTTTTGTCTCGCATGGAACAAGCGCTACCTAATGTACGTTCTGTCATCCTCTCTGATTATGCGAAAGGTGCACTTGAGCATGTACAGAGCTTTATCCAAAAAGCACGTGCGGCTAAGGTTCCGGTCTTTATCGATCCAAAAGGTGCTGACTTTGAACGATACCGTGGTGCGACATTATTAACGCCTAATATGGCGGAATTTGAGTTGGTCGCTGGCAAGGTCAAGACTGAGGAAGAGATGATCGAAAAAGGACTCGCGTTAATTGAAGAGTTCGATTTTGAAGCGTTACTTGTTACTCGTAGCGAGCATGGTATGACGCTGCTTCGCAAAGGTTTGGAACCATTCCACTTACCGACTCAAGCAAAAGAAGTCTATGACGTGACTGGTGCTGGCGATACGGTTATCTCAGTACTGGCTGCGTCTGTTGCTGCTGGTAAACCACTGGATGAAGCGTGTGCACTGGCGAACGCAGCGGCAGGTGTCGTTGTCGGTAAGTTGGGAACATCGACGCTGTCTACGATTGAGTTAGCGGAAGCGATTCACGGTAGCCAAGATACCGATTACGGTGTTATCTCTGAAGCGGCACTGGTTGAAGCGGTAAAACGTGCTCGTGCGAAAGGCGAGAAAGTGGTTATGACCAATGGCTGCTTTGATATTCTGCATGCTGGTCATGTCTCTTACATGAACCACGCGGCTGAGTTAGGGGATCGTTTGATCGTTGCCGTTAATACGGATGACTCAGTGAAACGCTTGAAAGGCCCGGGTCGTCCTGTGAACCCAACCGATCGCCGTATGGCAGTATTGGCTGGTTTAGGTGCGGTTGATTGGGTTGTTCCATTTTCTGAAGATACGCCTCAACGTTTGATCTCTGAGGTGTTGCCAAGCATTCTGGTGAAAGGTGGTGATTACAAACCTGAAGAGATCGCTGGTGGCGAGGAAGTGATTGCTGCTGGTGGCGAAGTTAAAGTACTTAACTTCGAAGATGGCTGTTCTACGACTGAAATCATTAAAGCGATTAAAGGTGGTCGCGGCTAACTCTTAGCTTTCTAGTCTCAAACCTTTAGCCTCAAGCTTATAGTTAGATTGTAAATCTAGCTTTTGATAGTTAATAAAAATGCCGCTCAATGAGCGGCATTTTTGTAACTGTAATCTAGTTACTTGATTAAAGACTCAGGTTAGAGTCTTTAATAAGGATTTAAGAATTACTTACTTGCTACTTTTAGACCTGCGTTTACATCAACAATGTCTTGTTCGCTCAGTGTACCAACCGCTTGACGAAGCTGAAGAACACTTAGGATGTAGTTGTAACGAGCATCTGAAAGGTTTTTGTTTGCATCGTATAGACGACGAGTTGAATCTAGTACGTCAACGATAGTACGAGTACCCACATCAAAACCTGCTTCTGTTGCTTCTAGAGCAGACTGAGCAGAAACAACAGACTGTTCGTAAGCGCGTAGAGCACCGATCGAAGCTGTGATGTTGTTGTTGAATGCACGTACGTCCTTTACAACGCTACGGTAAGTGGCTTCTAGATCTTCACTTGCTGCAACGTAGTTGTATTCAGCCTGTTTAGTCAAAGAAGTTGTGTTACCACCGGTGTATAGAGGTACAACTAAGTTCAAACCAATGTTTAGGTTATCTTGGTCGTAGTCGCCATTTCCTGTTGGAGTATTAGCGGTATCAGTTTGACCTGCAAATGCGTAGCTACCATCTAATGTTAGACTAGGTAGATGACCAGAGCTTGCTAGAGAGATGTTGTCTTTAGCGATGTCTTGAGAAATACGCGATGCCAATAGACTCAGGTTTTTCTCTTGTGCTTGTTCAACGAGTGCAGCAGCTGATTCTGAAGATTTGCTTGCTGAGAAACGATCAGTATCTAGGATGCTTAGGTTAGAGTGTTCCTGACCTGTGATCTCACGTAGACCTTCGTAGCTATTAACTAAGTCGTTCTCTGCAAGAACTTCATCAGCCAAAACGCCATCGTACTGAGCTTGTGCATCATGTACATCGGTGATTGCTGAAAGACCTACTTCAAAGCGCTGTTTTGTTTGCTCTAGTTGACGAGCAACTGCGGCTTTTTCTGCACGAACAAACTCTAGGTTATCTTGAGCGCGAAGTACTTCGAAGTATGCTGTCGCAACACGAAGGATCAAAGCTTGTTGCTCTGCCGCGTACGCTGAATCAGATTGACGAGCAGTTTTCTCAGCTGTATCTAGCGTGATCCAAGAAGAACGTTGGTAAAGCTCTTGTGTGAAGCCAACACCAACACCCCAATTATTGTTGTCAATATTTGAGTTGCCCGTTGAATCGTAATCACGTTCACCACGATTAATATCATAGTTCGCGTTTAGATTGATTTGCGGTAACAAAGAGCTACGGCTTGACGTTACTGCTTCAAAAGCGGCATCGCGCTGCGCTGCTGAACGAAGAAGTTGTGGATCGTTCTGTTTTGCTTGGTCGTAAACTTCAGCTAGCGTATCAGCAAAAGCTGACGAACTCAGGCTGCCAATTGCTGCACTGATAAATAGTGGAAGCAGTTTTTTCATTTTCCTATTCCTGCCTTTTATGGAATTTTCTTTAAAAGAGTTTAACCCAGTTTGGTGGTAATTTACTCGAAACTTTGCACTTTTTTACATTTAACTGTCCACTTGTGCAATATTTATTTTTTAAAACTTAACTTTAATTATAAAATTTATATAAAAAGTTGAACCTAATCCTTGGTAGTTAACTCGGACAATGAGTAAACTGTAAAGATCACTTAGTGAGGTACCAAATGCAACAGTATGACAATCAACGACATGAGTTTACTCCGCAAGATGTGGAAATAGTCTCAAAAGAGACGCTGTTTCGTGGTTTTTTCAAAATGGTCAAATACACATTCAAGCATAGGTTGTTTGAGGGAGGCTGGAGCCAACCGATAGAGCGTGAAATGTTTGAGCGTGGTCATGCCGCCGCTTTGTTACCTTACGATCCTGTCCGTGATGAAGTTGTGATCGTGGAGCAGATCCGTGTTGGCGCTTTAGAGCATCAGAACCCGTGGCAATACGAAATTGTTGCTGGGATCATTGATACCGACGAATCACCACAAGACGTCGCCCGTCGTGAGGCAATGGAAGAAGCGGGAGTCGAAGTCGGATCTGTATTACCGATCACTTCGTATTACCCTTCATCTGGAGGCTGTTCAGAAAGACTCGACGTCTTTGTTGGCTGCGTTGATGCCACGACAGCAAAAGGTGTACACGGATTGGATTACGAAGGTGAAGATATTCGCGTGCAAGTGATGAGTCGCGAGGCGGCTTATCAGTTAGTAAAAGAGGGTGTGTTTGAAAATGGGGCCACGATCATTGCGCTGCAGTGGCTACAATTGAACTACCAAGAATTACAGTCAGAGTGGATAGATTAACGTTATGCCAAATATAGCGGTCAAAAAACCGTATCATGTTGATCTTGCTGAATTGATGCGAGTTTACGAAACCAATTATGCCAAACTTAACGCTTTGTTACCGGTTGGGCATGAGGTCGGTGACGTTCGCTGTTACCAAGCCGTTAATATGGTGTATCAATTGACAGTGAATGAGGTCACAAAATACACCACATTAATAGATATATGTCAGAGTGACGCGATGCCAGTGTTTCCTTTGCCAAAAATGTCTGTCAGGCTATATCACGACGCTCGAGTTGCAGAAGTGTGCGCTAGCGGGGATTTTTCACGTGTCAAAGCGAAATATGACTATCCCAACACTAAGCTTCTGCAAAAGGATGAGAAATTTCAATTGAATAAATTTCTTGGGGAATGGTTAACGTTTTGTTTAAAAACTGGTATCAGCCGTACACCAATTCCTTTTTAATTGAGCCTATTTTAAGAACACTTTTAAAGTCTAAACAGTAACGTATCTGGATTTGTTATTTTGGAATTATCACACACTTCAAAATTTGATGAGAGCAGTATTAAGCTTGTGCAGCTAACGGACACGCATTTATTTGCACCGAGCAATGGCAGCTTATTAAGCATCAACACACAAGATAGCTTTCGTGCTGTAGTCGATGGCATTGTTAGCCACAACTTTGACTATCAAGCGATCTTAGCTACCGGCGATATTTCGCAGGACCACAGTGCTGAATCGTACCAAAAGTTTGAGTCGGGCATTCAGCCTTTGGCAAAACCATGTTATTGGTTGCCAGGGAATCACGATTTCAAGCCTAATATGGGCAGTGTATTACCATCGCCACAAATACAGTGTGTTGATCACGTTCTGCTAGGAGATAACTGGCAGATGGTCATGCTGGATTCTCAAGTGGTTGGTGTGCCGCATGGACGTTTGAGCGATCAACAACTTGATCTGCTGGAACAAAAACTCTCAGAGTTCCCCGAGCGAAATACCTTGGTTCTTTTGCATCACCACCCTTTACTGGTGGGTAGTGCATGGCTTGACCAACACAACTTGAAAGATGCTGAGCAGTTCTGGGATGTGGTTCAACAGCACACCAATGTGAAAGCGGTGCTTTGTGGTCACGTTCATCAAGACATGAACCGCAATCATCATGGTGTACAAGTCATGGCAACCCCATCGACTTGTGTTCAATTCAAACCAAACTCGAACGACTTTGCTGTTGATACATTATCTCCAGGCTGGCGAGAGATTGAATTGCACCAAGATGGTACGGTTACGACAGAAGTTCGCCGTTTACCTCATGGGCAATTCCTACCTGATTTTGCTGCAGGAGGATACTAATGTCTGATTCGAATGAGCAAGCCGGTAAGCCATCACTGCTGCTTTATATTCACGGCTTTAACAGTTCATCACGTTCTCACAAAGCGAATGTGATGGCGGATTACTGTGCTCAGCACCGTACGGATATTAAAGTTGTTACCCCTCAATTACCGAGCTTCCCTCAACAAGCTGCTCTTCATTTGCAGCAGTTGGTCGAGCAATATAAAGATCAATATCAGATCGCATTAGTCGGTAGCTCCTTGGGTGGCTATCTTTCAACATGGCTGAATAGTCACTATGGTTTCAAAGCGGTGGTTGTAAACCCAGCCGTGAAGCCGTATGAGCTTCTTGCTGATTATTTAGGTGAGCAAGTAAACCCATATACAGATGAACGATATGTGTTGGAAACAAAACACATTGATGAACTGAAGGCATTAGAGGTTCCGGCTCTCGCTAAGCCGAGCGACTTTTGGTTACTTCAGCAAACGGAAGACGAAGTTCTGGATTACCGACAAGCGGTAGAGAAGTACCAAGGTGCAACACAAACAGTAGAAGAAGGCGGTGATCATAGCTTTGTTGATTTCGAGCGCTACCCACAACAAATTGTCACCTTTCTAAACCTTTAACCTGTTTCACCAACAGAGTGATTTTCTCTTGTTTGCCTGTTATTTCATCTATCAATGGTGAAATATCATAGTTTGATGTCTTAGTTTTTGAACTAGCTTGACATCATTACTCAGCTTCCAGACTATATTCCCCAATACTTCGCTCGTTCGCTCTACTATGAAGGTTCATAGTAATAATTTTGCTTTAGTGAAACTAGAGCCTGCGAACTGACGCAAACTTTTTGAGTAAACTCCGTATTATGACTGAACAATATAATGCAAAAGACCTCGAGGTACTTGAAGGTCTCGATCCTGTGCGACACCGCCCAGGTATGTATACAGAGACAGAAAGGCCGAACCACCTTGCCCAAGAAGTCATTGATAACTCGGTCGATGAAGCATTAGCGGGACACGCTAAGAAAATTAAAGTCGTGCTTCATGCTGACCAATCATTAGAAGTTACCGATGACGGCCGTGGTATGCCGGTTGATATCCACCCTGAAAAAGGGATCTCGGGTGTTGAGCTGATTTTAACTAAGCTCCACTCAGGCGGTAAATTCTCAAACAACAACTACAAATTTTCTGGTGGTTTGCACGGGGTAGGTATCTCGGTAGTAAACGCACTGTCTAAACGTGTAGAAGTGACCGTTCGTCGTGAAGGGCAAGTGCACGAAATTGCCTTAGAGGGTGGTCATGCAGTGACTGAGCTGACTGTGACTGGCACTTGTGGTCATCGCAATAGCGGTACATCTGTTCACTTCTGGCCTGATCCTAAATACTTCGATAGCTCTAAGTTTTCGGTTTTACGTCTTATCAATAACCTGCGCGCGAAAGCAGTACTTTGCCCGGGTTTAGAAATCACTTTCATCGATAAAGTGGGCGGTGAAGAACATAAGTGGTACTACGAAGATGGCCTAAAAGACTACCTTGCTGAAGGTGTGAAAGGTTACACGTTACTGCCTGAAGAACCGTATGTTGGCGAGTTCGTTGCTGAAACTGAAATGGCAAACTGGGCTATTATCTGGCAGCCAGAAGGCGGTGATATGATCACCGAGAGTTACGTGAACTTAGTACCAACTAAACAAGGTGGTACGCACGTAAACGGTCTTCGCCAAGGTCTGCTTGATGCGATGCGTGAGTTCTGTGAATTCCGTAACTTGTTGCCTCGTGGCGTTAAGCTAACGGGTGATGACATCTTTGACCGTTGTTCTTACGTTCTATCGGTGAAGATGCAAGATCCACAATTTGCGGGTCAAACCAAAGAGCGCTTATCTTCTCGTCAAACCGCTGCGTTTGTTTCTGGTGTGGTTAAAGATGCGTTTAGCTTGTGGTTGAATGAAAAGCCTCAGCTAGCAGAATTACTTGCAGAAGCGTGTATTGCTAACGCTCACCGTCGTATGCGAGCAAGCAAAAAAGTTGTACGTAAGAAAATCGCTTCGGGTCCGGCGCTGCCGGGTAAATTGACCGACTGTTCAGTTCAAGACTTAAGCCGCACCGAAATCTTCTTCGTGGAAGGGGACTCGGCGGGTGGTTCTGCTAAACAAGCTCGTGATCGTGAGTTCCAAGCAGTAATGCCACTGCGCGGTAAAATTCTCAACACATGGGAAGTGTCTGCCGACCAAGTTCTGGCTTCACAAGAAGTACATGATATTTCGGTTGCTTTGGGTATCGACCCTGACAACGATGATTTATCAGGTTTACGTTACGGTAAGATCTGTATTCTTGCCGATGCGGACTCGGATGGTCTTCATATCGCGACATTGTTATGTGCACTATTTACTCGCCACTTCCATGCATTGGTTGAAGCGGGTCATATCTATGTGGCAATGCCTCCTCTGTATCGTATCGATTGCGGTAAAGAAGTGTTCTACGCACTCGATGACGCAGAGAAAGATGGTGTACTTGAGCGACTATCGCAGAAAAAAGCCAAGATCAACGTACAACGATTCAAAGGTCTGGGTGAAATGAACCCACTTCAGTTACGTGAAACCACGATGGATCCAAACACTCGTCGCCTTGTTCAGTTGACTATCGATGACAACGACGCAACCAACGAGATGATGGACATGCTGCTTGGTAAAAAACGTGCAGATGATCGCCGTTCATGGCTACAGACTAACGGTGATATGGCCGAGGTATAATGGATGTCTAACGAAATTACATATGATGGCGTTGAACAATTGCCGATGCGCAAGTTCACCGAAGATGCCTATTTAAATTACTCAATGTACGTGATCATGGATCGTGCATTGCCTTATATCGGTGATGGCTTGAAGCCAGTACAGCGTCGTATTATCTATGCGATGTCTGAGTTGGGTCTTTCTGCTGCATCGAAATATAAAAAATCAGCTCGTACGGTTGGTGACGTTCTAGGTAAGTACCACCCACACGGTGACTCTGCTTGTTACGAAGCCATGGTATTGATGGCGCAACCATTCTCTTACCGTTACCCATTGGTGGACGGTCAAGGTAACTGGGGTGCACCGGATGATCCTAAATCATTCGCTGCGATGCGTTATACCGAGGCAAAACTGTCGAAGTTTGCTGAAGTCCTGCTTGGTGAATTAGGTCAGGGCACTGTTGATTGGCAACCAAACTTTGATGGCACGATGAAAGAGCCTCAGATGTTGCCAGCACGTCTTCCTCACATCTTGCTTAACGGCATCACAGGTATTGCGGTTGGTATGGCGACTGACATCCCGCCTCACAATGTCCGTGAAGTGGCGAACGCAGCGATTCATTTGATTGATACGCCGAAAGCTGAACTTCCAGATGTGATGGGTTTCATTCAAGGTCCTGATTACCCGACAGAGGCTGAGATTATTTCGCCGAAGTCGGACATCGAAAAGATCTATCGTACAGGCCGCGGCAGCATCAAGATGCGCGCGGTATGGCACAAAGAAGGCTCTGATATTGTTATCACGGCTTTACCTCATCAAGTGTCAGGTGCGAAGTTATTGGAGCAAATCGCGAACCAGATGCGAGCTAAAAAACTGCCAATGGTTGACGATCTGCGTGATGAATCTGATCACGAGAACCCAACGCGTATCGTCGTGGTTCCTCGCTCGAACCGTATCGACTGTGACCAATTGATGAGTCACCTATTCGCTTCGACAGATCTCGAGAAAAACTTCCGCGTTAACTTGAACATGATTGGTTTAGACAATCGTCCTCAAGTGAAAGGCTTAGTTCAGATTCTGAAAGAGTGGATTGAGTTCCGTCGCACAACGGTTCGCCGTCGTCTGCAATACCGTCTAGATAAAGTGTTGGCTCGTTTGCACATCTTAGAAGGCTTACTTGCTGCTTACCTAAACATCGATGAAGTGATTGAGATCATTCGAACAGAAGACGAACCATGTCCTGTCCTGATGAACCGTTTCAACATTTCTGAAATTCAAGCCAATGCGATTCTTGATATTAAACTTCGTAACTTAGCTAAGTTAGAAGAATTTAAAATCCGAGCTGAGCAAGAAGAGCTTGAAGCTGAACGTGAGAAGCTTGAAAAGCTACTAGGTTCAGAGCGTCGCTTGAATACGCTGATCAAAAAAGAAATCCAAGCCGATGCAGATAAATACGGCGATGATCGTCGTTCACCATTGATTGAGCGTGCTGAAGCGAAAGCGTTAACAGAACGTGACTTAGTACCAAGCGAACCAATTACGGTTGTGTTGTCTGAGAAAGGTTGGATTCGTCATGCTAAAGGGCATGAGGTTGACGCTGAAGGCTTGAACTACAAATCAGGTGATAAATTCTTAGCGAGCGCTAAGGGTAAGAGTAACCAACAAGCGGTGTTCCTCGGCAGTGATGGCCGAAGTTACTCCCTTGAGTCTCATTCATTACCGTCGGCTCGAAGCCAAGGTGAGCCAATTACAGGCCGCCTGAACGTCAGTCCGGGTACTTCGATTCGCCAAGTGGTGATGGGAGAGAATGAACAGCTATGGTTAGTCGGTTCTGATGCTGGATACGGTTTTGTTTGTAAGGGCAGTGATCTACTGTCGAAGAACAAGAGCGGTAAAGCGTTGGTGAACTTACCACAATCTTCAGAAGTGATGCTGCCAAGCCCAATTGCTGACCTTGAAAGCAACCAGATTTTGGCGATTACTAACCAAGGTCGTATGTTGTTGTTCCCAATTAAAGACCTGCCGCAGCTTAGCAAAGGTAAGGGCAACAAGATCATCAACATCCCTTCTGCTAAAGCGAAAGAGCGTGAAGAGTTTGTGTCACACTTGATGGCAATCCCTGAGAATGCGACGCTGACTATCTATGCGGGTAAACGTAAGCTTGGTTTGAAACCATCAGATCTTGAGAACTTCCGTGGTGAACGTGGTCGTCGTGGTGGTTTACTGCCAAGAGGTTTGCAACGTGTGACTCGCATCGATATCGAAGACCCAAGCGAATCGTAGAGACGTTTACTATATTTATTAGATAAGATGATTAGATAAAAGAAAACCCAGCCTGAGAGCTGGGTTTTTTGTATCTGTATTTTTAGATGTGTACTTTGGCGGTTTGAATCGCGCCGGTAATGTTAAACCTACAAGCGTGTATCTTCGGCAATCGTCACTTTCAGAGTTTTGTTTTTACCTTGGCGTAAAATACCCACATCGATCACCGTACCAGGTCTTAGGTCGGTAACAATGTCCATAACGCTTTGGCGGCCATTAACTTGGGTGTTGTTGATGCTGACAATGATATCTTGAGCTTCAAAGCCTGCATCGGCTGCTGGGCCGTTCGGGTCTATGCCTAATACAACAATTCCGCCGATGTTCTTATTGCCCAGTAAGCGTGATGTCACTGAGTTAATATCTTGCCCATCAATGCCGATGTAACCACGAATTACACGACCATCAGCGATGATTTTTTGCATGATTTTATTGGCAAGTGGGTAGGGGATAGCAAACGAAATACCGTAGGTTTCCATATCAGTTGCTTGTTGGAAAGAGGCGGTATTAATGCCGACTAACTCGCCTTGTGAGTTAACAAGAGCACCGCCAGAATTACCTTCATTGATTGCCGCATCGGTTTGAATAAACGCTTGATGCCCATCGGCACTGATTGAAGAGCGGCCGGTTGCCGAGATAATACCAAAGGTCGTCGTTTGACCTAGGTTATATGGGTTGCCGATAGCCAGTACCACATCGCCCACATTGGCTGTGTAATCTTGGTTCAATGGAATCACTGGTAAGTTGTCACCACTGACTCGAAGTATTGCGATATCGGTGCGTTTATCTGAGCCGACTAACTGTGCGGCGGCTACTCGTCCATCTTGTAAGGCAACCACGATTTGGTCAGCCTGAGCCACCACGTGGAAATTGGTAATGATGTAGCCTTTTTCGCTGACAATCACCCCTGACCCCAAACCTTGAGTCAGCAGCTTGTTGCGATCGCTTTCAGCGTATTTACGGCTATAAATATTAACCACAGCGGGTGCCGCGCGGCGAACTGCTTGGTTAAATGAAATCTGAAGAGAGCCGATATTATCGACTTTAGGGTTAGTGACGTCAGCAACAATCGCTGGCCTTAAGCTCGGAAATGCGAGAAGAATAAGCGCCGCTGAAACGAGTCCAAGGGAAATAGAACGAAATAAAAAGGACAGCATGTTTCCCTCTTCAACAAGTAAGGTGTGAAGCCTCCACCGATGGATGGACGACTTAATTACGAGTGAAGCATAGCATTTTGATTCATCTAAAGAAAAGGGAAGCTGAGTAAGTTTCAATCAAACCTACTTCACCTCCCTTTGAACATTGTGATGAATGGTTATCGAATCACAAGGTAGATGGTTCGGTCGCCTCGTTGGATGTTGAGCGCCAATACACCCGGTTGCTTCTCTAGAATCTCTCTAAATTGCGCTAGGTTTTTGACTGTTTGGCGGTTGACTCCAATGATGATGTCATCTTTTAGAAGCTGATAGGCTTCAGCCGGAGAGCCTTGAGCAACGCTCGACACTTTCACACCTGTAGCAACATCACTCTCGTTGGTGTTGGTTAGCTCTGCGCCAGCGAGCCCTTCATGAAGCTTTTCAGCTTGTGTCTTGCTATTGGTTGATTCGCCGAGGGTCACATCAAAGTTTTTGCTTTTTCCATCGCGGATAACGCCGAGTTCAATCTGCTTGCCTGCGCCTAATGTAGCCACTTTCGCTCTGAGCTCACTAAAGGTATCAATGCGCTTGCCATTAATAGAGACAATAATGTCACCCGCTTTTAAACCGGCTTTGTCTGCTGCGCTTTCAGGGACAATTTGGCTAACAAAAGCCCCTTTGCTTGATTCATAACCGAGTGCTTCAGCGAGTTCAGAAGTGACTTCTCCACCTTGCACACCCAGCATGCCGCGTTTCACTTCACCGAAATCGAGGATCTGTTCTGTCAGGTTTTTCATCATATTGGATGGAATTGCAAAGCCGATGCCGACATTGCCTCCGTTAGGGCCTAGGATAGCCGTGTTGATACCAATCAGTTCACCGTTAAGATTCACTAATGCACCTCCAGAGTTACCACTGTTAATCGCGGCATCGGTTTGAATGAAGTTCTCGAAGTTCTCTAGATTGAGACCGCTACGGCCTAACGCTGAAACGATACCGGATGTCACGGTTTGGCCAAGTCCAAATGGGTTGCCGATAGCGACACTGAAATCGCCGACTCTGAGTTTGTCTGAATCGGCGACTTTTATCTGGGTAAGATTTTTGGCTTTCTCTAATTTGAGCAATGCGATATCAGACATCTGGTCGCCACCGATCAGCTCGGCATCATACTCTCGACCATCATGCAGTTTCACTTTGATATCGTCAGCGCCATTTATCACGTGATAGTTGGTGACGATATGGCCTTTTTTAGCATCAATGATGACACCAGAGCCTAATCCGCGAAATGGGCGCTCTCGTGTTTGCTCTGGGCCGAAAAAGAATTGGAATTGTTCAGGGATTTGCTGACGTTGTACCTGTTTGCCTTCAACGGCAATACTAACCACAGCGGGGGTCACTTGTTCAAGCATAGGAGCTAGGCTCGGTAATTGTTCATTACCCACACTTAATGGCAGTGCGGCGGTTGCTTGAATTGGGGTGATGATTGAACTTAAGCTTAAAGTCAGTACTGATAAAGCAAGCAAAGGTTTTTTCATCATAAACTCCTCTCTAGTTAAGGTCTTAACCCTCTTATACGTTTAATAAGTATGAGAAGTTTCAAATGACCTGAGTGAAAGTTATGACTCAAAAACCTTTGTAAAGTTCAAGAAGTGTTAAATGTTTACGATGCTTTTGCTGTGACTACATCAGGAGCATCAATGATTTCTTTCTTCTGTTCTTTAAATAAACCAGTTGCACCATTAGCGTAGTCTTTTGGTTGTTCCTCAAGAGCGGCCTCTTTAGTTGAAGGCTTGTCTTGCGTCTTATCCGAATGGGCAGCGGCTGTTTTGACAAACGGGTTGTCTTGCTCTGGCAGATTAGGAATCAGCTCTGAGCTCGTTTTTTCCATGTGTTGATACAGCTTTGTGTAGTCCTTACCTAAGGTATCTAACATTTCTGCTGATTTAGCAAAGTGGTCAGCAAGTTCTTGTCGTTGCTGTTCAAGGGCAAACTTTGCACTATCTAATTCTTTTTGTACGTTCTTTTGTTTTTTGTATTCAGGCGTCATGAGACGAGAAATAGCGACCCCTAAGATAACTCCGACTAGTAAACCGGCAACGGCATACATCCAAGGCATAACAGCTCCTTATTATTGTTTTTTAACATGTTTGTTACTGCTTAGTTACACGTGATACGGCTCCATGGTACTATGAGAAAGCCGCAGTATAAAGAGAAATGCGTGTGCGCTGGATAGCAGTTTAGTGTTGCTTTATTCATCGCATCAAACCATCTCTCGTGCTGTTTGGGCATCTTTTTCTTCGCTGTCTGATATCGCTTTCATTGTGGAAATGTCGTCATGAATCCCGTTAAAAAATACGAACAAGATATAAAAGAACATGGATTTCAAAGAGATCCAGCACAAGAGCAAGCAGTTAAATCTTTAGATGAACTCTTTCATCAATTCCAAGATTACATGAATACCCCTGTTCCTCAGCTTACGCGATTCCAGAAATTGCTAGGTAAAAAGTCCGAGTTGCCAACGCCTCCCAAAGGCCTCTACTTTTGGGGTGGTGTAGGGCGCGGCAAAACTTATCTAATGGATACGTTTTACGAAGCCTTACCGACCACTAAAAAAATGCGAGTTCACTTTCACCGCTTTATGTATCGAGTTCATGATGAGCTGAAAGCGCTCGGTAATGTGAGTGATCCGTTACCACTAGTGGCTGACAAACTAAAGCAAGAAGCCGACATTATCTGTTTCGATGAGTTCTTTGTTTCAGACATTACAGACGCCATGATCTTAGGGACTTTGTTCCAAGAGCTCTTTGCGCGTAACGTTATCTTGGTGGCTACTTCTAATATCCCACCTGCAGATCTGTATCGTAATGGCTTACAGCGTGCACGCTTTTTACCTGCGATTAAGCTGATTCAAGAAAACTGTCACATCCTTAATGTAGACAGCGGTATTGATTACCGACTGAGAACCTTAGAGCAAGCTGAGATCTATCATTACCCATTAGATAACCAAGCCAATATCAATCTAGAAAAATATTACGCGCAGTTGGTTGGTGAAGATAAAGAGAAGCTCAAGCAGATCGAAGTCAACCATCGTCAGTTGGATGTCATTGAAGCGAGTGATGGGGTGTTGCATGGTACTTTTGCACAACTTTGTCAGTCAGCTCGTAGTCAGAATGATTACATCGAACTATCTAAGGTTTACCACACGGTTTTATTAGCGGATGTTTTACAGATGGGGGCGACGTCAGACGATGCGGCGAGGCGCTTTATTGCGTTAGTCGATGAGTTTTATGAGCGCCACGTGAAATTAATAATTTCAGCGGAAGTTGAGTTAGAAAAATTGTACACCAATGGCCAGCTAGAGTTTGAGTTTAAACGTTGTCAGTCGCGTTTAATCGAAATGCAGAGCCATGAATATTTGGCAAAAGAACACTTAATTTAGCTCTTATTATCTCGAATACGAAAGAGAATTAAAAAAATCGTGATTTTCTTCAAAAAGAGGTGATTTTTTCTTCGCTCTTCTCTATAATCCTGCGACCTACCGTTACTGCGGGCCTCTAGCGATGAGTAAAATCACGTTATGCCAAGAGTTTTCCAACACTCGAAGGGGTGATGAATGGTAACTCTTAGACAGTGGGAATACGCGAGTATTCCTTAAGTGTAAATTTTTTAAATAGGTAATTATTAGCATGAAAACTTTCGTTGCTAAACCAGAAACTGTAAAACGCGACTGGTATGTTGTAGACGCTGAAGGCAAAACTCTTGGCCGTCTAGCAAGTGAAATCGCTTCTCGCCTACGCGGCAAGCACAAAGCAGAATACACTCCTCACGTAGACACTGGTGATTACATCATCGTTGTTAACGCTGAGAAAGTTGCTGTGACTGGTAACAAAGCTAAGGGTAAGGTTTACTACCGTCACTCTGAGTTCCCAGGTGGTCTTAAGACTATCACTTTTGAAAAGCTAATTGCTAAGAAACCAGAAATGGTTCTTGAACTAGCAGTTAAAGGTATGCTTCCACGTGGTCCTCTAGGCCGCGCGATGTACCGTAAGCTTAAAGTATACGCTGGTACTGAGCACAACCATGTTGCTCAACAACCACAAGTACTAGACATCTAATTGGGGATTAAGACAATGGCAGAGAATCAATACTACGGCACTGGTCGTCGCAAAAGCTCAGCAGCTCGTGTTTTCATCAAACCAGGCTCTGGTGAGATCGTAATCAACAAGCGTAGCCTTGATGTTTACTTCGGTCGTCCAACTTCTCGTATGGTTGTTAAGCAACCTCTTGAGCTAGTTGAATTAACTGAGAAACTTGACCTTTACATCACTGTTTCTGGTGGTGGTATTTCAGGTCAAGCTGGCGCAATCCGCCACGGTATCACTCGTGCTCTTATGGAATACGATGAAACTCTACGTCCTGCTCTACGTGCAGCTGGCTATGTTACGCGTGACGCTCGTTGCGTTGAACGTAAGAAAGTTGGTCTACGTAAAGCACGTCGTAAACCTCAATTCTCTAAGCGTTAATTTTTCCTTACCGAAAAATACACGCGACCAGTTTTATTACTGGAATTGTGGTTCAAAGCTCGGCTATATGCCGGGCTTTTTGTCTTTCTGGCCCCCGCTAAACGCTTTTCCCCCCTCGTTTTATTCCCAAATTCTTATATTTTGAAAGCTTTTGTAACCCAATGTGCGCTTTGCCTCATGATTGTTACAAAAAGGTAGCTTTATCTTGTCAAAAAGTAGGGTTTTATTTATCATTTGCCGTCAATAAATAGAACTAAATACATATTTTGTTAGCCATGCTCTTTATTCGGAATTATTTCAATCCATAAGGAGCAAATGGGAGAATGTTTGGATGAGCAACGCGCCTTTAAATAACGGTCGCAGGCGTTTCTTAACCGCAACAACAGCCGTTGTTGGTGGTTTAGGAGCAGCTGCTGTAGCCGTGCCTTTTATTAAATCATGGAATCCGAGTGCTAAGGCGAAAGCTGCAGGCGCGCCGGTGGAAGTGGAAGTCAGTAAGTTGGAACCGGGACAAATGGTTCGTGTCGAGTGGCAAGGTAAACCTGTATGGGTTGTACGTCGAGCTGAATCGGTACTAGAGAACCTAAAAGCGATCGGTGGTCAACTTCGTGACCCTCAATCTGAAGCTGAACAACAACCTGAATACGCACAGAACGAGTTCCGTTCGATTAAGCCGGAATTCTTCGTTGCTGTTGGTTTCTGCACACACTTAGGTTGTTCTCCAACTTACCTGCCAGATTCTTTCGCAGAACAGGTTCAGGGTGTTAAGTCTGGTTTCTTCTGTCCTTGTCATGGTTCAAAGTTTGATATGGCAGGTCGAGTATTCCAAGGCGTACCGGCTCCATTGAACCTTGTTGTACCAAAGCATATGTATTTGAGTGACACGAAGATCATGATCGGTGTCGACGAGGGAGACGCATAATGCAAGGATTGCTTGATTGGGTAGAAAAACGTCTACCCGCGATGAATGCTTACAAAAAGCACTTATCTGAATACCCAATGCCTAAGAACTTTAACTTTTGGTACCTTTTCGGTTCTTTGGCAATGTTGGTCCTGGTTAACCAAATCCTTACGGGTATCTGGTTAACAATGAACTACGTGCCGTCTGGTGAGGGTGCGTTTGCTTCTGTTGAATACATCATGCGTGATGTGGAATACGGTTGGTTACTGCGTTACATGCACTCGACTGGCGCTTCTGCGTTCTTCGTTGTTATCTACCTGCATATGTTCCGTGGTCTAATCTACGGTTCTTACCAAAAACCTCGTGAGCTACTTTGGATCTTCGGTATGTTGATCTTCTTAGTGCTTATGGCTGAAGCTTTCATGGGTTACTTACTACCATGGGGCCAAATGTCTTACTGGGGTGCTCAGGTAATCATATCTCTGTTTGGTGCGATCCCTGTAATTGGTGATGACCTAACGCTTTGGATCCGTGGTGACTACATCATCTCTGGTGCAACGCTGAACCGTTTCTTCGCACTGCACGTTATCGCTCTACCAATCGTACTGTTGCTGCTTATCGTACTTCACGTACTAGCGCTGCACGAAGTTGGTTCGAATAACCCTGACGGTATCGAGACTAAGCTTCCTAAAGGCACTATGGGCGACGACTACAAGACTCAGTTCCCATTCCACAAGGATTACACTAAGAAATACGACATCATCGACTCTATTCCTTTCCACCCATACGGGACGGTGAAAGATATGGTAGGTGTTGCTGGTTTCCTATTCTTGTTCTGTTACGTGCTGTTCTTTAACCCAGAGATGGGTGGGTACTTCCTTGAGCCGCCTAACTTTGAAGCTGCAAACCCACTGAAAACACCTGAGCACATCGCTCCAGTTTGGTACTTCACGCCGTTCTACGCGGTACTACGTGCTGTTCCAGATAAGCTACTGGGTGTGGTTGCAATGGGTGCTTCTATTGTTGTGCTATTCCTACTGCCATGGTTCGACCGTTGTAAAGTGCGTTCTTACCGTTACCGTAGCAAACTGCATTTGATTAACATCATCCAATTCACAATAAGCTTTATTGCGCTTGGTGTCCTTGGTGCGCTTCCAGCAACGCCAACATACACATTACTGGCTCAAATCTTTAGCTTAGGTTATTTCATGTTCTTCGTTCTGCTGTGGTTCTACAGTAAAAATGAAGCGACGAAACCATTACCAGAAAGGGTGACATTCAAATGAAAAAGTGGATTGTAATTTTATTTGCTATGTTGCCGTCTCTAGCGATGGCAGCGGGAGCAGGCGTACCATTAGACAAAGCAAACAATGATTTAACAGACAAAGCTTCATTGCAAAATGGCGCTAAGATGTTCATGAACTACTGTTTCGCTTGTCACTCAACGCAGTACCAACGCTATGAACGTGTTGCGAATGATTTAGAGATTCCTTTAGACCTAATGAAGGAAAACCTAATCTTCGATCCTGAAGTGAAAATTGGTAGCTTGATGGTTAACGCTATGCCTTCTGACCAAGCAGCTAGCTGGTTTGGTGCTCCACCACCAGACTTAACATTAGTTGCTCGTGTTCGTGGCGCAGATTGGCTATACACGTATCTTCGTACTTTCTATGAAGATCCGTCTCGTCCATTTGGTGTGAACAACATTGTTTTCCCAAGTGTTGGTATGCCGCATGTTCTTGAAGAGCTACAAGGTATCCCAACGCCAATCTACGATACTCACATGGTAGACGGTGAGGAAGTTAAGGTTGTTGTTGGTACTGAAACTGACGGTTCTGGTGAATTGAGCACTGGTGAGTATGACAACGCGGTTCGCGATCTTGTTAACTTCCTAGTTTACTCGGGTGACCCAGTACAGCTTGAACGCCACGCTATGGGTTGGTGGGTAATGGCCTTTTTAGTAATCTTCACTATCATTGTGATTTTACTGAAGAAAGAGTATTGGCGTGATGTGCACTAATTGTGCTATAATACCGTGCTAATTCCCAAATTATGTTAATGTTCAATGGAGGCTTTAGGCCTCCATTGTTTTTATTTAAAGTGTACTGGAGGGCTCCATGGCTGTAGCTGCCAATAAACGTTCTGTAATGACTCTTTTCTCAAGTGCTTCTGATATGTATAGCCATCAGGTGCGCATTGTTCTTGCTGAAAAAGGCGTAAGTGTTGAAGTTGAGTTAGTAGATGAAAAAAATCTACCAGCAGAGCTTGTTGAACTGAACCCGTACAAATCAGTACCTACCCTTGTTGATCGTGAGCTTGCTCTATATGACTCAAAGATCATCATGGAATATCTAGATGAGCGTTTCCCTCATCCACCATTGATGCCTGTTTACCCGGTTGCACGTGGTAATAGCCGTCTAATGATGTACCGCATTGAGCGCAACTGGTATTCAGTTGCAGAGAAGATCGTTAAAGGCAACGCTGAAGAATCAGAAGCTGCTCGCGTTAAACTGCGCAACGACCTACTGACTCTTGCTCCTATCTTCGCTGAGTATGAATACTTCATGAGCGAAGAGTTTAGCCTAATTGATTGCTACCTTGCTCCGCTACTATGGCGTTTACCTGAGCTTGGTATCGAACTGATTGGTCCTGGTTCTAAAGAGCTTAAGATTTACATGAACCGCGTATTTGAACGTGATTCATTCCTAGCTTCTCTAACAGAAGCTGAACGTGAGATGCGACTCGTTCGCTAAGCGTATGGATATTTCTAATATGACACCACGCCGACCATACATGCTCCGTGCATTCTATGATTGGTTGGTTGATAACGAACTAACGCCACATCTTGTTGTTGAAGCAACACTACCGGGTGTGCGAGTTCCAGAAGAGTTTGTTCAAGATGGTCAGATCATTCTGAACATCGCGCCTCGTGCGGTTGGGCAACTTGAACTGAGTAACGAAGCTGTTACGTTCAGTGCTCGCTTTAGCGGACGTCCACACTCAGTGATCGTTCCTCTATATGCAGTACAAGCGATTTATGCTCGTGAGAATGGTGCTGGTACCATGTTTGAACCTGAAGAGGCATACATGGACGCGTTTGAAGAAGGGATTGAAGAAAGTCCTTTTGAAGAACCAGAAAAAGGCCCGTCTTTGAGCGTAGCAACGGCAGATGTTGATGCGGAAGAGCCTGACTCAGATCCTGAGCCACCTCGCCCTGCAAAAGGTCGACCAAGCCTTCGTGTTATCAAATAGCGTTATTTTTAAATAACTCCAAATACAAAAAAAGCAGCGATTTATCGCTGCTTTTTCTTTTTGTGCTTTCTGATTTTTACTCGCCTGATTCATTTCGTTAGGCTTTACCAGCTAACGAGCCAAGTCAGAAGTAAACTCAGGGAACGTTAGTTGACTGAAGCGTCTTCCTCACCATATTCGAACGCTCGAATCACCTGCTTTACGCCTGAAACATTACGGGCAACTTCTGTCGCGATATCAGCATGCTCTCTAGATACTAACCCCAGTAAAAATACCTCTGAATCTTCAGTGATGACTTTAACCTTAATGCCGTTGAGATCTGCGTTTGCAAGAAGGGCTGATTTCACTTTAGTGGTGATCCAGCTGTCGTTACTAATAGCACTGATGGTTAATGGCTCTTTTACTCGCACCTGATTATGGATGCTTTCTACGCCTGCCACGTCTTTGGCTTGGTTTTCAAACGCGCGACGTTCTGAGTCAGAGGTTGCTTGTCCCATCAACACAACCGAACCTCGGTAAGAGCTGGCAGTGATGCGAACGTTGCCACGGTATGGTTGTTTGTTGGTGATGGCTGCGACTTCAAATTCAATATTGTTGTCGTTCCAAATTTCTTTGGTGGTTCGTGTGTCGGTGACTAAGTTCGCTGTGGTTGCTGCACCAGCAATGAAAATGCCAGCACAACCAGTTAGGGAAAGTGTAAGTAGCGAAACACTAATCAGCTTAAACAGTCTCATAGAGGTTAATGATTTCATTGTGATGCTCCGTCTATCACTCTTCGTGAGCAGGGAAGAGTACCTGATCGATTAAGTCACATAGGCAGTGCAGTGTCACCATGTGAACTTCGTGAATGCGTGCTGTACGGTGTGAAGGGATACGAATTTCTACATCATGTTCGCCAAGCAAACCGGCCATTTCACCACCGTCTTTACCAGTGAAGGCGATGATAGTCATATCACGTGTTACCGCTGCTTCCATCGCTTTGATGATGTTCTTGCTGTTACCGCTAGTAGAGATAGCGAGCAGAATATCGCCAGTTTGACCAAACGCGCGCACTTGCTTAGAGAAGATCTCTTCATAGTGGTAGTCGTTTGCCACGGCAGTTAGTGTGGTGTTATCAGCCATAAGTGCCATTGCTGGTAGGCTAGGGCGCTCTGTTTCAAAGCGATTAAGTAGGCATGATACAAATTGCTGAGCATTCGACGCCGAACCACCATTACCACAACAAAGGATTTTGTTTCCGTTGAGCAAGGTCGCCACCATTGCTTGTGCGGCATGCGTGATTGCGTCAGGCAGTGCTTCTGCTGCTGCAATTTGGATTTGAATACTTTCTGTAAAACTTTCTTTAATGCTGTCTAGCATGTTTATCCTTGGGTAATGGCGTTTTTAATCCAGTCAATATCGTCATTCGGCCCTTCAATGGCAACAATATCAAACCTAAAATCTGTAGAGTGTACTGACAAACCTTGCTGCATAAGCCAAACATTGGCTGTCTTTAACAGCTTTTGTGACTTCTTTGCTGTCACCATTTCAGCAGCATGTCCGTAGCGTGTTTGCTTGCGGTATTTTACCTCAGCAAACACAACCGTATTGTTATGGCGCATTATAAGATCAATTTCGCCACACTTTGCTATGAAGTTTTGTTCAATTAACGATAAACCGTGGTGAACTAAATAATTCTTTGCCACGGTCTCGTATTTATCACCCACTTGTTTTTGGGTGATTGTTGGTTTGGAGAGAAACTGACGGCTAAAAAGCCCCATGCTCTGCCCAGCTGATTTCACGTTGTACGATGCAATTATTGTCGATAGTCAACACACCGGTTTCACCTGGAATACTGTAACCTTGAACGGCTTTCATCTGTGGAAGCGCATCCATTAGGTAATAAGCATCCATTCCTAACGCTTGTAGACGTTTTTGGCCATTTGAATGTGCAGGCCATAGGTCGTTTAGCTCTTTGTTCAGCTCGTTCTTGTTCTCAACCAATAGTGGGATGTCGCTGTAGAACACTCCCGTTAGATCTTCGTACTGTTTATCACCGCTGTTGCTGCGTGAGTTTGAGAACAAGGCTGGTTGGTCAGCATCTGGGTTAATCGCGACTTCAATGAAAGGCTTGATCAACGTGAGCTCTGAGTTCTTAGCCACAATATAGACAGAGTCGATATCACGACGGCTACGTGGCTCCGTTTCTAGATCTAGGTTAAGGAGGCCATCCATTTGAGCGATACGCTGTTGGCTCTCTTGCAAGCCGAATACCTGATTCACATTACGTTGCAGTTGGCGTTTATCTGAGAACAAGCTGATAGCAACATCGTTGCTGCTGTACTTTTTCCACTCTGCCTTAAAGGCTTGCTCAACTCGATCACCTAAACGTCCTTTCGGCGCTAGGATAAGCGGGTACTTATAGCCTTGAGCAAAAAGATGTTTCGCTGCTTGAGCGACTTCTTGCTCTGGTGATAGAGCGAGGTAGCAGATATTAGTATCAGTTTCTAGTTGCGCTGGAATGTTCAGAGCTAACGCAGGAATCGAATTCTCGTGATTTTTCTGAGCTTGTTGAAGCTTGGTGATGTTGCTCTTAATCAATGGACCAACAATGAAATCAACGTTGTTTTCTTCCAGTGTTGCTTTAATTTCAGCGGCACTTTGTACGTTGGTATCCATAACAGTCAGCGTTGCATCTTCTTCGCGCTCTTTGTCATTCATCATTGCAAAGATAAAACCGTCACGAACGAGCTGGGCTTGCTTGCCGTACTTACCTGTTAAAGGCAGTAATAGCGCTGTGCTGGTCGGCTTGCTGATTTCTAACGCTAATATGTCGGTGATCGCTTGAGGCGTATAAAGCGCTGCTGGGTGACGAGGGTTCTCAGCTAACCAGTCAGACAGTGTCTTCTGTAGGTCTGGTAGATTTGAGTTGAGCGTCTTCATGTAAATAGAAAGCTGTAGCCAGCCCGCTAAAACGTCTTCGGTAGGAGATGTTTTAAGCTCTAGAATCTCATATTGAGAATAGCTGTTCAGATTCTGCCAAATGCGGTCAGCCGTTTGCTGCTGGATTTCTTCATCAGCATCTATGTACTCTGAATAAAGCACTAACTCACGGCTCGCTTCGAAATACTCTTTCTTCATCTCAGAAATGTTAGCGCGTAGCTCGTGATAATCTTTCCATTGCTCGTTAGGAAGTTTCCACCACGGCTGAAAATTAAGTTGACTATAGGCTTGGTCTGGTTGTGAGTTATTCACTAATAACTGAGCACGAGCCAGTTGCCATTCGGCTTGTTGCACTTCGCTAAGCTCTTGCTTTGCTAAACGTTTGATCAGCAAAGTCGCTTGATCGGTTTTGCCAGCCTGCACAGAGGCTTTAAGTGCCATGATTAGCCAATCGTTTTGCAGGCTTCCTTTGCTGCTATCCGCTTGCATCATGTAACTTTCAGTTGATTGCGCTGGATCTAGTGTAATATCAACACGCGTTGGTGCTTGAGGGCCTGAAGAACAAGCCGCCAACGTAATTGCTAATGCAATTGGAGTGAGTAAGCGTGGTACACTGAGTCTCTTATGGTTCATCGTTGCCATGAGTTCTTTAAATTCCGTATCAATTTGTATCTATATTAATCGTTGAAGTGATGGTAAACAAATGACAGATAACAAAACCTTGCTCACAGAGAGCCCAACTCTCTATATTGTGCCAACCCCAATCGGAAATTTGGGAGATATCACTCAAAGAGCAATTGAAATTTTATCAAGTGTCGATGTTATTGCAGCCGAAGACACACGCCACACGGGTAAGCTGCTTGCTCACTTCAATATATCCACCAGAACGTTCGCTTTACATGATCATAATGAACAAACTAAAGCGCAAGTTCTAGTCGAAAGGTTATTAGAAGGTCAGTCTATCGCATTAGTCTCTGATGCGGGTACTCCTTTAATCAGTGACCCAGGTTACCATCTTGTATCACAATGTCGTCAAGCGGGTGTGAGAGTTGTGCCACTTCCTGGTGCTTGTGCTGTGATTACCGCACTTAGTGCGTCTGGTTTGCCGTCTGATCGTTTCAGCTTTGAAGGCTTCTTACCGCCAAAGAGCAAAGGTCGTAAAGACAAGTTCTTGGAGATCGCAAAAGCAGAACGCACGTGTATCTTCTACGAATCTCCGCACCGTATTACTGATTCTCTACAAGACATGCTAGAGATCTTAGGTCCAGACCGTGAAGTTGTGTTGGCGCGTGAGCTGACTAAAACATTCGAAACCATTCAAGGGCTACCACTTGGTGAGCTTATTGAGTGGATTGAAGAAGATTCGAACCGTAAGCGCGGTGAGATGGTACTGCTGATTCATGGTCACCGTGAAGAAGCGAGCACAGAGCTGCCAGACGAAGCAACTCGCACGCTGGGTATTCTAACCAAAGAGCTGCCCCTTAAAAAAGCAGCAGCGATGACGGCAGAAATCTATAACCTGAAAAAAAACGCTTTATACAAGTGGGGCTTAGAGCATCTAGACAACTAGAGGTCGCTTTATAGAGTCGCTAACTTGTATTGAAAAGCTTGTGAGGAGTGAGGGTAATACCGTCGCTCCTTTTTTTGTGCCCGGATTGTGTGAAATTCGTGCACTTGCTTAATGGTTTGCAGCATATTTGTGATCTCGCTAGACACTGCACACTAATCTCTATACAATCCGCCCTCGGAGTTGAACGGGTAATCGCTGCTTTGCTGATGTCCTTCGGGAGACTGACGTTGAGGTCCTTCGGGAAACTGACGTTGAAGTCCTTCGGGAGACTGGTAGAGGGGAGGAACGTCCGGGCTCCATAGAGCAGGGTGCCAGATAACGTCTGGGGGGCGCGAGCCCACGACAAGTGCAGCAGAGAGAAGACCGCCGATGGCCTCATTTCTTCGGAAGAGGCACAGGTAAGGCTGAAAGGGTGCGGTAAGAGCGCACCGTGCGGCTGGCAACAGTTCGTAGCAAGGTAAACTCCACCCGGAGCAAGATCAAATAGGCCCTCGCATTGCGCTGCTCGCGTATGGGGGCGGGTAGATTGCTTGAGCCTGTGAGCGATTGCAGGCCTAGACGAATGGTTACCGCCGCGCAAGCGGAACAGAACCCGGCGTATGTGTCAACTCCACCTATATAAAGAACCCATCATTACTTAACAGTAGTGATGGGTTTTTTGCTTTATATTGACGTAAATTATTTAGATTTCCTTAGAATCCTTCACCCTGATATAAGCTTGGGTCAAAAATTCCCAAAGCCTATACACAATATGGTGGAGATACGGCGTGAAATCAGTACACTAAAACGTTAATAGAACAAATTATTGCCTAACTAACGGCTCAATCCACTCACTGAGAAGACTATGACAGAAGCATTCAAACATATTTCAGTATTGCTTAACGAATCTATTGACGGACTTGCGATCAAACCTGACGGTACCTACATCGATGGTACTTTTGGCCGTGGTGGTCACAGCCGTACAATCCTGTCTAAACTGGGCGAGAATGGACGCCTCTTTAGTATCGACCGCGATCCACAAGCGATTGCTGAAGCTCAGAAGATTGATGATCCCCGTTTTACAATTATCCATGGCCCATTCTCGGGTATGGCTGAATATGCAGAGCGTTATGACTTAGTTGGTCAAGTGGATGGTGTTTTACTGGATTTAGGTGTCTCTTCACCGCAGTTGGATGATGCTGAACGTGGCTTTAGCTTCATGAAAGATGGTCCGTTGGACATGCGTATGGATCCAACAACGGGTATTCCTGTTTCTCAGTGGTTAGTTGAAGCGGATCTTGATGATATCACTTGGGTTATTCGTGAGTTTGGTGAAGACAAACATGCTCGCCGTATTGCGAAAGGCATCATTGCTTATCAAGAAAACGAAGAAAACGAACCGTTAACGCGTACTGGTCAACTGGCTAAGCTTATCTCAGACGTGGCTCCAAAGAGCTTTAAAGAGAAAAAGCACCCAGCGACACGTGCATTCCAAGCGTTTCGTATCTATATAAACAGTGAACTTGAAGAGATCGATACCGCACTGAAAGGCGCCGCAAGCATTCTTGCTCCTCAAGGTCGTATCTCTGTTATCAGCTTCCACTCTCTTGAAGACCGCATGGTGAAGCGCTTTATTCGTAAAGAGAGCCAAGGACCACAAGTTCCTCACGGTTTACCGCTAACAGAAGACCAAATTAAAGCCTTAGGCAGTGCCGATCTAAAACCAATTGGTAAAGCGATCAAGCCTTCTAAAGATGAAGTGGATGAGAATACTCGTTCGCGCAGTTCAGTATTACGAATCGCAGAAAAGCTATAGTCAATGAAGACCTCCAAGCCAAACTTAGCCAAGATAATATTTTTTGATTTGATCTCCGTGGGTAAAGTCCCACTGGTGCTTCTTATCTGTATCTTCGCGAGTGCGATGGGGGTCGTTCTTACGACACATATGTCACGTCAGGCTATTACGCAAAAAGACACAGCATTAGTGGAACGAGAACAACTTGATGATGAGTGGCGAAATTTAATGCTTGAAGAGACGGCTCTGGCTGAACATAGTCGCGTTCAAGCATCGGCAAAACGAGAGCTAGACATGAAACGTCCAGACTCTGACAAAGAAGTAGTGATCACACTGAAATGACCGGTAAAAAGGAAAAAGCACCCGCGAAAACCGTTAATAAATCAACGAAAGAGCGTGTGAAGAGCGAAAAGGATTCGGATCCAATTCTTATTAAATGGCGTTTCAACGTCTTGATTGCTTTCGTATTTCTTGCCTTTACTGCACTCGTAGGCCGTGTCGCCTATATTCAAATTATTGAACCAGATAACTTAATCCGTCAGGGCGACCTTCGCTCGGTACGTGTTAAGGCCATTCCTTCCGCTCGCGGTATTATTTCAGATCGTAATGGCGAACCGCTTGCTGTGAGTGTTCCAGTTGAAGCGGTATGGGCCGATCCAAAAACGATTTTCGATAAAAATGGTATGGCCCAGATTGATCGTTGGTATGCGTTAGCCGACGTACTTGGCCTGAAACGCCAATCGATGATCGATAAAATCTCTAGCAACAAATCCCGTCGATTTGTTTACCTGCAAAGACAAGTTAGCCCTGCGATGGCTAAGTATATTCGTGAACTAAAGCTGGTGGGTGTTGGCCTTAAAGCGGAATCTCGACGTTACTACCCGGCAGGCGAAGTCAGCGCACACCTTATCGGTGTGACCGGTATTGACGGGCATGGTTTGGAAGGCGTTGAACGTAGCTATGACAAATGGCTCACGGGCGAGGCGGGTAAGCGGACGATTCGTAAAGATCGCTATGGACGCGTTGTTGAAAACATTGCTTTAGAAGAGCGTGAAGAAGGCAAACCACTCGAATTAACGATCGATCAACGATTACAAGCCATTGCCTATCGCGCTATTAAGCAAGCCGTGGCCGATCACAAGGCGACTTCAGGCTCTGCGGTACTACTCGATGTAAAAACGGGTGCCGTGTTAGCTATGGTTAATGCCCCCTCTTATAATCCGAACAATCGTGCTGATTTACAAAGCTTTAAGATGCGTAACCGCGTGCTGACCGATGCCATGGAGCCCGGCTCTACCGTGAAACCTTTTGTGGTGTTGGCGGCGTTGGAGAACGGCACTGCAGACCCAGATATCATTATTGATACTGGCAATGGCATTATGCAGATCGGTGGTAGTCGCGTACGAGACTCTTCTAAAGTAGGTAAGGCTGACTTAGCGCTGATCCTCAAGAAGTCGAGTAACATCGGCGTTGCGAAACTGGCGCTTAACATGCCACTTGAAGCTTTGCTTGGGATGTACAGTTCAGTTGGCCTAGGCGAGATGTCTGGGCTTAACCTTGTTGGTGAAACGAGCGGTATTTTCCCGAATCGCCGTCGTTGGTCAAAGTTTGAAATTGCGACCTTAGCGTTCGGTTATGGCTTGTCTGTTACGCCGATGCAGTTGGCACATGCTTATGCAACGTTAGCCAACAAAGGTATGTATGAACCGATTCATATTATTAAGAGTAACGACCAAGATTTTTCTAAGCAAATCATCAAGCGCGAGAACGCGGAACTGGTTCTGAAAATGCTTGAAGGGGTTACTCAAAAAGGCGGTACAGCGACAAGGGCCGCGGTTCCTGGTTACCGAGTCGCAGCAAAAACGGGTACATCTCGTAAGGCTGAAGCGGGCGGTTACAGTGATGAATACATCGCGGTGACTGCAGGCTTTGCTCCAGTTAGTGACCCAAGAGTCGCGTTGGTTGTTGTGGTTAATGAACCTCAAGGTGACCTTTACTATGGCGGTTCAGTCGCAGCCCCGGTTTTTTCTGAAATCATGAAGGGTGCACTGCAAATACTGAATGTCCCTGCTGATGAAAACAAGTTTCAAGAATAGAGCTAATCAGGATTCAATATGAGTAATAGCCTCACGCTGTCATCTTTACTTTCTCCTTGGGGAGACTTTGGTTCTCCTGAGTTGGAGTCGATTGCTGTTGAGCAATTGGAGTTGGATAGTCGTGCCATCAAGGACGGTGATATTTTTGTTGCCGTAATCGGACATGCTGTCGATGGTCGTCGGTTTATCGATAAAGCCGTTTCTCAAGGCGCGAAAGCCGTCATTGCACAAGCTGGCGATGACAAAGCTCATGGCTTGGTTGAATGGCTAAACTCGGTTCCTGTGGTTTATGTTTCAGACTTAAACTCAATACTCTCTGAATTAGCTGGCCGTGTTTATTCTTCTCAGGCGACCAAATTGATTGGTGTCACTGGCACCAATGGCAAAACCACCATCACCCAGTTGATTGCTCAATGGCTTGATCTCGTCGGTCAACGTTCAGCGGTAATGGGTACAACAGGTAATGGTTTCTTAGATAATCTAAAAACCGCTGCTAACACTACGGGGAGTGCTATTGAAATACAGCGCACACTGAGTGAGTTGGCAACAGATAAAGCGGTTTATACCGCAATGGAAATCTCTTCTCATGGTTTGGTGCAAGGTCGAGTAAAAGCGTTGGATTTTGAGGTTGGTGTATTTACTAACCTGAGTCGTGATCATCTTGATTACCATGGCACGATGGAAGAGTACGCATTGGCTAAGAAGAGCCTGTTTACTCAACACAAATGCAAGCACGCAGTCATTAATGTGGATGACGAAGTCGGTAAAGCTTGGGTGTCAGATTTATCCAATGCAATAGCCGTTTCACTGTCACCGCTAATGGGCTATCAACAATCGGTATGGGCGTCTGATGTTGCTTATGCAGAAACCGGTATTCAGCTGTCTTTCGATGGTAACTGGGGGCAGGGGCAACTGTCTGTTCCTTTAATTGGCCAGTTCAACGCATCAAATGTACTGGTTGCTTTTGCGACTTTGCTTTCGTTGGGTATCGACAAGCAAACCTTGCTCGACACCGCGTCTCAGCTTCAGCCTGTTATTGGCCGTATGGAGCTTTTCCAAACACCGAACAAGGCAAAAGTGGTTGTCGATTATGCTCATACGCCCGATGCGTTAGAGAAAGCATTGGCAGCATTGCGCGTGCATTGCTCTGGACAACTCTGGGCAATCTTCGGCTGTGGCGGTGATCGCGACACCGGTAAGCGCCCAATGATGGCGGCAACCGCAGAGCAGTTCGCCGATAAAAGCATTATTTCAGATGACAACCCTCGCAGTGAAGATCCTGCGTTGATTGTTAAAGATATGCTGACTGGCTTAAGTGAACCTGAAGCTGCATTTGTGGAGCACGATCGCTATCAAGCCCTTAAGTTTGCTCTAGAGCAGGCTGGCAGCAATGACATTATTCTTCTGGCAGGTAAAGGCCATGAGGATTACCAAGTTTTGAAAGACAAAACGGTACATTATTCAGACCGAGAGTCTGCGCTACAACTTTTAGGTGTTTCATAATGATTGATGTATCACTCGAGCAGATTTGTTTTGCTGTTAATGGCGAGCTGATTGAGGCAGGAAACTCGAACAATACCGTAATCAATGCAGTTTCAACGGATACTCGTACCGTTGAAGAAGGCGCATTGTTTGTCGCTATCGTTGGAGAGCGCTTTGATGCGCATGACTTTTGCCATCAAGCCGTTGAGGCAAACGCGAGCGCGTTGTTAGTCGAACGAAAACTTGACCTAAATATTACTCAAGTTGTTGTTGAAGACACTAAACTTGCTTTAGGTCAGCTAAGTGCTTGGATCCATGAGCAATGTAATGTTCCAACCATGGCGATTACAGGCAGCTGTGGCAAAACGACCGTCAAAGAGATGGTGGCAAGTATTCTACAACAGCGTGGCAAGGTGCTGTTTACGGCAGGTAACTTCAATAATGATATTGGTGTGCCTTTGACTTTGTTACGCAGTGAACCAAGCGATGACTATGCAGTGATCGAATTAGGCGCTAATCATATTGGTGAAATCGCCTACACCACGCAACTAGTCAAACCACAAGTTGCTTTGGTGAATAATGTGGCCGCGGCTCACTTAGAAGGCTTTGGTTCTATCGATGGCGTGAAACAAGCGAAAGGTGAAATCTTTCAGGGGCTTGCTGCCGGTGATACTGCTATTGTTAATCTAGAGAGCAACGGTGGGGGCTTTTGGAATGAAGTCCTTGCAGATAAAGCGGTGCTAACATTTTCTGAAAGTAACCATGAAGCCGATTATTTTGCTGAAAACATCGAAATCAATGACCAAGGCGAAGCTTGCTTTGATATGCAAACGCCATTAGGTGTTACGGCTGTTGAACTTGGTATTATTGGTCAGCACAACGTGGCGAACGCGTTGGCGGCTGCAGCGTTGAGCATTCAATTTGGTGCAACGCTTGATGAAATAAAAAGTGGTTTAGCGAACCTTATCTCGGTCAAAGGACGAGTTGAGGTTCAACAATTAAGTCAGAATATCAAGCTGATAGATGACAGTTATAACGCTAGCGTGCCTGCAATGAAGGCGGCAGCTAAACTGCTGTCGAGCTTTAAAGGTCAACGTTGGCTGATTTTAGGCAATATGGCTGAATTAGGCGACGAAAGTCTTGCACTTCACCGTCAAGTCGGTGAATATGCTGCCCCATTCGCTTTTGAGCATGTACTCACTTACGGTGATGATACCAAGGTGATTAGTGAGGTCTGTAATGGCACCCACTTCGCAACGCATCAAGCGATGATCGCACACATAGAGCAGCACTTATGCTTGCCGAATAACGTGTCACACACCTTGTTGGTGAAAGGCGCAAACAGTGCAGGGATGAGTAAAATAGCCGCTGCTTTAAAGGAGAACTTTTCATGATAATTTGGCTTGCAGAGCTACTACAGCCATACTTTTCTTTTTTCCGTTTGTTCGAATACCTATCGTTTCGAGCAATCGCGAGTATTTTGACGGCTTTATGTCTGTCGCTGTGGATGGGACCTCGTTTAATTGAGCGTCTGCAAATGCTACAAATTGGCCAAGTTGTTCGTAATGACGGCCCTGAATCTCACTTCAGCAAACGTGGTACGCCAACCATGGGCGGAGTGATGATCCTGGCTGCGATCATTATTACGGTATTGATGTGGGCTGATCTCTCGAATCCTTATGTTTGGGCTGTATTAGTTGTACTTGCTGGTTATGGCGCGGTCGGTTTTGTTGATGACTACCGTAAAGTGGTTCGTAAGAATACCGATGGTTTGATCGCTCGCTGGAAGTACTTCTGGCAGTCAGCAATTGCGTTAGTGGTGGCGTTTGCTCTGTATGCTCACGGGCACGATACTGCAGCAACTCAATTGGTAGTTCCTTTCTTTAAAGATGTGATGCCACAACTAGGTTTATTGTACATCGTACTGACTTATTTTGTTATTGTGGGTACAAGTAACGCGGTAAACCTAACAGACGGCCTAGACGGCTTGGCTATTATGCCAACGGTTATGGTTGCGGCTGGTTTTGCTGTAATTGCTTGGGCGACAGGTAACGTTAACTTCGCGGCATATCTACACATTCCATACATTCCATACACCTCTGAGCTGGTTGTGGTTTGTACCGCTATCGTGGGTGCGGGCCTTGGTTTCCTATGGTTCAACACCTACCCAGCACAAGTATTCATGGGCGATGTTGGCTCGCTAGCACTTGGCGGTGCATTGGGTGTGATTGCTGTGTTAGTTCGCCAAGAGTTGGTACTGGTTATTATGGGCGGTGTGTTTGTAATGGAGACTCTGTCAGTGATTCTGCAGGTGGGCTCTTACAAATTGCGTGGTCAGCGTATTTTCCGCATGGCACCGATTCACCACCACTATGAACTGAAAGGTTGGCCAGAACCGCGTGTAATCGTGCGTTTTTGGATCATCTCAATGGTATTAGTACTGGTTGGCCTAGCAACGCTGAAAGTTCGTTAATCCTATGTGAGCCTCTTAATGAGAGGCTCTTTAAAACTATTAAGAGCATCTTGTTTAAATGGAACGTTGGCAAAATATTCAAAATGTAGTGGTTGCGGGGCTCGGTATTACCGGGCTCTCTGTCGTTAAACATCTCGTAAAATATCAACCTCATACGCATGTGAAGGTAATTGATACGCGAGAGCTACCACCAGGAAAAGAATCTTTGCCTGAATCGGTAGAGCTGCATTCTGGAAGTTGGAATAGCCAATGGTTAGCGGAAGCTGATTTAGTGGTTGCTAACCCAGGTATCGCATTAGCGACTCCTGAAATACAAGATGTTATTCAAGCGGGAACTCCGGTTGTTGGCGATATTGAACTGTTTGGTTGGGCGGTAAACAAACCCGTCGTGGCAATAACAGGCTCCAATGGTAAGAGTACTGTGACCGATCTAACGGGTGTGCTTGCTAAAGCAGCCGGTCTTAATGTTGGTGTTGGTGGCAACATCGGTATTCCTGCCTTGGACCTTCTTGAGCTTGATGCTGACTTGTATGTCCTTGAGCTTTCAAGCTTTCAGCTAGAGACAACATCCAGTCTAAATCTTGCAGCGGCGGCTTTTTTGAACCTGTCAGAAGATCATATGGATCGCTATCAAGGCATGGCCGACTACCGTGACGCTAAATTAAGAATTTTTAATAATGCTCAGTACGCGATTGTAAACCGCGAAGACAAAGAGACTTATCCTGACCATACGATGTCATTGGTGACATTTGGACTTGATGACCAAGAGTTTGGTGTATCAATGGTCGATGGCACCGAATGGCTAGTGGATAATGGTAAGTCAGTACTTGCCACCCAAGATTTAACATTGGTTGGACGTCATAACGTGGCGAATGCGTTAGTCTCGTTAGCGTTATTGAAGCAAGTCGGTATTGATTACAACAAAAGCCTTGAAGCTCTGAAAGCCTACAATGGTTTAACGCATCGCTGCCAAGTTGTGGCTGACAAACGCGAAATTAAATGGGTTAATGACTCGAAAGCGACCAACGTAGCCAGTACATTAGCGGCTCTGTCGGGATTAGAATACCAAGGTACTTTGTATCTCTTAGTCGGAGGTGTGGGCAAAGGCGCTGACTTTAGCGAGCTTAACCCCGTGTTGGCGCAACTAGACCGCGTACAACTGTGTTGCTTCGGTGAAGATGCTGCGCAATTTATGCCATTACATCCATCGGCTAAGACGTTTGGTACCATGCGTGACATCATCGAGAGTATCTCTGCACAATTGGTGTCGGGTGACATGGTGATGTTGTCTCCTGCATGTGCAAGCTTCGATCAATTTAATAACTTCATGGCGAGAGGTGACGCGTTCACTGAACTTGCTCATGAGTACGCCTAACGTGTTGAAGGACTGACATTCAGTGCAAAGAGTGAAAGAGATTAATCAATCTATTTGGCAATGGCTTAACCGTGCCACACCAGAGGCGCTCTACGATCGTCAGTTGGTATGGATTGCTCTTGGACTGATGCTGACGGGCTTGGTAATGGTAACGTCGGCTTCCTTCCCAATCAGTGCACGTTTAACCGATCAGCCGTTTCACTTTATGTTCCGTCACGCCATTTTCTTGGTGTTAGCGTTAATCGTATCCAGCGTAATACTTCAAATTCCAATGAAGCGTTGGTTTCAATACAGCATGTATCTACTGGGTTTATCCTTCTTTTTGCTGGTCGTGGTATTGGCTGTCGGTAAGTCGGTTAACGGTGCATCGCGCTGGATTCCGCTTGGGTTGTTTAACTTACAACCGGCCGAAGTCGCTAAATTATCGCTGTTTATCTTTATGGCGGGTTATTTAGTTCGTAAACAAGACGAAGTGAGAAAAACCTTCTTCGGTGGTTTCGGTAAGCCAATTATGGTGTTTGGTGCCTTTGCGGTACTACTTCTTGGCCAACCCGATTTAGGTACCGTTGTTGTAATGCTGGTTACCTTGTTTGGCATGCTGTTTATCGCAGGAGCCAAGCTTTCACAATTTATTGCCTTGATGGTCGCGGGTATTGCTGCGGTCGTTGGCTTGATTGTTATTGAACCCTACCGTGTTCGACGTGTGACCTCATTCTGGGAACCTTGGAATGACCCGTTTGGCAGTGGCTACCAGCTAACTCAATCATTGATGGCATTTGGCCGTGGTGATTGGATGGGACAAGGTCTTGGTAACTCGGTTCAGAAGTTAGAATATTTACCAGAAGCACATACCGATTTTGTGTTTGCTGTATTGGCTGAAGAGTTAGGCTTTGTTGGCGTGACTTTAGTGCTGATCCTTATTTTTAGTTTGGTGCTTAAAGCGATTCTAATTGGTAAGAAAGCCTTCGAGAACGACCAGTTATTTAGTGGCTACCTTGCCTTTGGTATTGGTATTTGGTTTGCATTTCAGACGCTTGTTAACGTAGGTGCCGCTTCAGGAATCGTTCCAACCAAAGGTCTGACATTGCCATTGATCAGTTACGGCGGGTCAAGTTTGATTGTGATG
The DNA here is from genome assembly GCF_030397615.1 of Vibrio sp. 14N.309.X.WAT.E.F5. Taxonomy (NCBI): domain Bacteria; kingdom Pseudomonadati; phylum Pseudomonadota; class Gammaproteobacteria; order Vibrionales; family Vibrionaceae; genus Vibrio; species Vibrio sp. 14N.309.X.WAT.E.F5. The sequence continues at coordinate 123,909 of NZ_JAPNXR010000004.1, read as the reverse complement.
TCGGTGGCGGTTTCGATGCTGCTACGTATCGATCACGAGTGCCGAGTACAACAAAAAGAACAAGCCGACAATCAAAACGAATTAGTAGAATAAGAATCTAACGTGATGAAAAAAAACAAAAAACTTTTGGTGATGGCTGGTGGTACTGGCGGTCACGTTTTCCCTGGCTTAGCCGTGGCTAAAAAGCTTCAGCAACAAGGTTGGGAAATTCGCTGGTTAGGAACTGCGGACAGAATGGAAGCGGATCTGGTGCCAAAGCATGGTATTGAGATCGACTTCATTAAGGTGAAAGGCCTGCGTGGTCAAGGCATTAGCAAGCTAATTAAAGCGCCATTCCAGATTATTAATGCCATACTTCAAGCAAGACAGCACATTAAGGCATGGCAACCAGATGTTGTGCTTGGAATGGGTGGTTACGTGAGTGGTCCTGGTGGCATCGCAGCATGGTTATCCGGTATTCCTGTGGTTTTGCATGAACAAAATGCAGTGGCAGGTTTAACCAACCAATGGCTATCTAAAATTGCTAAAAAAGTGTTCCAAGCTTTCCCTGGCGCGTTTCCTACTGCAGAGGTGGTGGGTAACCCAGTACGTGAAGATGTTGTTGCCTTAGCTGAACCCGAGCAACGCATGGCAGAGCGTGATGGCGATATTCGTATCCTCGTGATGGGTGGCAGTCAGGGCGCTAAGATCTTGAACGATACCTTGCCAATTACGATGGCCCAGCTTGGTGACGGTTTTACTGTGATGCATCAAGCCGGTAAGAACAATCAACAGCAAGTGATTGAACAATACAAATCACATTCTGTAGATAATGTTCAAGTGACTGAATTTATTGATGATGTGGCGCAAGCTTATGAGTGGGCAGATCTATTAGTGTGTCGCTCAGGTGCATTAACCGTATCAGAAGTGTCTGCAGCCGGTGTGGGTTCTATCTTCGTTCCGTTTATGCATAAAGACAGACAGCAAGCGCTGAATGCCGATCACCTCGTTGAATGTGGCGCAGCGTTAATGATTGAACAGCCTCAATTGACGGCTGATAAGCTAGCGAACACTATTGCTCAGCTTGATAGAAATGAATTAAAAATGATGGCAACAAAAGCTCGTCAAGCAGCCAAGCTTGATGCTGATGTGACCGTCGCTGAAGCGATTAAAGCTTTAGCAAAATAATGAGATTGAATTGATGACGATTGAACATACCCAAGACTTAGCGCAAATCCGTGCAATGGTGCCAGAGATGCGCCGTGTTAAATCTATCCACTTCATTGGTATTGGTGGTGCAGGAATGAGCGGGATTGCTGAAGTCTTGCTTAATGAAGGCTACCAGATTACAGGTTCTGACATAGCTCAAAATCCAGTGACCGATCGTTTAGTTAGCAAGGGTGCGACCGTTTATATCGGTCACCAAGCAAGCAACGTTGCCGACGCAAGTGTGGTAGTGGTTTCAACCGCTATCAACGAAGAAAACCCAGAAATTATTGCCGCTCGTGAAGCGCGCACACCTATCGTTCGTCGTGCTGAAATGCTGGCTGAGCTGATGCGTTTTCGTCATGGTATTGCTGTGGCAGGTACGCACGGTAAAACCACGACAACTGCGCTAGTGACACAGATTTACTCGGAAGCGGGTTTAGATCCAACCTTCGTAAACGGTGGTTTGGTGAAGAGTGTGGGCACGAATGCTCGTCTAGGCTCGAGTCGTATTCTTATCGCTGAAGCCGATGAAAGTGATGCATCATTCTTACATCTGCAACCAATGGTTAGTATCGTTACTAACATTGAAGCGGATCATATGGATACCTACGGCGGCGATTTCGAAACGCTAAAACAGACGTTCATTGATTTCTTACACAATCTGCCATTTTACGGTCAGGCTGTGATGTGTGTTGATGATCCGGTAGTACGTGAGCTTATTCCTCAGGTGAGCCGCCAAGTGATTACCTACGGTTTCTCAGAAGATGCGGATATCCGTATTGAAAACTACGTACAAGAAGGCCAACAAGGCAAGTTCACTGTGGTACGTGAAGGCAAAGCGAACCTAGATATTACATTGAACATTCCAGGTCGCCATAACGCACTGAACGCATCAGCGGCGATTGCGGTTGCGACTGAAGACGACATCAGCGATGAAGCGATTCTAAAAGCGATGGCGGGAACGGAAGGCACTGGCCGTCGTTTTGATCACCTTGGTGAGTACGAAACGGGTAAGGGTATTGCAATGTTGGTTGATGATTACGGTCATCACCCAACCGAAGTCGACGTAACAATTCAAGCTGCCCGTAGTGGCTGGGCAGACAAACGTCTTGTGATGATTTTCCAACCACACCGCTACAGCCGAACGCGTGACCTGTATGATGACTTTGCTAACGTTCTTGAGCAGGTTGATGTTCTAATCTTATTAGATGTGTACTCTGCAGGTGAGAAACCGATTGCAGGGGCAGACGGGCGCTCGTTAAGTCGAACTATTCGTGGGCGTGGTAAGATTGATCCGATCTTCGTTGCTGATATCAACACGCTGCCATCGGTTCTAGCCAACGTCATTCAAGGCGGTGACCTTGTTTTAACGCAGGGTGCAGGTGATGTTGGTCGTGTTGCTAAGCAACTCGAATCGTTACAGTTAGACATTAATAATATGCAGAACGCGTAGCAGAATACTGTCTACAGACTGTGGTCAATCGCTCACTTCTTGCGATTGACCTAAAATTGACCAAAAATCTTATTATCAACGTTTGATAGTTTGATTTTGCTCAGTATAATTCATAGGTTAAAGTAAGTGCTTTTACCTCTATTACGAAGATAGGGAATAGAATTGCGAACCAACGACAGGGAATGCGGGCTTTGGTAGAAAGTACTTTTAGCGAAAACCGCCACCTATTCAGTTTACCATCGCTCAAGAAACACGCCTTAGGCGGGTCTTTTTTAGTCGTGGTATTGCTATTCATTGGGTTTCTTTTCTATACCACACTGACTTGGATGTGGGACGATCAGCGATTGCCTCTTTCCAAAATAGTACTTCAAGGCGACTTAACTTATGTAACGGCTGGTGATGTTCAGCATGCTTTTGGCGAGTTAGAACATATTGGCACCTTCATGTCGCAAGATATTGGGGTGTTACAAGACAGTTTAGAAGCGTTACCTTGGGTATCTGTTGTCTCAATTCGTAAACAGTGGCCAGACACAATAAAAGTATTTTTGACTGAGTACCAAGCGGCAGCAATCTGGAATGGCAACATGCTGCTGAACGAAAACGGTCAAGTGTTTAATGGCGATATCGGCCTGTTAAAGGGTGATAGAGTTAAGCTTTATGGCCCGGAAGGGACCAGCCAAGAAGTGATAGCAAAATGGCGACAGATTACTCCTTTGATTAACAGTCTAGGATTAACCGTTACCTCACTCGTTCTTAATGAACGTCGCGCTTGGCAAATAATCCTAGATAACGGTATCCGTTTAGAACTAGGTAAAGATTCTTTAGATGAGCGTGTTGAACGCTTTATTTCGCTTTATAACGAATTAGGAAGTAAAGCGAATCAAGTGAGCTACATCGACCTCAGGTATGATACGGGAGCCGCTGTAGGCTGGTTTCCAGAGCAAGAGTTAGAAGAGAGCAGAAATGACTAAGACCGCAGATGACAACATAATCGTTGGTCTTGATATAGGCACTGCGACCATATCAGCTCTAGTTGGTGAAATACTGCCTGATGGTCAAATCAATATCATTGGTTCAGGGCAAAGCCCATCCAGAGGTATGGATAAAGGTGGTGTAAACGACCTAGAGTCGGTAGTGAAGTCGGTTCAGCGAGCGATTGATCAAGCAGAGTTGATGGCTGAATGCCAAATCAGCAATGTATTTATCTCGCTGTCCGGTAAGCATATCGCAAGCCGAATTGAAAAAGGCATGGGCACTATTTCAGATGAAGAAGTGTCTCAAGACGATATGGATCGAGCGATCCATACCGCGAAATCGATTAAAATAGGTGATGAGCAGAGAATTCTGCACGTGATTCCACAAGAATTTACCATCGACTACCAAGAAGGCATTAAGAATCCGCTTGGTTTATCTGGTGTTCGAATGGAAGTCAGTGTTCATCTAATTTCTTGCCATAGCGACATGGCGAGAAACATTATTAAAGCTGTTGAACGATGTGGTCTCACTGTAGAACAAATCGTGTTTTCAGGACTTGCCTCAAGTAATGCGGTAATTACTGACGACGAGAGAGAGCTTGGGGTATGTGTTGTTGATATTGGTGCCGGTACGATGGATATTTCCATTTGGACTGGCGGCGCACTGCGACACACAGAAGTCTTTTCCTACGCAGGAAATGCAGTAACCAGTGATATTGCCTTCGCTTTTGGCACGCCAGTGAGCGATGCTGAAGAGATAAAAGTAAACCATGGTTGCGCTCTGAGTGAGCTCGTAAGCAAGGATGATTCTGTTAACGTCCCTAGTGTAGGTGGCCGTCCATCGAGAAGTTTGCAAAGACAAACTTTGTCGGAAGTGATTGAACCACGTTACACTGAACTTATGGGTCTCGTTAACCAAACTATTGATACGGTTCAATTGCAGCTACGAGATGAGGGTATTAAGCACCACCTTGCAGCTGGCGTCGTTCTCACTGGTGGAGCGGCACAAATTGACGGATTGGTAGAGTGTGCGGAACGTGTTTTCCGCAATCAAGTTCGAGTTGGTAAGCCGTTAGAAGTTAGTGGCTTAACTGACTATGTTAAAGAGCCGTATCATTCTACGGCGGTTGGTTTACTTCATTACGCAAGAGATTGTCAGATAAGTGATGAGGGTGATTACAGCGAACCTAAGCGTTCAGCACCTTCTATGTCAGGTTTATTTGGTAAATTGCGTAATTGGATACAAAAAGAGTTTTAACCTGAGTTGCAGGAAAAAACGGAGATAACACATGTTTGAACCGATGATGGAAATGTCTGACGATGCAGTAATTAAAGTCGTTGGAGTTGGTGGCGGTGGCGGTAACGCTGTTGAGCACATGGTACGTGAGTCAATTGAAGGCGTAGAATTCATCAGTGTTAACACTGATGCTCAAGCTCTTCGTAAAACAAGCGTGAGCAGCGTGATCCAGATTGGTGGTGATATCACTAAAGGCTTGGGCGCTGGTGCAAACCCACAAGTAGGCCGTGATGCAGCTCTCGAAGATCGAGAAAGAATTAAAGAAGTTCTAACTGGCGCCGATATGGTATTTATCGCAGCTGGTATGGGCGGTGGTACAGGTACAGGTGCTGCTCCAGTTATTGCTGAAGTTGCGAAAGAGTTGGGTGTGCTAACAGTTGCTGTTGTAACTAAGCCATTTAGCTTTGAAGGCAAAAAGCGTTTAGCGTTTGCTGAGCAAGGTATCGAAGAGCTTTCTAAACATGTGGATTCTTTAATTACGATTCCAAATGAAAAGCTACTTAAAGTACTTGGCCGTGGCGTAACATTGCTAGAAGCTTTCGCAAGTGCAAATGATGTACTTAAAAACGCTGTACAAGGTATCGCTGAGCTAATTACTCGCCCTGGTATGATCAACGTCGATTTCGCGGATGTTCGCACTGTGATGTCGGAAATGGGTCATGCAATGATGGGTAGCGGTATCGCAAAAGGTGAAGACCGTGCTGAAGAAGCTGCTGAAACGGCAATTTCTAGCCCATTATTAGAAGACATCGACCTAGCTGGTGCTCGTGGCGTTCTTGTTAACATCACTGCAGGCCTAGATATGCGCTTAGATGAATTCGAAACTGTGGGTAATACAGTTAAGGCATTCGCTTCTGATAACGCAACGGTTGTTATTGGTACTTCTCTAGACCCTGATATGACGGATGAAATCCGCGTAACTGTTGTTGCAACAGGTATCGGCACAGAGAAAAAACCAGACATTACTTTAGTTGCTGGTGGTAAAGCAAAAGTAGCGCCAACGCCTCAACCTCAAGTTGCTGTTCAAACAGCAGCAAAAGTGGAAGAGAAAGTGGCACAACCATTGCAGGAAAAAACTGAGGTAAAACCTCAAGTTAAACCACAGCCAACAACGTCACCTGTTTCTTCAGGTACAGGCGCTAGCCAGAGTGCTGCACCTAAAGCTGAGAAAGAGAGCGGATATTTAGATATCCCAGCATTTTTACGACGTCAGGCTGATTAACAAATACCCAAAATTTGACTATCGTCGAATTAATGGTAAAATTCGCGGTCGGTAAATACTGACCGTGATTTGTAGCACTGATAACGAGGCAAGCAGATGATCAGACAACGTACTCTGAAAGAAATTGTGAAAACAACTGGTGTGGGTCTCCACTCTGGTCGTAAAGTCACACTTACTCTTCGCCCGGCAGCTGCAAATACAGGTATTGTTTATCGTCGTACAGATGTAAATCCACCTGTAGATTTCCCAGCTGATCCAGCATCAGTTCGTGACACTATGCTATGTACCGCTCTTGTTAATGACGAAGGCGTACGTATCTCTACAGTGGAGCACCTTAACGCAGCTCTAGCCGGAATGGGTATCGACAACATTATTGTTGAAGTAGATGCTCCAGAAATTCCAATTATGGATGGTAGCGCAAGCCCATTCGTATACTTGTTACAGCAAGCGGGTGTAGAAACACTGAATGCAGCGAAGCGTTTTATTCGAATCAAAAAGCCTATTCGTTTTGAAGATGGCGATAAATGGGCAGAGTTTGTTCCATTTAACGGCTTCCGTATGGACTTTGAGATCGACTTTAACCACCCTGCAATTGAATCCGATGAGCAACGTTTGTTGTTTGATTTCTCATCACAAGGTTTTGTGAAGCAGATTTCTCGCGCTCGTACTTTCGGTTTTATGCGTGATATTGAGTACCTTCAGTCTCAAAACCTAGTACTTGGCGGTAGCTTTGATAATGCTATCGTACTGGACGAATACCGAATTCTTAATGAAGAAGGCCTTCGTTTCGACAATGAGTTTGTAACTCATAAAGTATTGGATGCGATTGGTGACCTTTACATGTGTGGACACGCTATCATTGGTGAGTTCCGTGCATACAAATCAGGTCACGGCTTAAACAACCAACTTTTACGCGCAGTACTTGCTGACGCAGAAGCTTGGGAATGGGCAACATTCGAAGAAGAAGCTGGCTCTCCAGTTGCTTTCGCAGAACCGGGTATGGTTCTAGCGTAATTGTTGTTTACAACAATATAAGATTTCAAAAACCAGGTCATCGGCCTGGTTTTTTTGTATCTATTTTCCAGATACAGTGTCGTTAACCTCCGGAAATTGCTGGCCAATGGGCCGCAGTCTGCTTAATCCATCAGCAATTAGAAAGAAAAGTTCCAAGCACATCAAACAAATGGTGTTCTAAATGGTCGTTAGTGTGAAAATTACTTACACTAAAGGGCATTAATTTTAACTCAAGCCTTGAAAACTCTACTCTCAAGTACAATATCAAAGATACTAGATTTATCTCAGTATCCTTGGTTAGTAACTGAAGACTAGTTCATAGCTAGTAGAGACTGACGGCATTTAAAATAGATCGCGGACGATCTGAGAACGAAGAGATTCCAAGCACATGATTACTAAGCTGCTGACAAAGGTAATTGGCAGTCGCAATGACAGAACACTGCGCCGCCTTAGAAAAATTGTAAAAGAAATTAATAACTACGAACCAACGTTTGAAGCACTTTCTGATGAAGAGCTAAAAGCAAAAACGGTTGAGTTTCGTGAGCGCTTAGATAAAGGTGAATCGTTAGATCAACTTCTACCTGAAGCATTCGCTACGGTACGTGAAGCGTCGAAGCGTGTTTACGGCATGCGTCACTTTGACGTGCAAATGATTGGTGGCATGGTTCTAAATGCTGGCCAAATTGCAGAGATGCGTACTGGTGAAGGTAAGACACTTACCGCAACCCTACCAGCTTATCTAAACGCGCTACCAAGCAAAGGTGTTCACGTAATAACGGTGAACGATTACCTAGCGAAGCGTGATGCAGAAACAAACCGCCCATTATTTGAATTCCTTGGCATGACTGTCGGCGTGAATGTGGCAAACATGGCTCCGCCAGAGAAAAAAGAAGCGTACCAAGCTGACATCCTATACGGAACAAACAACGAGTTTGGTTTTGATTACCTTCGTGACAACATGGCTTTCCGTGCTGAAGACCGAGTTCAACGTGAGCGCTTCTTTGCTGTAGTCGATGAGGTTGACTCAATCTTAATTGATGAAGCTCGTACTCCGTTAATTATCTCTGGCCCCGCTGAAGATAGTTCTGACCTTTATACGCGCATTAACACTCTAATTCCTTCTCTAGAGCGTCAAGATAAAGAAGATTCAGAAGAGTACCGTGGTGAAGGTCACTACACCATGGACGAAAAATCAAAACAGGTTCACCTGACTGAAAACGGTCAAGAATTTGTAGAAGAACTAATGGTCAAAAACGGCTTGATGGAAGAGGGTGACACACTTTACTCTCCAACCAATATCAGCCTATTGCACCATGTGAATGCTGCGCTTCGTGCACACGTATTGTTTGAGAAAAATGTCGACTACATCGTTACTGAAGAAGGCGAAGTGGTTATCGTTGATGAACATACTGGTCGTACTATGCCAGGTCGTCGTTGGTCTGAAGGTTTACACCAAGCTGTTGAAGCTAAAGAAGGTGTGAAGATTCAAAATGAAAACCAAACATTAGCATCGATCACATTCCAGAATTTCTTCCGTCTGTATGAAAAACTGTCAGGTATGACAGGTACTGCTGATACAGAAGCGTTCGAATTCCAGTCTATCTACGGCCTAGAAACGGTGGTTATCCCAACCAACAAGCCTATGGTTCGTAACGATATGCCAGATGTGGTTTATCGTACTGAAGAAGACAAGTTCAATGCGATCATTGAAGACATCAAAGACCGTGTAGCGGCTGGTCAGCCATCACTGGTTGGTACAGTTTCTATCGAGAAATCTGAACTGCTGTCTAACGCATTGAAAAAATCAAAAATTAAGCACAACGTTCTAAATGCTAAGTTTCATGAAATGGAAGCTGAGATCGTTGCACAAGCTGGTATGCCTGGTGCGGTAACTATCGCAACTAATATGGCCGGTCGTGGTACCGATATCGTGTTAGGTGGTAGCTGGCAGGCACAGCTTGAAAAGATTGAGAATCCAACGAAAGAGCAGATCGAGAATATCAAAGCTGATTGGAGAATCATCCACGATAAAGTACTTGAGTCAGGTGGTTTGCACATCATTGGTACTGAGCGTCATGAATCTCGCCGTATCGATAACCAGCTACGTGGTCGTTCTGGTCGTCAAGGTGATGCGGGTTCTTCTCGTTTCTACCTATCAATGGAAGACTCTCTATTACGTATCTTTACGTCTGATCGTATGGCTGGTCTTATCCAAAGTGGTATGGACGAAGGCGAAGCGATTGAATCTAAGATGCTGTCTCGCTCAATTGAAAAAGCACAACGTAAAGTGGAAGGTCGTAACTTCGACATCCGTAAGCAACTTCTTGAGTACGATGATGTAGCCAATGACCAACGTAAGGTTGTTTATGAGCTACGTGATGAGCTGATGAGCTCAGATGACATCAGTGAGATGATCGAACACAACCGTGAAGATGTACTGGCGTCAGTCATTGATGAATACATCGCTCCTCAGTCTCTTGAAGACATGTGGGATATCGCAGGTCTGCAAGATCGTCTCAAGAATGATTTCGATCTAGACTTTGATATTCAAGGTTGGTTAGACGAAGACGACAAGCTTTATGAAGAAGCATTGCGTGAGCGCATTCTTGGTATGGCAGTAGATTCGTACAAACAGAAAGAAGAAGTGGTTGGTGCTCAAGTGCTGCGTAACTTCGAGAAGTCTGTGATGCTACAAACGCTAGACGGTCTTTGGAAAGAGCACTTGGCTGCGATGGATCACCTTCGTCAAGGCATCCACTTACGTGGTTATGCTCAGAAGAACCCGAAACAAGAGTACAAGCGCGAGTCGTTTGAACTGTTTGAAGGCCTACTAGATGTGCTGAAAACGGACGTTGTTACCATCCTTTCTAAAGTTCGCGTTCAGCAACAAGAAGAAGTTGAAAAGATGGAAGCTCAACGTCAAGCTCAAGCTGAACAAGCGGCGCGTCGTGCACAAGCACAACATGCAACGGCTGAAAACCAGCTAGCTGATGACGATGAAGCGGATGCGGCATCTCCACAAACGGTAGTACGTGATGAGCGTAAAGTGGGTCGTAACGAACCATGCCCATGTGGAAGTGGTAAGAAGTACAAACAGTGTCACGGTAAAATAGACTAAGTCTGGTGAATCGTTGCTGTAACGGATGATTGCAGTGTTGAGGTACTCACTTACTAACGTAAGCTCCGTGCCTCCTCCTTGCACTCACCATGTCACAGCTTAGCTTCACACAAACTTATTGATAAAAAGAGTCGCTTAGGCGGCTCTTTTTGTATGTGAAAATAATAAGGTTTCGATAGCGTCATCCTCGAGAGTGAGGGACGAGCGAATCGGGGATCTTTCGAACTAACAAAAGAGCAGATTCCCTATCTAATTCGTTCCTCATTGTAGGGAATGACGCTAGGGACATAGAAGGAACACCATCATATGAAAAGAATCCACATTGTAGCTGGCATCATCTTCAATCAAGATAAGTCGCAGGTATTTATCACCAAGCGCCCAGACGACAAGCATAAAGGCGGCTTCTGGGAGTTTCCTGGAGGTAAAGTTGAAGTGGGTGAAACCATTGAACAAGCAATGACTCGTGAACTTGATGAAGAAATTGGTATCAATGTGACTGAACAGTCTCTGTTTGAACACCTTGAGTTTGATTACAGTGATAAGTCGCTTAAGTTCGATTTCATCCTTGTGACCGATTTCGAGCAACAGCCTTATGGTAAAGAAGGGCAACAAGGTGAATGGGTCGATCTTGAATCATTGAGCCAATACGCCTTCCCCGAAGCAAACGTGCCAATTTTAGAGCGAGTAATAAAAGAGTTTTCGTAATTGCTAGCCTGAGTTTGAGATTGTTGTTAGTTTAAAGAGATTAATCGAATGAACGTTATTGCGACAGATGAGCAGTGACGGTAACCAAAACAATGGAGATATTCGCAGTGGTAAGAATTGCAATTGCAGGAGCAGCTGGCCGTATGGGTCGTAACTTGGTGAAAGCCGCTCACCATAATTCAGAAGCAAGCGTTGGTGCTGGTTCAGAGCGTCCAGAATCATCTTTGGTCGGTGTTGACGTTGGCGAGTTATGCGGTGAAGGTCGTTTTGATGTGGCTCTAGTTGATGACCTTTCGAAAGCGGTTGAAGAGTTTGACGTGATTGTCGACTTTACCGCACCTGTAAGCACATTAGCGAATATTGAACTTTGTAAACGTCACGGTAAGAAACTGATCATTGGTACTACTGGTTTCTCTGAAGAAGAGAAGCAGGTTATTGATGCAGCTTCAAAAGAGATGGCTATAGTGATGGCACCGAACTATAGCGTTGGTGTGAACTTGGTTTTTAAGCTGTTAGAGAAGGCCGCAAAAGTGATGGGCGATTACTGTGATGTTGAAATCTTAGAGGCTCACCACCGTCATAAAGTCGATGCACCTTCTGGTACTGCGATTGGCATGGGCGAAGCGATCGCTGGTGCGATGGGCAATGAGCTAAACGATGTCGCTGTATGGTCACGCGAAGGCATTACGGGCGAGCGTACCAAGGATGAGATTGGTTTTGCTACAATCCGTGCCGGTGACATCATTGGCGAGCATACCGCAATGTTTGCTGATATTGGTGAGCGCGTTGAAATTACCCATAAAGCAACGGATAGAATGACCTTTGCTAATGGTGCGATAAAGGCAGCTGTTTGGCTAAATGATAAGCCAGCAGGCTTTTATACCATGACAGATGTCCTTGGTTTAAACGATTTATAAATAGATATTTATGCGCTGGCAATTGCCGGCGCTTTCTTTATTTGCCCCTTTTTTCTACTTAAACTCCTCTTGGTCACTTTCTTCTTATTCTCTAATTTTCCTGATTAGAACTGCATTTAGCTGTTGTTTATCGCTGCTTGGTTGTTATTTTTGATTTAAAGCTTTAAATCTATATGTTTACTCATTGTATTTATCGATTGCGTTTTGTTGGTGATATTTTTGCCACCTAATGATGGGGGGAAATGACGGACGAAAATTAGAAAATCGTAATATTCCTATTAATTGAGTGTGAAAGTTGAACTTTTGAAGCTTTGATGGGGGAAATTGAATTAGTTCTTACAAATGTTTAATTTCTTTTGCGTTAAATGTTGACACGTATCACGCAGATCACTAAAATACCGCCAATTTGTCTAATTTCCATAAACACGCAGTTTTTGGTGTTGCAGGAAGGTAGATTTGCAAATTAAATCAATTTTAATGCATTTTTATTTCTGGAGGTTGTCTTGAAGAAGTCAGCACTACTCGTCCTAGAAGATGGGACAGTATTTCACGGTGAAGCCATTGGCGCTGTAGGTTCTGCAGTTGGTGAAGTCGTTTTTAATACCTCGATGACGGGGTACCAAGAAATCCTCACTGATCCTTCCTATTCTCAACAAATCGTTACCCTTACTTACCCTCACATTGGCAATACCGGAACCAATTCCGAAGACGAAGAATCTTCTTCAATCCACGCTCAAGGCCTTGTGATTCGCGATCTCCCTCTAATCGCTTCTAACTTCCGTAATGAACAATCCCTTTCTGATTACCTTAAGTCGCAAAACGTTGTTGGTATCGCTGATATCGATACTCGTAAGCTGACGCGTATTCTTCGTGAAAAAGGCGCACAGAACGGTTGTATCGTAGCGGGTAACAATTTAGACGAAGCTTTGGCTCTAGCTAAAGCAAAAGAATTCCCTGGCCTGAAAGGTATGGACCTTGCGAAAGAAGTTACAACAAAAGAAGCGTATCAATGGAAACAAGGTTCGTGGACGCTTACGGGTGGACTTCCTGAAGCGAAAGCAGACTCTGAATTGCCATACCACGTTGTTGCTTATGACTTCGGTGCAAAACGAAACATCCTACGAATGCTTGTTGACCGCGGTTGCCGCCTAACGGTTGTTCCTGCTGAAACTTCAGCAGAAGAAGTACTCGCTCTAAACCCAGACGGTGTTTTCCTTTCAAATGGCCCTGGTGACCCAGAACCATGTACTTACGCAATTGAAGCAACAAAAGTGTTCCTAGAAAAAGGTTTACCAATCTTTGGTATCTGTCTAGGTCACCAGATTCTTGCTCTTGCGTCAGGCGCTAAGACAGTGAAGATGAAGTTTGGTCACCACGGTGCAAACCACCCGGTTAAAGATTTAGATCGTGATGTTGTGATGATTACTTCACAAAACCATGGCTTCGCTGCTGACGAAGATACGCTTCCAGAGACATTACGAGCGACTCATAAGTCTCTATTTGATGGTTCTCTACAAGGTATCCACCGTACAGATAAGCCAGCATTTAGCTTCCAAGGTCACCCAGAAGCAAGCCCAGGTCCAGAAGATGCGGCGCCGCTATTCGACCACTTCATTGAATTAATTAAACAGCACACAGCGTAATCCGGAGTAGTAGATAATGCCAAAACGTACTGACATTAAAAGTGTTCTAATTCTAGGTGCTGGTCCGATTGTTATCGGTCAAGCATGTGAGTTTGATTACTCTGGTGCTCAAGCTTGTAAAGCACTTCGCGAAGAAGGTTACCGAGTTATTCTTGTAAACTCGAACCCAGCGACAATCATGACTGACCCAGACATGGCTGATGCGACTTACATCGAACCTATCCAATGGGAAGTGGTTCGTAACATCATCGCTAAAGAGAAGCCAGATGCAGTTCTACCGACAATGGGCGGCCAAACTGCACTTAACTGTGCGTTAGATTTAGAAAAATACGGCGTACTTGAAGAGTTCGGCGTAGAGATGATTGGTGCAACTGCTGACGCTATCGACAAAGCTGAAGACCGCTCTCGTTTTGATAAAGCAATGAAATCGATTGGTCTTGAGTGTCCAACGGCTGATACAGCGAAAACGATGGAAGAAGCTTACAAAGTTCAAGAAATGGTTGGCTTCCCTTGTATCATTCGTCCATCGTTTACGATGGGTGGTACAGGCGGTGGTATCGCTTATAACAAAGAAGAATTTGAAGAAATCTGTCGTCGTGGTTTGGACTTGTCTCCAACCAACGAACTTCTAATCGATGAGTCACTTATCGGTTGGAAAGAGTACGAGATGGAAGTGGTTCGCGACAAGAACGACAACTGCATCATCGTATGTGCGATTGAAAACTTTGACCCAATGGGTATTCACACTGGTGACTCAATCACCGTGGCTCCGGCTCAAACGCTGACAGACAAAGAATACCAACTAATGCGCAACGCTTCTCTAGCGGTACTGCGTGAGATTGGTGTTGAAACGGGTGGTTCAAACGTACAGTTTGGTATCAACCCGAAAGATGGCCGTATGGTTATCATCGAGATGAACCCACGTGTATCTCGTTCTTCGGCACTTGCTTCTAAAGCAACAGGTTTCCCAATCGCTAAGATTGCAGCGAAACTGGCTGTTGGCTTTACGCTAGACGAGCTAATGAATGACATCACTGGTGGCGCAACACCAGCATCATTCGAACCAACAATCGACTATGTTGTAACTAAGATTCCTCGTTTTAACTTCGAGAAATTTGCAGGTGCTAACGACCGTCTAACGACTCAAATGAAGTCGGTTGGTGAAGTTATGGCTATCGGCCGTAACCAACAAGAATCTCTACAGAAAGCACTTCGCGGTCTAGAAGTTGGCGCAACTGGTTTTGACGAAATGGTTGACCTAGATGCACCTGACGCTCTAACGACGATTCGCCATGAGCTTAAAGAAGCTGGTTCTGACCGTATTTGGTACATCGCAGATGCTTTCCGTGCTGGTATGTCAGTTGATGGTGTATTCAACCTAACGCAAATTGACCGTTGGTTCCTAGTTCAAATCGAAGACATCGTAAAACTAGAGCAAGAACTTAAAGCGAAAGGTTTTGCTGGTTTAAATAAAGACGAGTTAATGAAGCTTAAGCGTAAAGGTTTTGCTGATGCTCGCCTGTCTAAGATTCTAGGTGTGGCTGAAAGTGAAATTCGTCGTCTACGTGACCAATACGATATTCACCCAGTCTACAAGCGCGTAGATACGTGTGCGGCTGAGTTCTCTTCTGATACGGCTTACATGTACTCATCTTACGATGACGAATGTGAATCGAACCCAACAGACAAAGAGAAAATCATGATCTTAGGCGGCGGTCCAAACCGTATCGGCCAAGGTATTGAATTCGATTACTGTTGTGTACATGCATCTCTAGCACTACGTGAAGATGGCTACGAAACAATCATGGTTAACTGTAACCCTGAGACAGTTTCGACAGACTACGATACGTCTGACCGTCTGTACTTTGAACCAGTAACTCTGGAAGACGTACTAGCAATCGTTCGTGTTGAGAAGCCAAAAGGCGTTATCGTTCAGTACGGTGGTCAAACACCACTGAAACTGGCTCGTGAGCTTGAAGCTGCTGGCGTACCAATCATTGGTACTAGCCCAGACGCAATCGACCGTGCAGAAGACCGTGAGCGTTTCCAAGTTGCTGTTGACCGTCTTGGTCTTCTACAACCAGAAAACGCGACAGTAACAACAATGGAGCAAGCGGTAGAGAAATCTCGCGAAATCGGCTTCCCATTAGTTGTTCGTCCTTCTTATGTTCTTGGTGGTCGTGCGATGGAAATCGTATATGACGAGCAAGACTTACGTCGCTACTTCAACGAAGCAGTAAGTGTTTCAAACGAATCTCCAGTACTACTTGATAGCTTCCTAGATGATGCAATTGAAGTCGACGTTGATGCGATTTGTGACGGTGAGCGCGTTGTTATTGCGGGTATCATGGAGCACATCGAGCAAGCGGGTGTTCACTCAGGTGACTCAGCATGTTCTCTTCCTGCTTACACGCTAAGCCAAGAAATCCAAGACGTAATGCGTGAGCAAGTTGAAAAGCTAGCGTTCGAGTTGGGTGTTCGTGGTCTAATGAATACGCAGTTTGCTGTTAAGAACAACGAAGTGTACCTAATCGAGGTTAACCCTCGTGCAGCACGTACAGTACCGTTCGTATCGAAAGCAACAGGCGCAGCAGTCGCTAAGATTGCAGCTCGTGTTATGGCGGGTCAATCGCTAGAGTCTCAAGGCTTTACGAAAGAAATCATCCCACCATACTACTCAGTGAAAGAAGTTGTTCTTCCGTTCAATAAATTCCCTGGTGTTGACCCACTATTAGGCCCAGAAATGCGCTCTACTGGTGAAGTGATGGGTGTTGGTGCAACGTTTGCTGAAGCATACTCTAAAGCTGAATTGGGTTGTGGCAACATCTACCCAGAAGGCGGCCGTGCACTTCTTTCTGTTCGCGAAGGCGACAAAGAGCGCGTTGTTGACCTAGCATCTAAGCTATCTAAGCTTGGTTACCAGCTAGACGCAACACACGGTACTGCAGTTATCCTTGGCGAAGCGGGTATCAACCCACGTCTAGTAAACAAGGTACACGAAGGTCGTCCTCACATTCTTGACCGTATCAAGAACAACGAGTACACGTACATCGTGAACACTGCTGCTGGCCGTCAAGCGATTGAAGATTCTAAAGTTCTTCGTCGTGGCGCACTGGCTGAGAAAGTGAACTACACAACTACGTTAAACGCTGCATTCGCGACTTGTATGGCGCACACTGCAGACGCGAAAACGTCAGTAACTTCAGTTCAAGAGCTACACGCACAAGTTAAAGCTTCTCAAGCTTAATTGACTCACGTGTATCGCTGTTAAGCGGATATAAATGCTCAAAGCCCACTCTTCGGAGTGGGCTTTTTTATGTCTGTCATCTGGTGAAAATCTGGTCATGGCTAAATGATGAAAATTTGGAATAGGTTACAATCTTGTGTTTCGTTGTTGATTGTTTGCTCGCGGTGGTAAGTTGTCGCTACACGAGAATTTAAGGCGTTGGGTATATGGAAATCACTCTAGAAATATTGGCTATCTTGTTTGTTGTTGCAACGGCGGCAGGCTTTATTGATGCAATGGCTGGCGGTGGTGGGTTGTTGACTCTACCTGCATTGCTAGCGGCCGGAGTGCCACCAACGCAAGCACTGGCAACCAACAAACTTCAAAGCTCATTTGGTAGTTTTTCTGCCAGTTGGTATTTCGTTCGCAACGGTATCGTTAGTATTAAAGAGATGCGCCTCGCGATCTTTTGTACTTTTATTGGCTCTGCAATTGGCGCCGAGTTAGTCCAGCACATTGATGCGAGTTTACTGACTAGCGTGATACCGCTGCTGCTTATCGCTATCTCTCTTTATTTCCTGTTAGCACCCCAAACTAGAGCGTCTGAAGGAAAGCAGAAGATCTCTGAGGCGATGTTTGCTTTGTGTATTGGTGGAGGTGTTGGCTTCTACGATGGCTTTTTTGGCCCAGGAACAGGTTCAATTTTCACGGTATGTTTTGTCGCTATCGGCCACTTCTCATTAGTGGATGCAACGGCACGCACCAAGATACTTAACTTCACATCGAATATAGCCGCATTGATCTTCTTTATTTTGGCTGGCTTGCCAATTTGGGAATTAGGATTAGTGATGGCAGTTGGTGGTTTTATGGGCGCTCAACTTGGCGCTAAAGTCGTGGTGACAAAAGGGCAGAAATGGATTCGCCCTCTTGTGATCGTGATGTCGATGTTAATGGCGTCTAAACTGCTTTGGGAACAGCATCAACAATGGATTCTATCAGTATTTTAACTCGCGGAGATTGATAGCTGTTCGGCCTTACACAGATATGAATAGGTCGAATTAATCCCTCTAACTCTGGAAAGCTAAACAGGTATTGAGGCTCAATATTGAGTGTCTTTACGATAGAAAGCGGGATCAAAGCTGGGCCCGTTCCTCCCAACGCTAGCTGGGCTGCTGCGGTGTAGGCATCCATCTCCATCAAGGGTTTGATGCCGAACTTTTCAAGCACAGATAACTGATACGAGTTTGCTGGATTGGTCATATCGTTAGTGATGACCATTGGAGGAAGCTCCGTTAACGGCGACTTACTTACTATGTAAAACGGCTCATCAAACAGGTGGAATGTCATCAACCCATGATGCGGCGGCAGTAAACCAGCACACAACCCTAAGGTCGCCTTACCAGACTGCACTCGCTCGATAATTCTTGGTGTATGGTTAGTGGTGATGGTGATGTATTTATCTTGCTGGATAAATCTCCCCATCATTTCACCTAGATAACCTGCGATCAGCGACTTAGAGCTATCTAAAGTAATGAGAGTGGTATCTTCCAACTCTTGCTGTTCATAAATAAGCCCTCTAAGTTCATTGAATGCGGGGCCAATACTCTCGATGAGCGCGATCGCATCCGGCGTCAGTTTTATCTGTCGGCCACTCGGTTCTATGAGTTTCTTACCTAACTTCTTTTCTAAATTCGCAATCCGTTTGCTGACCGCTGATTGGCTGATATAAAGCAAACTGCCGGTGCGGCTCATGGTCTTTGCTTTGCTCAACACCAATAGAGTTTCGATTCCTTCGAGTAACATTGAGTGATATTCATGAAAGTTGGGAATGATTGAACCAAGTTACCTTAAACGCCATTCATTCTCTAGTCTGAGCTCATAGATATTAATTAAGCTAGGTTCTTTTAACTAGGCTCGCGATGCGTTGCCCAAAATAGAAAGCGGTTTTAAGATCATTACTATGAATGTGATTATTGGTGCTCTCAGCCGTCTGATCATCACTGGCGACCAAACCAATACTAGAACCGGTGCGATTCAAACCTAAGTCATCGATATGCTTTGAGATATCAAGCCCTGCCCAAACCATGCCATGCTGACAAGCCAGAGTGAAAAAACTTAACAAGGTTTGTTGTTGCTCACCGTTCAGGCTACCACCAGTAGTGAAACCTGCAGCGAGCTTATTTCGCCATGCTTTTTTACAGTAGGTATCACTGCTCGCATCCATAAAGCTTTTAAACTGTGCGGCTGGTGACCCCATGTAAGTTGGAGCACCAAAGATAATCGCATCACAGCTGTCTAATGCGTTGAGCTTGTCGTCATTGTCATACCTTCCTTCGACTATTTCAGACGAGAGGACTTCAATGAGCAGTGCTGAGTCAGGTTGTTGAGTGTTAATACCTTCAGCGATTGTCTCAGCGACTTGCTTGGTCGCTCCATTCTTAGAGAAGAAAACAATGCCTACTTTACCAATACTCATCTCGAACTCCCTTTTGCCAATGTTAGTAAATAAATTTATTTATAAAGCTATTTGTTTATTAATATAGCCTGTGAATTGGATAATTAAACAAAAAATATTACTAACTTGGTAATGAATGAGCTAACTAGAGTGTTAGGAAAGGAGGGGATAAGTGATTTGAAAGCGAATTAAAAAAGGCTCCTTTGCGAAGCCCATTTCTATTTTGTAACGCTAGCCTATTTGATAGCGAAGGTTGGCAATGACAAGTGCCAGCGAATAGCGCCAAGCCTAATTAATAGTGTCGTAAACACACCGGCTAAAAAGGCAGTTTCTGAGTCGTGCCCCATGGTAATTGCCATGGTATGGAAAGCGCCGCCAATGATACAAGCAGTTGCGTAGACTTCACTTCTTAGGATCATTGGGACTTCACGAGCAAGTACGTCACGGATAATGCCGCCACCGCAACCTGTGATCACACCCATGATAATAGCAACCAATGCAGAATCTTGATAAATCAGTGCCTTCTCAACACCAATGCCAACAAACACCGCTAAGCCTATCGCATCACATACTGGCAGGATCCACCAAGCCAGACGCTTTGGACGCCTTACTATAATCATGGTCAGCAAACAGGTGGTAATGATTACCCAAAGGTAGGTGGTATCGGTGATCCAAAACACGGGAGTTGCACCCAATGCCATGTCACGAATTGTACCGCCGCCAATCGCGGTTACACTGCCTAAAACAGCGACACCAAAGGGATCCATCTTAAGACGGCCAGCGACAAATACGCCTGAGACAGCAAAAATGGCAGTGCCAAATAAATCGATAATATAAAGCAGCATGGAGTCCATGATACTGGTGCTCTTATGGTTAAAATTGTAGGGACAGGTTGGTGGCGAATTGTACGAAAAAACGCAGCAAATAGTTAGTGATTTTGCCTAGCTCTATCGAAGAAATCGCATACTTGTTGGATCGCTTTCAAAGTTCTCGTCGTCGGGCGATTAATCCAATCAGAGTTGAGTGACCAAATCTGATTTTGAGTGACTGCTGGGATCTCATTTTCCCAAGTTTGCCACATGGTTCCATTCTCAATTGCATGCTGAGAAGTGAAGATCACTTGCGGTTTTCTTAATACAACTTGCTCAATACCAACTTGCGGATAAGGGGAGGCACTGTCTTCGAAAATATTGTGGCCGCCACAAAACTCAAACACCTCACTTGGCCAATGCCCTTGAGCAACGGTGATGATCGGCTTTTCACTTAGCTGATAAAAGTAGTCTACGGGCTCCGCATCTTTGTATTTTAGTCTCAACGCGTTGAGCTGCTCTCTGTATTGCTGAGCGTTATTTTCACCAATACTTGGATCGTTAGCGTATTGGCTGAGTTGTTCAATATTGGTTGCGATACTGTCTAGGCTTTTAGTTTTCGAGTAGTAAATATTAAACCCAAATTGCTCTAGTTTCGCGAGTTCTCTGGGCGGATTCCCAGCCGGCCACGCGAGAATCAGATCGGGTTGCAGGGCGATGATCTTCTCAACCTTGATGCCTTGATAATTCGCCACTTTCTCTAGCTTGTCAGCTTGTGGTGGGTAATCACTTCGCTCACTCACCGCAATCAAGTTATCACCTAAACCAGCACTGTACGCAAGCTCGGTTGCGTGAGGAGCAAGGCTGATAACGCGCTCGGCAGTCGCGACTTCTGTTGCGAGAGAAGTGGGTGTCCATAAACAAAAGCTGAGAGTGAACGTGAGGGCGGTACATCGTGTAATGAGTTGAGAGGGTTTCACTTTAAATCCCTTGGTGAACAATGAGTAAGATTAGGCTTTGTAAGAATATCCAGATAGCGATGCGGCCAAAAACCAGCTTTTGAACCTGAGATAAGTGCAGCGCTGAAGGTGCGATTCTGCCGCCTAATTTTGCTCGAATGGCTTTGGTATTGTCGTAAATCGCAGGACCGCCCAGTGACAGCTCAAGCTTGTTGCCGACAGCGGTAATCAACCATGCTGGGCCGGGTAATGGCCAAGAGCGACTCTGAACGAGCATCATCTTGAACGTGTGAGACGCTTTATCACCACATACAATCATCAAAGCAAATAAGCGCATTGGTATGAACTCTAGGATAGCGACGATCTTGATTGCCGTTGATCCAAATGGAGAGAACTGCTTACGGCTTGGTGACCATGCTCGCGCTAACTCGACAATCAGGCGATACATTAAAGCGGCGATTCCACCACCAATGGCGTACCAGAACAATACACAAACCACATTACGAGCGTAACCCATGATGATAGTTTCAGCAGCGGCTTTGCCAAGCCCAAGTGATGACAGTGATTCAGTTTGACGATTAACAATAGGTGCCAATAACTGGCGAGCCGTGGCTTTATCTTCTCGGCCAAGAGCTTTGATCAACTGATTAGCCAGCTTTTCATTGTTACGCCAATCAATAGCGAGTAACAACAGCGCTAATTCAAACAGTTGTGATTGCCAAACCAGTGGCTGCAGTGCCAATAGAATAACCAGAGCCGGCAAGACCATCAACCCCCAAGCTAAAGTGCCTGAGATTAAGCTTTGGGAATAATTTTGATTGTTATTAACCTTGGTTGCTAAAAGTTCAGCAAACTTATGCCATAAGGTCGTGGGATGTGCGGCATGGGGGATAGGTAAAATTAAATGAAAAAGCAGTGCTCCCCACATTACAAGGAGCACGCCATTTGCAAATACCTGATCAAACAGTGTTTGCATGTCTAGTCGCTTACTTTAGTAGGGCAACCATTTTGATAACCATCTCAGAAGAGCTTTGCGCTGCAAGTGGCAGGAACTCTTCGAAGCTCATTGGTGATTCTTTGTCTGCAACGTCAGAGATTGCACGAACAACCACGAATGGTATTTGGAATTGGTGACAAGCTTGAGCGATAGCAGATGCTTCCATCTCTACAGCAACCACAGATGGGAAGTGCTTACGGATGAACTCTTGACGTTCAGCTGTGCATACAAACGCATCGCCAGTACAGATAAGGCCACGAACGGCGTGCTTATCTTCCATTTGTGCTAGTGCTTGTTCTGCAACAGCCATCAGCTTGTCATCCGCTTTGAACGCTGCAGGTTGACCTGCCATTTGGCCAATTTCGTAACCGAAAGCTGTAACGTCAGCATCGTGGTGACGAACTTCAGTAGAGATAACCACATCGCCAAGGTTCAGTGTTGAATCAAAACCGCCAGCAGAACCCGTGTTTAATACTACATCTGGTTGGTATTCACTTAGCAGGATTGAAGTACCAACAGCGGCTGCTACTTTACCAATGCCTGATTGAAGCAAAACAACGTCAACACCATTTAGCTGACCAGAGAAAAAGGTACAACCGCCTTTATTAACTTCGGTAATGTCTGAAATTGCTGCTTTTAGGATCGCAACTTCTTGCTCCATTGCGCCAATGATGCCGATTTTCATGTGTAGTCTCTTAATAAAAATTATTTAAACAGTAGAGCGAAATTGTAGCATGGAAGAGAAGTGTCGAGCGACTGCCCAGAAGCACTTCTCATCCGAATACAGACGATTTATCTGTGTATTCTTTTATCTATTTGATTAAGCCTTCGCTTTTCAAGCTAGCACGAAGTTGCTCAGCACGTTTTCGGTTTACGCCAAAATCAGAATGGCCAGTGCGAGACTCTGAACGCACGATCAGTTTGCCATCAGTGATCTTAAGCTCTAAGTCATCGACAAAGCGCATGATGCGAGAGGTACATTCAACACGCAGGTAGTCTTCCGTTTTACTGGCTGTTTTTGCGCCCGGTAAGGTCAGCGCAACCTGCTCAATGGCATCTAAGTTTGCTGAATCTGATAACTCAAACGAGGCCAATGCATGCTGTTCACGGTCATCTTGAGTTGAAACGCAGTTTGGTTTGTCTCCACAAGGTGATGAAGTTCTGTCTTTCATGTCCGTGATTCCTTGGCTGCAAGCGGTTAGAGTTAAAAGAGATAGAGAAAGGAGAGCGGCTTTTTTCATAGTGTTTCCTATGGCTTGTTTTTAATTCTAATTGTAGTTATCGGTATTGGCTTATTTGTAATTGTTTTACGTATTTTCGTGATGCTTGTGATCAAACGTATCGAATTGAAAAAAGGATCCATAATTGGATCCTTTTTTATAGTAACGAACTGAGTAATAAAGGAAACCCAATCACACTTCTAGGTAGTCCAAGATCCCTTCTGCGGCTTTACGGCCTTCATCGATAGCGGTTACCACTAAGTCAGATCCTCGAACTGCATCGCCACCGGCAAATATCTTGCTGTTGGTGGTTTGGTATTGAAACTCTTGTTTGCCGGGAGCTTTGATGCGTCCCCATTGGTCGAGCTCTACACCAAATGGTTCTAGCCATTCCATTGCATGAGGTTGGAAACCAAACGCCATGATCACAGCATCTGCTTCAAGAACATGCTCACTGCCTTCAACGGGTTCAGGACGACGGCGGCCTGCCTCATCTGGTTCACCCAAGGCTGTTTTCACCACTTTTACGCCAGTCACATGACCGGATGAATCGGTTTCCAGTGCTAATGGTTGAAGGTTGAACATGAACTTCACGCCTTCTTCTTTTGCATTTTTCACCTCACGGCGAGAGCCCGGCATGTTTGCTTCATCTCGGCGATAAGCACAAACAACATTAGCAGCGTGTTGACGAATCGACGTTCGGACACAGTCCATCGCAGTATCACCACCACCAAGCACGACCACCTTCTTGCCTTTCATGTCGATGAATGGCGTTGGGTTATCCAGATCCATGACCTTGTAGGTGTTGGAAACAAGAAATGGTAGGGCATCATAAACGCCCGGTGCTTCTTCGTTGTCTAATCCAGCACGCATATTTTTATAGGTGCCGACACCTAAGAAAACGGCATCATAATCATCGACTAATTGTTGCAGCTGAACGTCTTTACCGACTTCGGTATTCATTTTAAATTCGACACCCATACCACTAAAGATACGGCGACGGTTTTCCATGATGCCTTTTTCAAGCTTGAACGATGGGATACCAAACGTCAGTAGGCCTCCGATCTCAGGGTAGCGGTCAAATACCACGGCCTTCACCCCGTTTCGAACTAAGATATCAGCTGCTGCAAGACCTGCTGGGCCTGCGCCGATGATAGCGACCTTTTTGTCGGTCCATTCAACGTGAGACATGTCTGGCTTCCAGCCCATCTCAAACGCTTTGTCATTGATGTATTTTTCAATGTTGCCGATGGTTACTGCGCCGAAATCATCATTGAGGGTACAAGATCCTTCGCACAGTCGATCCTGAGGGCAAACTCGTCCACACACCTCAGGTAAGCTGTTGGTTTGGTGGGACAGTTCAGCCGCTTCGATAATGCGTCCTTCATTGGCAAGCTTAAGCCACTGAGGGATGTAGTTATGGACTGGACATTTCCATTCACAGTAAGGATTACCACAGTCTAGACAGCGGTCAGCTTGCGCCTTGGCTTGTTGCTTAGTGAAAGGTTCGTAGATCTCTACAAACTCAATCTTACGTATCTTGATTGGTTTCTTCGCTGGGTCTACGCGATTCACATCAATAAATTGGTATACATTCTGGCTCATTATTGGCTCCTTCCAATTATTGCGCTTGAACACGAAGTTCAGCTGAGCTGCGGCTTTGGTGGCCGAGCAAGGTGTTCAGATCCGCCGTCTTTGGCTTCACTAGGTAGAACTTCGGAATCCATTCATCAAAGTTCGCCAGAATAGCTTCAGCGTGTACTGAGCCTGTTTCTTCTAAGTGTTCTGCAATTAAGCCACGCAGGTGTTCTTGGTGGATAAATAGGTCAGACAGAGAAAGTGCCTCGACCGACTCGTTATTAACTCGACCTTGGAAGTCCTCGTTCTTATCCATCACATAAGCGAAACCACCTGTCATACCGGCGCCGAAGTTCACTCCGGTTGCGCCAAGAATCGCTACAATACCGCCAGTCATGTATTCACAGGCGTTGTCACCCGCACCTTCAATCACAGCAACGGTACCTGAGTTACGTACGCCAAATCGCTCGCCTGCAGTACCCGCAGCGAACAGCTTGCCTCCGGTTGCGCCATACAGACAAGTGTTGCCTATGATGGTCGCTTCGTTACAAGTAAATGCGGTGCCTTGGTGCGGCTTGATAACCACTTTGCCGCCAGCCATGCCTTTGCCAACATAGTCATTGGCATCACCCGTCAGATACAGCTCTACGCCGCCTGCGTTCCAAACCGCAAAGGATTGGCCTGCGGTACCATCGAGATACAACTTAATTGGTGAGCCTGCCATACCTTGGTTACCGTAACGTTTGGCAATTTCGCCAGAGATACGAGCGCCAATCGAGCGATCGGTGTTGATCACGTTGTAGTAAAGGCTGGTGGATTGACGTTTCTCAATCGCATCGATTGCGTCATCAAGGATCTGTTGGTTGAGTTGAGCTTTATCAAAGGGTGCGTTTGGCTCTGTCCAAAATAGTGGGTGACCTTCTGGAGATACCGGAGCTTCCAATATCGAAGAGAGATCGAGCTTGCTCTGTTTCGCCGTGAGGCCTTGAACGGCTTCAAGCAAATCAGTACGACCAATCAGGTCAGTGAGTTTTTCTACGCCAAGTTCTGCAAGGTACTGGCGAACTTCATCGGCTAGGCCGGTAAAGTAGTTCACCACCATGTCTGGTAGGCCTTTGAAGTATTCGCGGCGTAGGGTTTCATCTTGAGTCGCCACACCCGTCGCACAGTTATTTAGGTGACAAATTCTTAAGAACTTACAACCCATTGCGACCATTGGTGCAGTACCAAAACCAAAGCTTTCAGCGCCTAGAATCGCGCCTTTAATGACGTCGAGGCCGGTTTTTAAACCACCATCGACTTGCAGGCGGATCTTATGACGAAGCCCGTTGGCAACCAGTGCTTGCTGAGTTTCGGCTAAGCCAAGCTCCCAAGGACAACCTGCATATTTCACCGAGGTTAGTGGGCTTGCCGCGGTACCACCGTCGTAACCGGAGATCGTAATCAAGTCGGCATAAGCTTTCGCTACACCTGTGGCAATGGTACCTACACCCGGTTCAGATACTAACTTCACTGAAACCAAGGCTTTAGGGTTAACTTGTTTAAGGTCGAAAATCAGCTGCGCCAGATCCTCGATAGAATAAATATCGTGATGCGGAGGAGGAGAGATCAGAGTCACGCCTTGAACTGAGTATCTCAGCTTAGCGATTTCTGCCGTGACTTTATGACCCGGCAGTTGACCGCCTTCTCCTGGTTTCGCACCTTGTGCGACTTTGATTTGCAGAACATCCGCATTGGTCAAGTAATGTGGCGTGACACCAAAACGACCGGAAGCTATCTGTTTAATTCGTGAGTTGCGATCAGTCCCAAAGCGTCGTGGATCTTCACCGCCTTCACCAGAGTTAGAGTAGCCCCCTAATCGGTTCATCGCCATGGCCAGCGCTTCATGAGCTTCGGGGCTCAAGGCGCCAATCGACATCGCTGCCGAGTCGAAGCGCTTAAAGAGATCGCTACTTGGCTCGACTTGTTCTAGTGGCAGAGGTTGATCGGCTTTTTTGAGGCTCATTAAGTCGCGTAGCATAGCAGCAGGACGAGCATTAACTTGCTTCGCAAAAGATTGATAATCTGATGTTTCGCCTGTCTTTACGGCGGTTTGTAAGGTACTGACTACGTCTGGGTTGTAGGCGTGGTATTCGCCGCCATGTACGTATTTGAGTAAGCCACCATGTTCCAGTGGTTTACGCTTAGTCCATGCTTTGCGAGATAGATTATAGATATCTTGTTGGAAGTCGCTAAAGCTAGCGCCTTGGATACGAGTCGTTACGCCACGGAAACACAAATCAACCACATCGGTATGTAAACCGACTGCCTCAAACAGCTGCGAGCAGCGATACGAAGCAATTGTCGAGATACCCATCTTCGACATGATCTTATACAGACCTTTGTTGATGCCGTTTTGGTAATTTTGCAATGCAGTGCGATAGTCTTTATCTAATGAACCATCGTCCAACATTTTGCCCAGAGCTTCATAAGCGAGATATGGGTAAACTGCGGTTGCACCGAAGCCTAGCAGCACTGCAAATTGGTGTGGGTCGCGTGCGGTTGCTGTTTCAACCACGATGTTAGCATCACAACGTAAGTTGGTGTCTGCGAGTCGAGTTTGCACCGCACCGACCGCCATGGCTGCTGGAACGGGTAGCTTACCTTTCTCTAAACCTTTGTCTGAAAGCACAACCAAAACGGCGCCGTCACGTACATCTTGAACCGCACGATCACACAAGTCGTTGATGGCTTGTTCGAGATCTTTTTCTGCTGGGTCATAGTGCATGCTAAGAATCGTATGGCCATAATGCTTTTGATTTAATTGCAGAAGTTGCTGCATATCAGAATAAAGTAGAACGGGTGAATCAAACGTCACACGGTAAGCATGCCCATCGGTTTCACAGAACACATTCATCTCTTGGCCGATACTGGTTGCCAGAGACATAACGTGTTTTTCACGCAAAGGATCAATCGGTGGGTTGGTGACTTGAGCAAACTTCTGACGGAAATAGTCGGTGATTAGGCGCTCTTTAGAAGACAGCACAGCCATTGGCGTATCGTCGCCCATAGAACCGACCGCTTCTTGTCCCATGTCACCGAGTACACGCAGTACTTGGTCTGACTCTTCGTTGCTCATTGCAAACTGTTTTTGATAGGTCTTTAGGGTGTCATCATCAAAATTACGCTTACCGACTTGGTCATCTGCTAGTGCGGAAAACGGTGTTAATTTGTGAACGTTCTTATCCATCCACTCTTTATATGGGTGACGGCCTTTAAGATCATTATCGATCTCGTTCGACTGCCATAGCTTACCGCGACGCGTATCAATAACGAGTAATTCACCAGGGCCAACACGTCCTTTCTCTGCCACTTCGTCTGGCGCATAATTCCAGATACCGACTTCGGATGCCAAGGTGATTAGGTTGTCTTTTGTGATCACATAGCGAGCTGGGCGTAAGCCGTTTCTGTCGAGGTTACATGCAGCATAACGGCCGTCAGACAGTACGATACCCGCAGGGCCATCCCACGGTTCCATGTGTTTTGAGTTGAAATCGTAAAAGGCACGAAGCTCAGGATCCATGTCTGGGTGGTTTTGCCAAGCGGGCGGCACAAGCATACGCATCGCTCGGAACACATCCATACCACCGGCAAGGAATAGATCGAGCATGTTGTCTAAGCTTGAGGAGTCTGATCCTGTCTCATTCACAAAAGGTGCGGCCGTTTGTAAATCGGGCAGCAGCGGTGAAGAGAATTTATAGGCGCGAGCCTTAGCCCATTGACGGTTGCCTTCAATGGTATTGATCTCACCATTGTGCGCCAAATAACGGAACGGTTGAGCCAATGGCCAACGCGGTTGTGTGTTGGTTGAAAAGCGCTGGTGGAACAGACATATGGCTGATTCCATACGTAAGTCAGCAAGATCGAGGTAAAATCGCGGAAGATCGGCGGGCATACACAAGCCTTTGTAGACCATGACTTGTGTCGACAGGCTACAAATATAGAAATCTTTGTCTTCGGTGATCTGCTTTTCGATTCGACGGCGAGCGATATAAAGGCGTCGTTCAATATCGCGTTCACGCCAGCCCGCAGGGGCCGAGATAAACACTTGTTGAATATTGGGAACAGAATCTTTGGCGATTGGGCCTAAAACATCGGTGTTGGTTGGCACGACACGCCAACCTGCAACGGTTAACGTTTCTTGCGCAAGCTCTTTATTGACGATGTCTTGCGCCGATTGCGCTTTGATTGGATCTTGACTGAAGAAAATCATGCCGACAGCGTATTGCTTGCCGAGCTTGAAGTTATTCTCTTCAGCAATAATTCTGAGGTAAGAGTCTGGCTTCTGTAGCAATAAGCCACAGCCATCTCCTGTTTTACCATCCGCGGCGATACCACCACGGTGTGTCATGCGATCGAGGGCTGAAATAGCAGTTCGTACCAACTTATGACTCGGTTGGCCTTCCATTTGCGCTATTAAACCAAATCCACAGTTGTCTTTTTCAAGACTAGGATCATATAGAGCCATTGCAATTCTCCCTTTTGCTTCGCTGTCATCCAGACAGTAAATGACTAACTATTCATGTACTTGTTATTTTTTATGAACTTATAGTTTGTTTTTAGCTAGCTAAAACGTTATTGGTTGTGTTAACAAAACCGATTGGTTTTATTTTCATCAGCTTTACAACGTATAGCTAATTGTGTTTAAGGTCAAGTTCATGGTTAATTATCATGTGTAAACGCGATTAGCCACGTAATAATCTAAAATAGTCGATGAAGATCAATGAGATATAAAAGCTAGATGTTAACGGGATTTAACATGTGCAGCAGGGGTGATTAAGAAATAGTTAAAGGCCAGATAGAAAAAAGGCTAGCATCGAGTGCTAGCCAAATATAAAAGTTAGGAAGGGTGTTGCTTTTTCCCTAGGCTAACGTCAACGACATTAGCCCGAGAAATATTATGCGGAAAGCATGAGTGAATCAGCTTTCGCTTCTAAGTTTGAGTTACCCATTAAGAAGTCATCAATGGCAATTGCACATTCACGACCTTCATTAATACAACGTACAACCAGAGACTGGCCAGTACGCATATCACCAGCAGCGAAAACGCCTTTTTGGTTGGTCGCATAACCTTCAGAGGCCACGTTGCCGCGTTCATCCAGTTTAATGTCTAGCTGAGCCAGTACACCTGTTGGTTCTGGGTGTAAGAAGCCCATCGCTAGAAATGCCATATCACAAGGGATAACACGTTCAGAGTTTGCTACTTCATCAAAACCTGGACGTTCACCTGGTTTCGCATCTTGCCAAACGATGTCAGCAATGCGAAGTCCGGTTACATTACCGTTATCGTCAGAGATGAACTCTTTAGTCAGGATGTTCCAATGACGTTCACAACCTTCTTCGTGAGAAGTGGTGGTCTTCATGATCATTGGGTATTGAGGCCAAGGCATATTAGCAGGGCGCTTCTCTGGTGGGATCGGCATGATCTCAACCTGAGTAATGCTTGCTGCTTTATGACGGTTTGATGTACCCACACAGTCAGAACCCGTATCACCACCACCGATAACCACAATGTGCTTATCTTTAGCGTGAAGCTCTTCTGTTTTTAGGTCTAAGTCGTTGGCACGGCGGTTGTTTTGACCAAGGAATTCCATGGCAAAGTGAACGCCTTTCAGCTCACGACCTGGGATTGGCAAGTCACGTGGAACCGTAGAACCACCTGTTAGCAATACCACATCAAACTCTTGGCGTAGCTGTTGAGCATTAACATCAACACCGATGTGTTGGTTCACTTTAAACTCAACGCCAGCTTCAGCCATTAGGTTGATCTTACGATCAATCACATCCATACCCAGTTTGAAATCTGGGATACCGAAACGCAGTAGGCCACCGACTTTCTCGTCACGTTCAAATACCGTCACTGAGTGACCGGCACTGTTTAGTTGCTCAGCAGCGGCTAGACCTGCAGGGCCTGAACCGATAACGGCAACTGTTTTACCCGTACGTGAACGAGGTATTTTAGGTTTTGCGTACCCTTCACGGTACGCAGTTTCTACAATTGTTTTCTCGATATTACAGATAGTGATTGGGTCTTGGTTGATACCAAGAACACAAGCGCTTTCACAAGGAGCAGGGCACACACGACCTGTAAATTCAGGGAAGTTATTGGTAGAGCTTAGAATGTTCCAAGCTTCTTCCCAGCTGTCACGGTAAACCGCATCATTGAATTCTGGGATGATGTTACCAATCGGACAACCGCTGTGACAGAAAGGTACGCCACAGTCCATACAACGAGAGGCTTGAGTATTTATTTTTTCACCAAACTCTTCGTTAAGTACGAACTCTTTGTTGTCTTCAATTCGAACTGACGGGTCGAGCTTCTTTGGAAGCTCACGACCGTGTTCTAAAAATCCAGTAGGCTTACCCATTATACTGCCTCCACTTCTTCCGTTTGTGCCTGTTGTGCTTCAGCTTTACGCTTTTGAAGAACCGCTTTGTAGTCACGTGGCATTACTTTAATTAGTGATGCAACACTTACTTCAAAGTTGTCTAGGAAAGACTGAGCAACTTCACTTCCTGTGAATTCAACATGCTTAGTTAGCATATCCAGTAGAAGATCTTTATCTTCTTGTTCAATTGGATCTAGGTCGACAAGTTCTGCGTTGAGCTTGGTTTCGAAGTCGCCTGCTTTATCCCAAACATAAGCGACACCGCCACTCATACCTGCCGCAAAGTTACGGCCTGTTGAACCAAGGATAATTGCCGCGCCACCTGTCATGTATTCACAACCGTGGTCACCAACACCTTCAACAACAACCTTCGCACCAGAGTTACGAACACAGAAACGTTCGCCAGCCATACCGCGAATGAAAGATTCACCTGAGGTTGCACCGTAGAAACATACGTTACCGACCACGATATTATCTTCCGCGACGATAGTCGATTTCGCATCTGGGTACAGTACCAAAGTACCGCCAGACAGACCTTTACCCCAGTAATCGTTCGCGTCGCCTTCTACTTCGAACTTAACGCCTTTCGCAAGGAACGCACCGAACGATTGACCTGCACTACCGTGGAACTTAACGTTCATTGGCTGTGGTAAACCTTGGTCTTTGTAAACCTTCGAGATTTCGTTCGACAGCATCGTGCCTGCTGAACGGTCCGTGTTGATGATAGGGAACTGAGCGGTAACCGCTTCACCTTTCTCAAGCGCTGGGATTGCAGCCTGAATCAACTTACGGTCTAGAACGTCTTCAAGATTATGATTCTGTGTTGTCTGGTTGTAGATACCATCTTCTGCACGAGCCTGCTCAATGTGCAGTACCGGTGTTAGATCTAGGTTTTTGTACTTCCAGTGACCGATGTCATCACGAACTTTAAGTTTGTGCGATTGACCAACCATCTCATCGATAGAGCGGAAGCCAAGTTCAGCCATTACTTCACGTAGACCTTCAGCCATGTATTGGAAGAACGTTACTACGTCTTCTACGCGGCCGTCGAAACGCTCACGAAGAGTTTTGTTTTGTGTTGCGATACCAACAGGACATGTATTCTTGTGACACTTACGCATCATGATACAGCCTTCAACAACTAGAGCAGCTGTTGCTACGCCCCATTCTTCAGCGCCAAGTAACGTTGCGACTGCAAGGTCACGTGGTGTTTTCATCTGACCATCAGACTGAACAACGATACGGTTACGTAGGCCGTTTTTCAGTAGTGTTTGGTGCGTTTCCGCTAGACCCAGTTCCCAAGGCAGACCTGTGTGACGGATAGAAGACATCGGAGATGCACCCGTACCACCATCAAAACCTGCGATAAGTACTACGTCAGCTTTCGCTTTTGCTACACCTGATGCAATCGTACCTACGCCAGCTTCTGATACTAGCTTCACGTTGACACGGCCGTTACGGTTCGCGTTTTTCAGATCGTAGATCAGCTGAGCCAAATCTTCGATTGAGTAGATATCGTGGTGTGGCGGTGGAGATATAAGACCTACGCCCGGAGTCGAGTGACGTGTTGCACCGATCCAATCATCAACCTTATCACCAGGTAGTTGACCACCTTCGCCAGGTTTCGCACCTTGAGCCATCTTGATTTGCAGCTCATCAGCGTTAGATAGGTAGTAAGACGTTACACCAAAGCGACCAGAAGCCACCTGTTTGATTGCTGAACGTTCCCAGTCACCGTTTTCTTTGCGTTCGAAACGTGCTGGATCTTCACCACCTTCACCTGAGTTTGATTTCGCGCCAATGCGGTTCATTGCAACAGCCAGTGTTGAGTGAGCCTCATGTGAGATTGAACCAAAGCTCATTGCACCTGTTGCGAAACGCTTAAGGATTTTTTCAATAGGTTCTACTTCTGCTAGAGGAATAGAGCCTGCTGGGTTCTTGATGAAATCAAGTTGGCTACGTAATGTTGCTGCGTTGTCGCCTTGAGCATCAACGGCGTTCGCGTACTTTTTGAATTGACCGTAATCTTTGTTACGCGTCGATTCTTGAAGTAGAGAAATCGTTTCTGGGTTGAATAAGTGTTTCTCACCACGTTGTTTCCACTGGTAAACACCACCAACATCAAGGATTTGAGCTGGGATTTCACGAGCAGGGTAACCAACACGGTGACGTACTAGGACTTCGCGTGCGATATCATCGATCGTTAGACCTTGAATACGAGAAACCGTACCTGTGAAGTATTTTTCAACCACTGATTTGCTGATACCAAGAGCTTCAAAAATTTGAGCGCCGTGGTAAGACTGCAGGGTAGAGATACCCATCTTCGAGAAGATCTTCAGTAGACCGCCGTTAACACCTTTACGGTAGTTATCGAATAACTCACGTGGATGAACGTTTGGATCTAGCTTCTTAGTACGTTGCAGTTCAACAATCGTTTCGATAACTAGGTATGGGTTAACTGCGTTTGCACCGTAACCGATTAAGGTTGCGAAGTGGTGCGTTTCACGCGCGTCACCCGTTTCAACCACGATGTCACATTTAGCACGTAAACCTTTGCGGATTAAGTGGTGGTGAACAGCGCCAACCGCCAGCATTGCTGGGATAGCAGCGTGGTTTGAGTTAACCGCACGGTCAGTCAGTAGAATGATAGAGTAACCATCAATAACCGCATCTTCCGCATATTGGCAGATACGTTTAAGTGCGCGCTCTAACTTACCTTGGTCGCCATTTGCTTGGAATACGATATCCAGCGTCTTCGATTGAAGGTGCTCGTTATCGATTGCACGCAGTTTCTCTAACTCTGAGTTAGAAAGAACAGGAGACTCAAGTTCTACTTTTTGACAGTGTTCAGGTGTTTCAGCAAGTAAGTTCTGATCTTTACCTAGGTAAGTGTTCAGAGACATAACCATACGCTCACGAATCGGGTCGATCGGCGGGTTAGTTACTTGTGCAAACAACTGCTTAAAGTAGTTTGAAAGGTGCTGCGATTGATGAGAAAGAATCGCTAGCGGCCAGTCAGCCCCCATTGCAGAAAGTGGCTCATAGCCTGTTTTTGCAAGAGGGAGAATGATTTCGTTTACTTCTTCAGAGCTCACACCAAACGATTGTTGTTTGTGTAGCAGTTTCTCTGGAGAAGGTTGGTTAAATTCGTTGCTCGCATCCGGTAGCTTTTTCAAGCTCAGAAGATTCTCTTCAACCCATTTTTCGTAGGGTTGCGATTTAGCGATACCGTCTTTCACTTCTTCATCAGAAATAATGCGGCCTTGCTCAAGGTCAGCAACGAAGATACGACCAGGCTGTAGACGACCACGGTATTCAACGTTTTCTGGTGCGATTTCAACTACGCCAGATTCAGACGCCATTACTAGGAAGTCGTCTTTAGTTACTGTGTAGCGAGAAGGACGCAGACCGTTACGGTCAAGCGTTGCACCAACTTGAACACCATCGGTGAAACATACTGATGCTGGGCCATCCCATGGTTCCATTACGTTCGCGTGGTACTGGTAGAACGCGCGACGAGTTGGATCCATGTTTTTGTTTTCTTGCCATGCTTCCGGGATCATCATCATCAATGCATGCGGCAGAGTACGACCTGAAAGAACAAGTAGCTCAAGTGCCATATCGAAGTTTGATGAATCCGAGCTACCTTCCTGACAGATAGGCAGTAGCATGTCGATTTCAGCTTGTGTGAACAGATCCGATTCAAGGATCGCTTCACGCGCTTTCATCCAGTTAAGGTTGCCGCGAACCGTATTGATTTCGCCATTATGCGCAATGTAACGGAAAGGCTGTGCTAGACGCCAACGTGGGAATGTATTGGTAGAGAAGCGAGAGTGTACAAGTGCTAGAGCTGTCACCATGGTTGGGTTTTGTAGATCTAGGAAGTACTGAGGAACTTGTTCTGTTGTTAGCTGACCTTTGTACACCAATGTCTTGTAAGACATAGAGTTGATGTAGAAGTCATCACCAATGTTTGACACGCTTTCTAGGCATACACGAACTGTGTAGTTACGTAGAACATACAGTTTACGCTCAAGCTCTTCTGGTGTAGTACCAGGGCCGCCAGAAATAAATACGTGCTCAAATTGAGGTTCAGTGCTTAGTGGGTCAGCACCAATCATTGAATTGTCAGTTGGAAGTTCACGGTAGCCGATAACTTCTAACTCAAGGCGTTGTGCATTGCGCTCTAAAATATCGCGGCACTGTGCACGTTTGTGTTCATCTTTAGGGAAAAGTACAACACCAACACCATATTTTTCAAAAGATGGCAGCTTAATTCCAAGCTTAACGGCTTCTTCTAGTAAGAATTCGTGCGGCTTCTGTAGCAGGATACCTGCACCATCACCAGAACACGGATCGCAGCCTTGGCCGCCACGGTGTTCCATACGTGCAAGCATATCGAGTGCTTGAGTTACTACATCATGAGATTTGCGATTCTTTAGATGCGCAACAAAACCGATACCACAAGCGTCATGCTCCAGTTCAGGAGTATACAGACCCTGTGAGTTCTGCTCTTGATCTACCATAGATACATCCTTCCAGTTAAATCTAGGCGCAACTTATTTGTATAAAGTTAGCCTTGTCCTTTTATATTTATGGGTCTAAACCTGCCTATGCTGGCGGTTTGAATCCTTTCCGTATCTCGCAGGAAAAGTATTGCGAGAAAAACAATCCTTAGTGATATCCGTTTATTTTTAGCCACAAACTAGTGGTTTATATAGGTGGGATATGGATATCACCGACTTATTAACAAGTTTTCGTTGTAAGTAAATACACAAAAATAGCCAATATGTGTAAGTATCCTACAATTTTGTCTAGGCGAATTGCAATGAAAGTTGCCCCATGTAGACCATTTTTTTCGTTTTATTTTGAATTTAATGTCTAACAAATGTGCAACATTAGGCAAATAGAGCCGATTTTTTGCATGTTTATTGATATTTGATAGGTTG
Organism: Vibrio sp. 14N.309.X.WAT.E.F5; assembly: GCF_030397615.1. Classification (NCBI taxonomy): domain Bacteria; kingdom Pseudomonadati; phylum Pseudomonadota; class Gammaproteobacteria; order Vibrionales; family Vibrionaceae; genus Vibrio; species Vibrio sp. 14N.309.X.WAT.E.F5. Next base: position 87,757 of record NZ_JAPNXR010000004.1, on the reverse strand, counting down.
CTCGCAAAAGGCCTTGAGTAAACTAATTGGTTGAATTTTGCAGGGATGTAATTTTTTTTCAGAAATAGACTGATATTCATTCTTATTTACTTGAGCACTTTCAAAATATGCAATTACACGAGTTGGTTAATACTATCGGCCAAGACCTTCAGCGCCGTTATGGCGAAAAGGTTCACAAACTGACACTGCACGGCGGCTTTAGCTGCCCAAACCGCGATGGCACAATCGGCCGTGGTGGGTGTACTTTCTGTAATGTCGCTTCATTTGCCGACGAACAAACTCAAATTCAAAGTATTGCTGACCAGCTAAAAGATCGTGCGGGTGAAATTGCCCGAGCTAAGAAGTACCTTGCCTATTTTCAGGCTTACACCAGTACTTATGCTGAAGTGCAAGTGCTCAAGAATATGTATGAAGAAGCGCTTAGAGCACCGGGTGCTGACATTGTTGGTTTGTGTGTCGGAACAAGACCTGATTGTGTTCCTGATTCTGTGTTAGAACTGCTGGCGGGTTATGTGGAGCAAGGCTATGAAATATGGCTTGAGCTAGGCTTACAAACCGCAAACGACAAAACATTGAAGCGGATTAATCGTGGTCATGATTTTGCGGTGTATGAAACGATCACCCAGCGTGCACGTGCTTTAGGAATAAAGGTGTGTACCCACCTTATTGTTGGCCTGCCGAAGGAAACTAAAGCCGATAATCTTGAAACTTTAAACAAAGTACTCGCCGTTGGCACCGATGGTATCAAATTGCATGGACTGCATATTGTAGAGGGCAGCACCATGGCTAAGGCGTGGAAAGCTGGCAAGCTCGAGGCACCAACGCTGGAGGAGTACATTGATATCGCCAGTGCAATTATCCAACGTACGCCTGCTCATGTGGTCTATCACCGAGTTTCTTCTGCCGCACGACGTCCAACACTGCTCTCTCCTTTGTGGTGTGAAAACCGATGGCTAGCGATGACAGAAATTGGCCGCTCGTTAGACAAGACGGGCGCTCAAGGCATTGAAACAGGCGCAGCATTTGAATACACATTGCCTGTATTAAACAGCGATAATTGATAGATTTGAGCAGAAAGTAGGTAACAGCAGATAATCCCCATAATTAGTGGTAACATTTCCCTCACAGAATTAATGGTAAAGATTGAGAGTAAATGGAACTGGTTATGACTTGGTTGTGGGACAGGGCGTATGGCTACGGTATTTATATCGTGATCATTCTGCTTATTGGTCTCATCTGCTGGCACCTTTATTCTCGTTATCAGTTACATATAGAAAAACTTCTGCTTGCTACGCCATCGCCACTCTACTTTGTCGACATCCGAAGTGGCGAAATTTTATATGCCAATCGTCAAGCGATGCAGTTGCTCGGCATTCGTCAAATTGGTATCAATTTTCGTTTTCCTACTATCGAGAGTGAAAATAGCTTTCGCCATTACCTGACCAATCATCGCAACTCCCGAGCGTTTGAACAGCTTTCGCTTTGGGCGCTTTCAGAGTTCGAATTTTTCAAAGTGAATTTGGTTGGTCGTCGGATCGTTTTTAGAAGTAAAAGCGCGTGGATGATCCATGCATCCCCTTATAAAAATACCGATGAAGAATATTCCCAAGAAGTGCGTGAGCTTAATGTCTCGCGTACTGCCTTAGACTCTTTATCTGAGTTGATCTACGTGAAAGATCCAAAGGGTGAGTTGGTTGCGAGTAACCGATCTTTTAAAAAGTTTTGGCATGGCCGCCCAGAAGAAGGCACCTTGAGTGTTTCTGGTGGTGCGTTGAAAGGGCGTGTGAGTGAACGCTCTTGGACCACGGATCAAGATGGCAAAAGTTGCCTGCTCGAAACATATCAAAGTGTTTTACTGTCTCAAGATGGTGAAACCATAGGAACGCTCTCTATCAGTCATGATGTGACCGACTGGTATGACATGCAGCAGAAACTGCGTGGTGAGATGGAAAGGCGTAAAGATACCGAAGTGGCTCTTGCTCAGCGTGACACCATCTTACAAAACATCTTAGAAGCGAGCCCTGACTCCATTGGTATCTTCAATGAAAACATGGTGTATCAAGCGTGTAATAAGCCATTTGTGGCGGCGCTTGGTATCTCTGAAGTGTCGGATTTAGTGGGTAAGCGTTTACAAGATGTGGTGCCTAACAGTATGTACTTGCGTCTTTCTGATACGGATCAGCAAGTGCTTCATCAAGGTAAATCGCTGCGTTATATCGATAAGGTGGTTTCCAGTGATGGCGAGTTCACTTGGTATGACGTGGTTAAATCTCCGTTTAGGGATCCGGCTTCGAGTACCAATGGTGTGTTGATCATGGCACGTGATATCACCGAGCGTTATTTAGCGGAGCAGAAGCTTGAAGAAGCGAATCTTGAGCTTGAACGTTTGAGCTTCATGGACAGTCTTACTCAAGTCTCTAACCGACGTCGTTTTGATGAGCAGTTGTCGACATTGTGGCACTACCATGTGCGAGAGAAGTTACCACTGACCATCATGCTGTGTGATATCGACTTCTTTAAAGGCTATAACGACTTTTATGGTCACCAACAAGGTGATGATGCACTCGTTCAGGTTTCTCAGGCATTTAAGCAAGTGCTGAATCGTTCATCGGATTGTGTGGCGCGCTACGGTGGTGAAGAGTTCGGCTTTATTTTGCCTAATACGACGACTGACGGCGCATTGCTGGTGGCAAAACGCATTCATGACGAAGTGCAAAAGCTCGGTATTGAACATCAAGACTCGGCAGTCTCTGAACTCGTGACGGTCAGTATCGGTATCATCTCTTATATACCGACACCGAATGATGAAATGGAGTCGGCGGTTGCATTGGCTGACAGCGCGCTCTATCAAGCGAAATCTGATGGTCGGAATCAATCAAGCGTACATCCATCTTCAATTGGTTAAGACTATAAATTACTTCATTTCATTGACCGTGCTGTTTTTGCTTGGTCGGCATATTATTAATTAACCACGATATTGCTTTGAATCTCTTGCTGCGTGTGATGCAGCTAGCTTACCTCCCATCTTCAAACAGGGTAGAATGTTGCTAGTCTTATCGCATGGAGCGCTAAATGAAACCCATGAAAAATCTTGCTCAGTATTACGTAGATCTGCTCGTAAAACTGGGGATTGTCCGCTTTTCTATCTTACTCGCCTTAGCACTTGTTGCCCTCGCTGTTGTTGTGCAAGTGGGTATCACCCTGGCACTCAAAGGTAATGTCGATGATATCGACATTGTCCGTTCCGTTTTCTTTGGTTTGGTGATTACCCCTTGGGCGGTTTATTTCCTTTCTGTGGTTGTTGATCAACTTGAAGAGTCCCGTCAAAGGTTGGCTAAGTTAGTCTCTAAACTTGGCGACATGCGTGAACGTGACCAAGAACTCAACAACAAGCTCCAGCTTAATATTGAAAAGCTGAATCAAGAAATTGAAGAGCGTGAAAAAGCAGAAGAAGCACGTGCGGAAGCGATGCACGACCTTGAGAACGAGGTGTTTCAACGTGAACGTACTCAGCTCGAACTGGCTGAACGCACCGCACTGCTGCGCTCATTTATCGATGCTTCTCCCGACCTGATTTATTATCGTAATGAAGATGGTGTTTTCTCAGGTTGTAACCGTGCGGTTGAAGAGCTGACAGGGAAAACTGAGAAAGACTTAGTGGGTTTGACTCCTTGGGATGTCTATAGCAAAGAGATCGCTCAACAGGTTATTGAAACCGACAAGAAAGTGTTTGCCGACAATCAAGCACTGACCTACGACCAATGGCTGGAATATCCAGATGGTCGTAAGAGCTACTTCGAGCTACGTAAAGTGCCTTTCTACAGTAAAGATGGTCGCCATCTGGGCTTAGTGGGTTTTGGTCGCGATATTACGGAACGTAAAGAGCACCAAGAATCACTAGAGAAAGCCAGTCGCGACAAGACCACCTTTATCTCAACCATCAGTCATGAACTAAGAACGCCACTCAATGGCATCATCGGCTTGAGCCGTATGTTGTTGGATAGCCAGTTGACCACTGAACAGCGTAAACACATGCAAACCATTAAGGTGAGTGCGGTGACGCTGGGTAATATCTTTAACGATATTATCGATATGGATAAGTTTGATCGCCGTAAACTAGAGTTGTTTCCAACCCCGATTAACTTCGAAGATTTCGTTGCCGAGATGGAGAGTATCTCCGCTCTGATGGCAGAACAGAAAGGCTTACGCTTCGATCTGGAAAGGTTATCGGACTTGCCAACCTCAGTTAAAGTGGATGGCACACGCCTAAGACAAGTGCTGTGGAACTTGGTCAGCAATGCCATGAAGTTCACCAAAGATGGTGGCGTGGTGATGACGGTCAGTGCAGATATCGACGGTGACTTTGCCGACATCACCATGGAAGTCGAAGATACGGGAATCGGCATCCCTGAAAGCGAAGTCGATAAAATTTTCGCGATGTACTATCAGGTGAAGTCTGGTTCTGACAATCTGCATGCGGTAGGCACAGGCATTGGCCTTGCGGTATCGAAGCAGCTGATCAACATGATGGACGGTGACATTGACGTTACCAGTGAAGAGGGCTTTGGCAGTACCTTTACGGTTTCTATTCGTGTGCCGGTGAATCACGATACTCAGGCTCTGATTAAGACACCAAGAAAGCAGTCGAACCTTAAGATCTTCATGGTCGAAGATATTGAACTTAACATTACGGTTGCTCGCTCTCTGCTGGAAAGCTTAGGCCATGAAGTTACGGTGGTGATGACAGGGCAAGAGGCACAAATTGTTTTCCATCCAGAAGACTATGATTTAGTGTTGTTGGATATCCAACTGCCAGATATGACAGGTTTCGATATTGCTCAATACTATCGAGAGAAATACAGCAAGTTGCCGCCTTTAGTCGCCTTAACGGCCAATGTTTTAAACAATAAACAAGAATATCTACAAAAAGGAATGGATGAAGCGATTAGTAAGCCACTGTCGGTGAAAGCCATCCAAGACGTGATATCTAAATTTATTGAGAACACTCCTGAAGTGATAGAAAAAGCAGAGGTTATTAAACCGGTTGTTTCTTCGATTGATACCACTTTGCTTGATACTGATATGTTAGAGTCTTATGTTGACATTGTTGGGCCGAAACCGGTTTTGGATAGCATCGTGATGTTTGAAGATATGATGCCGGAGTATATGGAAATATTGAACTCCAACATGGTCGCAAAAGATCAAGCGAGCATCGTTTCTGAAGCGCACAAGATCAAAGGTGCCGCAGGTTCAATTGGCTTGAAGCGTATTCAGCAAGTTGCTCAGAAAGCTCAATCACCAGATATGCCTGCTTGGTGGGAGAATATTTCAGATTGGGTCGATGAAATTAATAACGAATACCAGAATGACATTGAAGTCTTAAAGAGTTGGTTAAATCAAAGGTAGAAGAATAATGAAAAAATTAGCATTCGCCGCATGTGTAGTGGCATTAGCAGGTTGTTCTGCGCCACAAGTAGAATGGCAGCAAGATAATCAAGTAGAAGTATCTGCAGCAACAGTCACAATGAAAAGCAACCTTTGGCACAACAAGATGCCAACGATTGGCGAGACTCAAGATAAGACTCTGCATGGCGCTATCTACCTAGAGTCAGACTCACAACTGCCAGCAACGCTTGCGGTTGAGAGTGTGACGGTTAAACAGGGTGCAGACACCTTGTTGGTAACGGCTGACGATCTTGATTTAAGAACGCACAGTGAAACTCAGTGGGAAGTCGCTTTTGTATGGCAGCTAGAGATCGACAGCGAACAGCCTGTTGATGTTGCGGTAGAGCTTAAAGATGGCGAAACCGTGAAATGGCTGGTAGAGAAAGACGTGAAAGTTGATACGGTCTACTAATTGACTTGCCTAATGGTTCACGTTGAATGAACAATAAAAAAGGGAGAATGCGTTGGCATTCTCCCTTTTTAATAACGATTGATTCAGCTTCTGATGTTAGAAGTGCTAACTGGTTAGCAGGACTAAACGGGCAGAAGCATAATCGAATTAGTCTTCTAGGTCACCACAGAAGCGGTAGCCTTCACCGTGAATCGTTGCGATGATTTCTGGCGTACCAGAAACTGATTCAAAGTGCTTACGAATACGACGAATTGTTACGTCTACAGTACGATCGTGTGGCTTAAGCTCACGGCCAGTCATCTTCTTAAGAAGGTCAGCACGTGTTTGGATCTTACCTGGGTTTTCACAGAAGTGAAGTAGAGCACGGAACTCTGAACGAGGTAGCTTGTAGCCTTCGCCATCTGGGCTAACCAGAGAACGACTGTTGATGTCTAGTACCCAACCGTTGAACTCGTACTTCTCAACGCTACGTTTTTCTTCTTGAACAGAGCTTGTGCTCATTGAACGGTTAAGAAGGTTACGTGCACGAATAGTCAGTTCACGAGGGTTGAAAGGCTTAGTGATGTAGTCATCAGCGCCGATTTCTAGGCCAAGGATCTTATCAACTTCATTATCACGACCCGTTAAGAACATAAGCGCTACATTTGCTTGCTCACGTAGTTCACGCGCAAGTAGTAGGCCATTCTTACCTGGAAGGTTGATGTCCATAATTACAAGGTTAACTTGGTTGTCAGATAGCACTTGGTGCATCTCTTCACCGTCGCTAGCCTCAAAAACAGCATATCCCTCTGCTTCAAAAATACTCTTTAGAGTGTTACGAGTTACTTGCTCATCTTCAACGATAAGAATCTGCGGGGTTTGCATTTGGCGGTACCTAAATTTGTGACGAAACTGTGCTAATAGAATAAATTCTAGGCAAAAACATAACATACAGGTAATGTAATTTTGATGATAACTTAAAGTTTTCAAAAAAACACTTACTTCCAGCTATCTGCCTTCCTTGAAGTATTGCCCAATAACGTAGATCCAGTACGCCTTTCAATCATTCTGTTAGTGATTGCAATGGATTCTATAATGTTAACAGCATGCTAACAACGCGAGAATGTTAATTCCATTCACTTTGTTGATTTACATCAATTGCCGTATCGCAACAAACTTTAATAGTATGGCTACAACTTAACCAATGTTATGGTGATTATTTAGCAGCAAAACTAGAATGATTATTCGAGGTGGTTATCACATCTCGCCTGCTAAAGACCAGATTATGAACCAAGGAAGCTGAAAGCTGTCCTTAGAGTCTAGTAGATAAATATGCGCAATCAACTCTAATTCAATATTAAATTGCGCATAGAACAATGAAAACAAAGGATTAATTCTAACAACATATAAAAGCATAGAGGCACACCCGCATTAGCCGGCAACGCCTTTCTCACGGAGGATATATGCACGATATAACACCTGATTTGTGTGACGAGTTTGAAAGCAAAGTCACCTTACTGAATATGCCATTACAGAACTTCGGCCAACGTGGTGCGTTCTGGGGAAAAATTGTAACAGTTCGTTGTTATCACGATAATTCCAAGGTTCGTGAGGTTTTAGAGACCGATGGCTGTGGCAAAGTACTCGTTGTAGACGGTAATGGTTCGTGTCAAAAAGCGTTACTTGGCGACCAATTGGCGATTCTAGCCATAGAAAATGGTTGGGAAGGTGTCATTGTGAATGGTGCGGTTCGAGATGTGGCGATGATGGCGCAGATGGATCTTGGTATTCAAGCTCTAGGAGCATCTCCATTTAAAACCGAGAAGCACGGTGTTGGGCAAGTTAATGTCACGCTGACGGTACATAATCAACTGATTCAACCGGGCGATTATATTTATGCTGACTGGAACGGTGCCTTAATCTCAACGGAATTGTTGATTGAATCTTAACGGGCTTATCAATCAAGAAGTGAGATAGATTAGAAACGAAAGCCCAATCCCACTTCAACACCGCGTTGCCACTCTTCATAGTCAAGGGTGGCATGCATATCCAAATTGTCTGTTAGCTGGACACGGCTCGATACTTCGGCGGCCACTGACTTGTCGTTATCTTCTGTCTCGTCTTTATAGGTATGCAGAGAGCTGTTGAAAGAGATGCGTTCAGAGAATTGATAGCTCACCCCACTCAAGAAACCACTTTCGTATTTGAGAGAGTCGCTGTTAATACGTGCTCCCACATAAAGGTCAACATCAGCAAATAGACTGTAGGAATAGCCGCTGTCTACTTTCCACGTATCAAAGCTTTCGCTAGAAGCGTTTTGGGTTGAGATAAAGAACTTATGAGAAGAGCTGTCTATTTGGCTTGGTAGCAGAGGTAAACCGCTTAATATAGGTAAGTCATCCGCAGAACAAACAGCAGGCACAGCAAAGACTAAAAGAATAAGTAATCTCTTCACTTCCCACTCCTGATGTCATTATTATTGTTCTTCGAACGTTATCGTTCAATTAAAGCACAGAATTTGTACGTTCGCTGCACAATCGATATAGCATTTTGTTATGACTATATATGCAACTGCTTACCCTTGTTTGTTTGATGAGTTAATCCAGTCTCTGAATGGCAGGTTGATGCAGGGTGTTTTATCCCTTAAATGACGGTTTACTCTGAAAAATGGTGTGAATGTAAAAAAAACGCAACTTTTCATTGACGTCTAGTGGTAAAAATTGATACACGTAGAGTAAAGCACAAGCAGAGAATTTGATATGCAGCACGTAAGCCACCTAGTAATGACCACCACCATTATTATTACCGACATTAACATTGTTGGGGCAGGCTGCTAAGTAACGGATTTTAAAAAAAAGGCCTGTATCCAACAAGATACAGGCCTTTTTTTGTACCATTTTTATGACTTATGGAGAAAGGGATGCGCGTTTTAAAGTTTGGAGGTTCATCATTAGCTGATGCAGATCGTTTTTTACGAGCAGCAGATATCATCGCTAATAATGCCCAGCAAGAAGAGCTAGCCGTTGTACTATCGGCTCCAGGAAAAACGACTAATAAGCTGGTTGCTGTTATTGAAGCAGCACTAAAAAATGGTGAAGCGGATGTACAGATCACTGAGATCGAATCATCATTCGCTGCATTGTTTGCAGAAATTCAAGCGGTATTGCCGTCAGTTGATGGCGCTGCGTTTCAAGAGCAGGTCGATACCTCTCTTGCTCAACTTAAGCAGTTCGTGAATGGTATTAACTTACTGGGCATGTGCCCGAACCATGTTAATGCTCGCATCATCAGTAAAGGTGAGCGGATCTCGATTCAGTTAATGAAAGCGGTACTTGAAGCGAAAGGCCAACCAGCAAGCCTGATTGACCCAGTTCAATACCTATACGCTAAAGGTGACCACCTTGAAGCGATGGTTGATGTGGACATTTCTACACAGAACTTCCGTCAATCGCCACTTCCACAAGGCCACGTTAACATCATGCCTGGCTTTACAGCAGGTAACGAGAAAGGTGAGCTAGTCACACTAGGTCGTAATGGTTCAGATTATTCAGCGGCTGTATTGGCAGCGTGTCTGCGTGCTGATTGTTGTGAGATCTGGACTGACGTCGATGGCGTTTACAACTGTGACCCACGCTTAGTGGATGATGCCCGTCTTCTTAAATCACTTAGCTACCAAGAAGCGATGGAGCTTTCTTACTTCGGTGCTTCAGTTCTACACCCGAAAACAATCGCACCTATCGCACAATTCCATATTCCATGTCTGATCAAAAACAGCTTCAACCCACAGGGTGCTGGCACTTTGATTGGCCAAGACACTGGCGAAGATAACCTAGCGATTAAAGGAATCACTACGCTAAGTGACCTAACGATGGTTAACGTATCAGGCCCGGGTATGAAGGGCATGGTAGGCATGGCGAGTCGTGTATTCGGCGCGATGTCTTCTGCAGGCGTTTCTATTGTCCTTATTACTCAATCTTCTTCTGAGTACAGCATCAGCTTCTGTATTGAATCGGCTGACAAAGTGAAAGCGAAACAAGTGTTATCAGATGCGTTTGAACTTGAACTTAAAGATGGCCTATTAGAGCCTGTTGAGTTCATGGATGATGTTGCGATTGTGACACTGGTGGGTGACGGTATGCGTACTTCACGTGGTGTCGCTTCTCAGTTCTTCTCTTCTCTAGCTGAAGTGAACGTTAACATCGTCGCTATTGCTCAAGGCTCTTCAGAGCGCGCTATCTCTGCGGTTATCCCTGAAGATAAAATCTCAGAAGCAATCAAAGCGTGTCACGAAAACCTATTCAACTCTAAGCACTTCCTTGACGTCTTCGTCGTTGGTGTTGGCGGTGTCGGTGGTGAGCTTGTTGACCAGATCCAACGTCAACAAGGCAAACTGGCTGAAAAAGGCATCGTGATTCGCGTATGCGGCCTAGCAAACAGCAAAGGTTTGTTGCTAGACAGCGACGGTCTACCGCTAGAACAGTGGCGTGATCGTATGTCGAGTGCGACAGAAGAGTTTAGCCTAGCGCGTTTAGCGGCACTTGTTCAACGTAACCACATCATCAACCCAGTGTTGGTTGATTGTACGTCTAGCGAAGGTATTGCAGGGCAATACGCTGATTTCCTAGCGGCTGGTTTCCACGTTGTAACACCAAACAAAAAAGCCAACACAGCAAGCATGGCTTACTACCATCAGCTTCGTGAGGTTGCACGTAACTCTCGTCGTAAATTGATGTACGAGACAACAGTAGGCGCAGGTCTACCAGTAATCGAAAACCTACAGAACCTAATCTCTGCAGGTGATGAGCTTGAGAAGTTTAACGGCATTCTTTCTGGTTCACTGTCTTACATCTTCGGCAAACTTGATGAAGGTATGACACTCAGCCAAGCTACCAACATTGCTAAAGATAACGGCTTCACTGAACCGGATCCTCGTGATGATCTGTCTGGTATGGATGTCGCGCGTAAGCTGCTTATTCTTGCTCGTGAAGCGGGTATGGCACTTGAGCTTGAAGATGTTGAAGTTGATCAAGCATTGCCACCGGGTTTTGATGATTCAGGTACGGTTGACGAGTTCATGGCTCGCTTGCCAGAAGCGGATGCATACTTCAAAGAGCAGTCAGCTATCGCAGCAGAAGAAGGCAAAGTACTTCGTTATGTGGGTGAGATCGCTGAAGGTAAATGTAAGGTTCGTATCGCAGCTGTTGATGGCGACGACCCAATGTTTAAGATTAAAGATGGCGAGAACGCTCTGGCATTCTACAGCCGTTACTACCAGCCAATCCCACTCGTTCTGCGTGGCTACGGTGCAGGTACTGAAGTTACAGCAGCAGGCGTATTCTCTGATGTGATGCGTACTCTTGGTTGGAAATTAGGAGTTTAGGAATGAGTTCAAGTGATATGGATGTTGTCGTTTATGCTCCTGCATCAATCGGTAATGTCAGTGTAGGTTTTGATGTGCTGGGGGCCGCTGTGTCTCCAGTGGATGGCACATTGCTTGGTGACCGAGTAATGGTTAAAGCCGGTGATGAACCATTCTCGCTAAAAACAGCAGGCAGCTTTGTTTCTAAGCTGCCAACTGAAACCAAAGAAAATATTGTCTACGACTGCTGGGTTGTGTTCTCTCGCGAGTTAGACAAGAAAGGTATCTCAGTTAAGTCTCTAGAGATGACGCTAGAGAAGAACATGCCTATTGGCTCTGGTTTAGGATCAAGTGCATGTTCAATTGTCGCGGCGCTTGATGCCTTGAACCGTTTTCATGGTCAACCGTTGAATGAAACTGAACTGCTTGCTCTGATGGGTGAAATGGAAGGTAAGATTTCAGGTGGCATACATTACGATAACGTAGCGCCATGTTACCTTGGTGGTGTGCAGCTTATGCTTGAAGAATTAGGCATTATTAGCCAAGAGGTTCCATGTTTTGACGATTGGTATTGGGTAATGGCTTACCCGGGCATCAAGGTTTCAACGGCTGAAGCGCGAGAGATTTTGCCTTCTCAGTATCGCCGACAAGATGTGATTGCTCATGGTCGTCATTTAGCGGGCTTTATTCATGCTTGTCACTCTGGTCAGCCAGAGCTAGCCGCTAAGATGATCAAAGACGTGATTGCTGAACCATATCGTGAGAAACTGCTTCCAGGGTTTGCTGATGCACGCAAATATGCAACGTCAGCAGGAGCATTAGCTACTGGAATTTCTGGTAGTGGCCCTACGCTATTTAGCATTTGCAAAGAACAAGATGTCGCCGAGCGTGTTGCACGCTGGTTAGAACAAAATTACGTACAAAATGAAGAAGGATTCGTCCACGTTTGTCGCTTAGATAAACAAGGTTCGATCGTTACAGGAAGTGAGTTATGAAGCTGTACAACATCAAAGAAAACGATGAGCAAGTCTCTTTTGGCCAAGCCGTTCGTCAAGGTCTAGGCCGTAACCAAGGTCTATTTTTCCCATCAGAGCTGCCTAAGTTCGATGACATCGATGCACTACTTGCAGAGGACTTTGTCCCTCGTAGTTCAAAGATTCTTTCTGCTCTAATTGGTGATGAGTTACCAAAGGAACAGATTGATCAATTAGTGGATGCGGCATTCCAATTCCCAGCACCGATCAACCAAGTGAAAGACGGTGTTTACGCACTTGAACTGTTTCACGGTCCAACGTTGGCATTTAAAGATTTCGGTGGCCGTTTTATGGCTCAATCTTTAGCAGCGGTTTCTGATGGCGGTCAAATCACTATCTTGACGGCAACATCGGGTGATACTGGCGCTGCGGTTGCACACGCATTCTACGGTATGGAAAACATCAACGTTGTTATCCTATATCCGAAAGGCAAGATCAGCCCACTGCAAGAAAAGCTATTCTGTACGCTAGGTAAGAACATTCACACTGTAGCGATTGATGGCGATTTTGATGCGTGTCAGGCATTAGTAAAAGACGCGTTTGACGACGCTGAATTGCGTAAAGAGATTGGCTTAAACTCAGCAAACTCAATCAACATCAGCCGTTTGATGGCTCAGATCTGTTACTACTTTGAGGCGGCTTCTCAGCTAACCAAAGAGCAACGTGAAAATCTGGTTATCTCTGTACCAAGTGGTAACTTTGGTAACCTAACTGCGGGTCTATTAGCGAAAGCGCTAGGCTTACCGGTTAAACGCTTCATTGCAGCAACCAACGAAAACGACACAGTTCCTCGTTATCTAGAAACAGGTCAATGGGATCCAAAACCAACGGTTGCGACAACATCGAACGCGATGGATGTGAGCCAACCAAACAACTGGCCACGTATCGAAGAGCTTTGCCAATTGAAAGGTTGGGGACTGGATACTTTGGGTAAAGGTAAAGTATCTGATGAGCAGAGTGCTGAATCAGTACGTGATCTAAAGGCTCAAGGCTACCTGTGTGAACCTCATGGTGCGATTGCTTACCGTCTATTGGAAGAGCAACTGCAAGAGAATGAGACTGGCCTATTCTTGTGTACGGCACACCCGGCTAAATTCAAAGAAGTGGTTGATGACATCTTAGGTACTGACATTGAACTTCCTGGCCCGCTGGCTAAGCACGCGGTGATGGAGTTGTTGTCTGAAGATCTAGACAACGATTTTGAAGCTTTGAAAGTGGTACTTCGCCGAGTTCAACCAGCTTAATCTGGTAGAGCCTAGAAGTGCAGACCTGTATAATTTAGGTCGTTGAGAGAAAGGTGAATGAGTAATCATTCACCTTTTTTATTGCCTGAGTGATTTTTAGAAGTAAGCTCTAGTGAAGTATTTTCTTCAGCTTGATGGGGTTGACTCAAGCTCGGTAACTGAACTGAACTGAACTGAACCAAAGCTTAATAGAAAGGGGTAGTATGAATTTTTTGATTTTTCTTGGATCTGTACGTGAGAGCACACCGCCAAGACCTGCTCGATTAGGGATGAGAGTCAGTAAAGCGTGTGAAAAGTTACTGGTGGAGAAGCATTCTGAGCATACGGTCGAAATCATCGATCCTTTGAATTACGATTTTGGCGATGTATTTAAGCCTGAGTTTTCTTATCATCGTTCTAAAGTGCCAGCACATCTTGCAGAATTAGCCGACAAGATCGCCAAGGCTGACGGCTACGTGATGGTTAGCCCGGAATACAATCATTCGATGAGCCCAGCGTTAGCCAATATTCTCAACCATTTTGGCAGCTCACTATTTTCATATAAGCCGAGTGCGATTGTGACTTACTCTGCGGGTCAATGGGGCGGGGCAAGAGCATCCGTTTCGATGCGAACCTTCTTATCAGAGTTAGGTTGTTTACCGGTTTCTGCGATGATTCATCTGCCTAAAGCACAAGAAGTGTTTGATGAAGAGGGCTGCGTTGTTCAAGAGTCAGAACAAGCGCAATGGGATGAGTACATGAACCGAACCTTCCATCAACTGATGTGGTGGGCACAAGGGGCGGCGTTGCAAAGAGAAAATATTAATCCAACTGCTTTAGCGAAAGCCTTCACCAAAGATCCTTCTCAACGAAATGCGCCATAACCCGATTTGATTGGTGGCAGTATTTGGTTAATTCTGAGTTAGCGTTGAGATACTTGGTTGATTTTGCGTTGAGATCGTTAGTAATAAGAAGTGGGTAATACCAAAACTAAAAAAGCTTGGCCATTTCTGACCAAGCTTTTTAAATCTTTAACGCTCTACTTTACTGAGATTATAGAGACTCAGTGAACGTACGTGCGATAACGTCACGTTGCTGTTCAGTAGTTAGAGAGTTGAAACGTACAGCGTAACCCGATACACGGATAGTTAGCTGTGGGTAGTTCTCTGGGTGAGCAACAGCATCTTCTAGCGTTTCACGCTTAAGAACGTTAACGTTTAGGTGTTGACCACCTTCGATACGTGGTGCTGCTTCGATAGCAACTTCACGGCTTTCGTACTCGCCTAGGTCTGCAGCTGAGATAACTTGGTCAGCTTCGAAACCTGAAGTAGCAACAACACAACGAGCTTCATTCTTCTCGCTATCTAGTAGCCAGATTGAGTTTAGTAGGTCATCGTTTGCTGCTTTAGTAATTTGAATACCTTGGATCATAACTATCTCCTAGTCCACTGAATGTGGTTTGATTATGGTGTTAACTTTCGATTTTTATTGAGCTGGGTAATATATACCTAATATTAGTAAGGTTAACATTGATTTAAGTCAAAAAACAACCAAAAACCATATTTTTACAAAGGTGATTATATTGAGGTAAATCAATAAATCCTTTGAAAACAAACTAATTACAAAATATTTTAAAGTATAAAAAATATTTAACAGTCTTATTTGTTGTAAGTTTACTACATTTGTTGTGTTTTTATTGAACTACAAACGATACGACCCTTTATTTATTAAGCATTCTGAAAGTGTAAAGTGATTTAATGACAAACAATAATTCATCTTCAAAACCTCAAACCAATATTAAGTTTATTGGTGCTCATGTGTCTGCTGCGGGCGGTGTCGATCAGGCGCCAATGCGTGCTCGTGAGATTGGCGCCAATGCTTTTGCACTGTTCACCAAAAACCAAAGACAGTGGGCAGCAAAGCCGCTAGAAGCTAAAACCATCAGCGCCTTTAAAGCCAACTGCAAAATGTTAGGTTTTAGCGCTGAACACATCCTTCCTCATGATTCCTACCTTATTAACTTAGGAGCACCAGAAGAAGAGAAGCTAGAGAAATCACGTGCGGCTTTTATTGATGAAATGGAGCGTTGTAATCAACTTGGACTAACGCTTTTGAATTTTCATCCTGGGAGTCATTTAAAGAAAATCTCAGAAAGCGAATGTTTGGCTAAGATCGCTGAGTCGATTAATTTGGCTCACCAAGCGGTGCCTGATGTGATTGCGGTGATTGAGAATACCTCGGGGCAGGGCACGAACCTTGGCTGGAAGTTTGAGCACCTAGCAGAGATCATCGACCAAGTAGAAGATAAGTCACGTGTTGGTGTGTGCTTAGACACCTGCCATACGTTCACTGCTGGCTATGACCTACGAACAAAAGAAGCGTGTGAGCATACTTTTGCTGAGTTCGACCGCATCGTGGGTATGCACTATCTAAGAGCAATGCACATCAATGATTCAAAAGCTGAGTTCGCGAGTCGAGTCGATCGACATCATTCTTTAGGAAAAGGCGAAATTGGCTGGGATTGTTTTGAGTATATTGCCTCTGATTCTCGCTTTAATGGTATCCCTCTTATCTTGGAAACCATTGATTCGACGATCTGGAAAGAGGAAATTCAACAACTTAGAATGTTTCATCGCTCAGCAACGGTAGTCAGCGAAGAAGCGTAATAATAGAGGGGAAAATTTATTTCCGTCTATTTCTAATAATTGGCACCTTTCTTTCATAGTATTAAAGTGAATATGTAGTTCACGATGTCTTAGAGGAGGTGCCTTTATGTATTCAATCACCCAAACTTCAACTGTTGCTGTCGCACGCCGTTTACCAACACCAAACCGTCACGTGCATAACCACGGGCACCATCGTACACAGCAGAAAAGTGGTTAATCGAGATAAACACAACTTGAACTGATTATTATGATTCATCAACAAGTGAACCCTACACATCATGTTTATTGATAGCTGTATGAGGTATAACTAGAGCCTAATTTAGGACAGTTAGCCGATACAGCTATTTTTTTGTCTGGCGAAAGCCGCTAGAAACCTTGATGATTGGGAAGTAAAACGATGAGCGCACCAAAGACTTGGGAATCCATTATTAATGATGAACGTGAGAAAGCGTACTTTCAGAGTGTGCTCGCGTTTGTTGAACAGCAACGCAATAGTGGGAAAACCGTCTACCCTCCTCAAGAGCAGGTGTTCAGTGCTTTTGATATGACGCCTTTTGAGTCCGTACGCGTGGTTATCCTTGGGCAAGACCCTTATCACGGTGCCAACCAAGCTCACGGCTTAGCCTTCTCTGTGCTGCCTGGCGTTAAAATCCCACCGTCTCTGCGTAATATGTACAAAGAACTCGCACAAGATATAGAGGGCTTTGAGATCCCTACTCATGGTTACCTCGATACTTGGGCATCTCAAGGGGTGTTAATGTTGAATACGGTACTGACAGTCGAAGAGGCAAAAGCACACTCACATGCTAAGTGTGGTTGGGAAACCTTTACCGATACCATCATTGCTGAGCTGAATCAGCGTTCTGAGCCGATCATCTTCTTACTGTGGGGCGCGCATGCTCAAAAGAAAGGCCAAGCCATTGATGCAGACAAACATCATGTGTTGGTTGCACCTCATCCATCACCATTATCAGCACGCCGTGGTTTCTTCGGTTGTCAGCATTTCTCGATGACCAACGAGCTACTCTCTTCTATTAATCAACAGCCCATCGATTGGACATTACCACTGGCACTGTAGATTGATGATTTTCTGAGCAGGGTCAAACCACAAATTGCTATCTTCATATACACTTATAAATAGTAGGTGTAATGGAGTGCAATACTATGATGATTGAAAGGATAAGAAGAGAGCACGGTTATATGGCTCGTTTGCTCGCGATTCTCAAGAGTAAATTAGAGTGCCTAAAGCAAGAGCGTGACATTAACTATAGCTTGATCGCTGAGGTGGTTCATTACTTGATGAACCATTCAGATAAGGTACACCACCCTAAAGAAGACATTATTTATCGTTATTATCTCAAGCAGTACGGCAGTGACCAAGTAATTGAAGACTTGGAATTAGAGCATCAACTGCTTTCTGAGAAAACGGCTGACTTTTTAGGTTTGGTCGACATGATCTTGCAAGATGCGGTTGTTCCTCAGCAGTTTTTTATTGAACAACTAGAAGGTTTTGTCGCTGTTCAGAAAAAGCATATGGAACTGGAAGAAAGGTTCATTATCCCCAAGATTGTGGATGCGTTTACGGTACAAGATTGGCAAGAGGTCGAATCGCAATGGCAACTGCCTGAAGATGACCCTGTATTCGGGCAAACCATCGCAGACCAGTATAAGCAGTTAGCAGATCGAGTTCGCCAAAGTGAAGGCGAATGTGTGTAGTGAATGGATTGGCTCTCACAAAAAATAAAGGCACCGTTTAGGTGCCTTTATCATTCAATTTATTTGTTGTTCTGATTAAAGCTTAATATCGTCTAAGCTAAAATCGAGACCGAGATTCATCTCTCTGAGCTCTTTCTCAAGCTGTCTACGATCGTTGATCGCCTCAATTTCTCGCCATTTTCGTTTAAGTGGTTTTGAGCGAGTCTTGGTAGCAACGCGTGGTAATTCTAGTTCTGATATTTCATCAAATTGAAAGTGGTCCATAAGCTATATCTCCATCCGTGGGCTAGTCTTTACAGACTATCAGATACCATATTTGGTTCTACAATAACCTTGATTTGTTTCTCATTTGTTTCAAATTCATGAAGGTTTTGTTTGTGTTTCCTATGCATGCTCACACATTACTGTTTATTTTCTGTATAAAAAACAAGCAAACAGACTGACGTAAACGATTAAATTACGCGTGTTTTAATGTTAATTCATTGTGCGAAAGGAATAGTACTTTAACGACAATGCATACAGCTGCGTATTGTGTGATGAAGGGGAGGGGTTTAATCGCTATAGAAAAAATCACAGATCTTCACTAAACCTTGTAAAACCTAGGCTGGTGCTATTTTTATCGAATATCATTCTTGTTAAACCAAGGCACTGGCCATTGTTGATATTATGTCCCGATAATGTGACTTTTATTGGGCTTGATTGTTGAAAGTTGTGTTAATAAAACGTGTGTTATTAGTGAAATGTCATTTAAATATTAATCTATTTGCATATTGATTTTTAGGCCGTCTCGCTGCATTATCCGCCCGTCAAAAAATACACTGATACGTAAAATGGATGCATGAAGCGACATTTACAATCTAGATCGCAACAAATAAATATAAAACGAATGCCGATACAACATTGACACTGGCATTGGCGATTTAGAGGAAGGCTCGGAAGCAAGATCGGTGCTTAAACTCAATTACGAGGTTCACGTGACAGACTTAATCAATTTGATGAACGATCTCCTTTGGGGATCTATCTTAGTTTACTTACTCGTTGGTGTGGGTATCTACTTCACTGTACGACTAGGCTTCATTCAATTCCGCCATTTCGGCCACATGTTCTCTGTTCTTAGAAACAGCCGTAAAGCAGACAGTGCTGGTATCTCTTCTTTCCAAGCTCTTTGTACTAGTCTAGCTGCTCGTGTAGGTACAGGTAACATGGCAGGTGTTGCAGTTGCTCTTACCGCTGGTGGCCCTGGTGCTATCTTCTGGATGTGGCTAATTGCCATGCTAGGTATGGCAACATCGTTTGCAGAAAGCACACTGGCACAGCTATACAAAACGCGTGATAACGACGGTAACTACCGCGGCGGTCCTGCATACTACATGGAGAAAGGCCTAGGTATGCGTTGGATGGGGGTTCTATTCTCTATCTTCCTAATCATCGCATTCGGTCTAGTCTTCAACGCAGTTCAAGCGAACGCGATTGCAAGTGCAATGAACACGGCATTCGACTTCGAGCGTAGCTACGTTGGTGTTGGTATCGTTATTATCTCTGCATTCGTTATCTTCGGTGGTATCCGTAAGATTGCTCGCACTGCAGAAATCATTGTTCCAATCATGGCACTGGCTTACTTAGCTATCGCTATCTACGTAATGCTAATGAACATTGAGAAAGTGCCTGAAGTTCTGGCTCTTATCTTCAAGAGTGCATTCGGTCTGCAAGAAGCAGCAGCGGGTGGCCTAGGTTACGCGATCGCACAAGCGATGATTAACGGTATCAAACGTGGTTTGTTCTCGAACGAAGCGGGTATGGGTTCTGCGCCAAACGCAGCAGCTTCTGCTACGCCTTATCCACCGCACCCAGCATCGCAAGGTTATGTGCAAATGCTAGGTGTGTTCATGGACACAATTGTTATCTGTTCTGCAACAGTAGCAATCATCCTGATGTCTGGTGAGTATGTACCACACGGTGAAGTAACGGGTATCGAACTAACGCAACGTGCACTAACAGCACAAGTTGGTGAATGGGGCGGCATCTTTGTAGCGGTAGCGATTTTCTTCTTCGCTTTCACTTCAATCATTGCAAACTACTCGTACGCTGAAACGAACCTTATCTTCCTAGAGCACAACAACAAGAAGGGCCTAGTGCTGTTCCGTATTGTTGTACTGGGTATGGTTATGTTCGGTTCTCTCGCGACACTGCCAACGGTATGGGCATTAGCTGACGTATCGATGGGCCTAATGGCGATTGTGAACTTGGTAGCGATTATCTTGCTATCGGGTATCGTGATTAAGCTAGCGAAAGACTACAACCGTCAATTAGACGCGGGTAAAGTACCCACGTTCGATGCGGATGATTTCCCAGAGCTTAAAGCTCAATTGGAAGATGGTATTTGGGTTAACAACAAGAAGAAGTAATCTTGTTGGAGTGATTCATCACCCATCCTAAAATCATTAGAAAGGCTAAGGTTTCGACCTTAGCCTTTTTCTTTGCCTGCGATTTCTATCTGTTTGCAATTTCTATCTGTCTACGATTTTTCTTTGTAAGCGACTTACAGCTAGATTTATCTATCAAAGTAATAGGAAGAGTCATAAAGACAAGTTGATGTTTTTTCTATACTCTAGCTGCATTCAGTTAGATAACCGATTAGGGTAAAGTTATGTTAGTTGTCGTTTCTCCAGCCAAGACATTAGATTACGAATCACCATTAGCGACTGAGCGCTTCAGCCAGCCAGAGTTTGTTGAACACTCTGCAGAGCTTATTGAAGTGTGTCGTAAGCTGACACCTGCTGATGTATCAGCATTGATGAAGGTAAGCGATAAGATTGCTGGGCTGAACGTAGCGCGCTTTGAGCAATGGAGCGAGACCTTTACCCAAGAGAATGCTCGCCAAGCTATTTTGGCGTTCAAAGGTGACGTCTACACAGGCTTAGATGCTGAAACATTGTCGGACGATGATTTTGACTACGCACAGAATCATCTACGCATGCTTTCTGGCCTATATGGGTTGTTGAAGCCATTGGATTTGATGCAGCCTTACCGTCTAGAGATGGGTACACGCTTAGCCAATGAGCGTGGCACTAACTTGTACCAGTTCTGGGGCAACATCATCACAGACAAGCTGAATGAGGCGTTGAATGCTCAAGGCGATAATGTGTTGATCAATCTAGCATCGAACGAATACTTTAAAGCGGTGAAGCCGAAGAGCCTTGATGGTCAAATCATCACGCCAGTTTTTAAAGATTGCAAGAATGGCCAGTACAAGGTGATCAGCTTTTACGCGAAGAAAGCGCGTGGCATGATGGCTCGCTACATTATTGAGAACAAAATCGATTCAGTGGAAGCGCTGACCAAGTTTGATATGGCGGGTTACTACTTCGTTGAAGAAGAGTCGAACGCGAAAGAGTTAGTCTTCAAGCGTGAAGAGCAAAACTAGTAGCCCTTGGCTAATTGGTTACTCTCGGTTTGAGTTTGAGTTTGAAATTAGAGGCCTAGTTATTTAGCCTGATAACAAGCCAGACAATAATAAACCAGATAAAGAAAAGCCCCATGCAGATAACTGCATGGGGCTTTTTATTGAATTATTGAAAGGCGGTTAGATTACTTGTTCTTAACGGCTTTCTTTTTCTTAGCGATTTTCTTTTTCTTAGCAATTTTTTGCTTCGCTACCGCTTTCTTGTCTTCTTTCTTCGGTTTCTTCTTCTTCGTTACCGCGGCTTTCTTATGCGTTGGACGCATGCCTTCGATGAAGCGCTCTTTGATCGCATCTTCAGTGTAACGAGCAACACGCTCAATCATTAGCTGATCGTGCGCTTCAATGATAGAAACCGCGTTACCTTTTTTACCTGCACGAGCCGTACGGCCGATACGGTGTAGGTAGACATCTGCTGTACGCGGCATGTCGTAGTTAATAACGTGGCTCACATCTGGAAGGTCGATACCACGAGCTGCGACGTCAGTTGCCAGCAGTACGTTGATAGAACCATCGCGGAAACGAGAAATCGCGTTGTTACGACGATCTTGAGGCATTTCACCTTGGATCCATACACACGGGATCTGTGCGCTTTCTAGTTGAGCTCGTAGGTCACCTAGGCGGTCACGAGTCTTCAAGAATATGATGCTGCGTTCAGCTTGCTCTGTGATGATATGTTTTAGGATATCAAGCTTGTGCTTAGCTGAATCGGCGCGGTGATACCATTGAGTGATCTTCTTACGTTCACGCAGTGATGATTTCGCATCGATCTCAGCTGGGTTTTTCAGAAGATCTTCAGTGAAACCTTCAATACCTTTACCTTCTAGCGTTGCTGAGAATAGTAAAGTTTGTTTACGCCAGCGACACTCTGCAGACAGACGGTCAACAACAGGACCAAAGCCCATGTCTAGCATACGGTCAGCTTCATCGAGAACTAACCATTCAATCGCACGGCAGTCAAAACGCTCGCCTTCAATGTATTCCATTAAACGACCAGGTGTTGCGACTACGATATCTTGAGTTGTGCTTAAGATATCTGCGTGCTCTTGGTACATCACACCGCCCGTGATCGTGAAGATGTTCAGGCTGGTGTATTTAGCAAGCTCACGTGCTTGTTCGGTGATCTGCATTGCTAGCTCACGCGTTGGCGTCAGGATAAGCATACGTGCAGGGCCAGATTTCTTACGTGGGAAATCCAGTAGGTATTGCAGTGCTGGCAATACAAATGATGCTGTTTTACCAGTACCTGTTGGCGCAGAAGCCAAAACGTCTCTTCCATCTAACGCTTGTGGGATTGCTTCAGCTTGTATCTGTGTTGGACGTTCGTAGCCCATTTCGTCAATTGCTTTAAGCAGCTCTTGGTTTAGATCGAGTTCTGCAAAGGTTCTGATCACTGTTGTTTCTCCACAAGCAATAAATGTTTCTGCCTCAAAAAGCAGACGATAAAAAAGAGTAGTCGGACATTATAGAAGCATTAGTGATTAGGATCACATGGTATTTGCTACATCTTGAGATAAAAATCTTTAGTAAGGGCAATAAATGCCTCGCTATAACCGCCATCGTGATGGATCGTAAGCGATTCACGCTGCAAATCTTGCTCGCAAGCAGGATCTTTAGACAATTCAAACAAGACTCGAAGTGCCTGTTTTCTATCTGTTGTTTTCACATCAAGGCGCTTTGCTAGGTACCAACCACATTGTTGGGCAAGCTTGATGAAGCCTTCTCCTTCGGGCGTCGGCAGTATAAAAGTGGCAGTGGCGGCATCAGTTGTTATCTCGAAACATCGCTCAGCAAGTTGCAGATGATCCAAGCTGTCGGTATGTCTGGCGGTGGCTCTTTGGTTTTGCTGCGCCTGCTCTCCAGAGTTGAAGTAGGGCGGGTTACAAATTATTGAATCAAATCGTTGCGAGAAATCCGTGGTTAGCACACTGCCATGATGAAGGGAGATGCGATCTTGCCATGGTGATTGCTTAATATTGACTGTTGCGGCATCAATGGCGTGCTGATCAATATCGATCGCTGAGATAGAGCTGTCTTCAAAACGTTGTGCAACCATTAAGGCTAATAGGCCAGTTCCAGTGCCAATGTCGAGTATGCTTTCTTTATGAGCAAGGTTTGCCCACGCGCCAAGTAACACGCCATCGGTACTAACAGGCATGCCACTTTGTCCTCCGTAAATAGAGAATTTTTTGAAATTGAAGCTTTTGGTTTCTGTTTTTTTGTCTTTCATGAATGTTCTGGATATCGATATATTTTAAGTGATTAGCTCTAATGTTAATTAATTGTATGGCTCAATGTTCTATTTGAGAATCCATTGTTGTTAATTATGGTTAGTTTATAATTATGGCAATATTTCCATATCTAGTGGAATCCACTGCTTTTGGTTCTCAAATGCAAATTTATATGGTGTTTTTTTGTGGTGACTTGCAGCTAGCTAAGTGTTTCGTCATTATGCGCGACTATTTTATAGATTGATTGGCAGCTTCTAGCTGTAACATTCATGTAAGCACAACATAAATTCATAAATATAATTAAGGATTATCTGTGAAACAGAGTCTAAAACTAACAGATATAATGGCATTGGGCTTTATGCTTTTTGCGTTTTTCTTGGGTGCGGGTAACATCATCTTCCCACCTCTTGCTGGCCAATTGGCTGGTGACCACTTTCTTCCAGCGATGTCTGGTTTCCTGCTGACCGCCGTTGGTCTGCCGTTAATCACAATCGTCGCAGTTGCAGTGGCGGGTGGCTCTTGGGGTCACCTAACTAAAGATCTTCCAAAGCAAGCTGCTACCATCATGGCTGTGCTGATCTTTATCATCATCGGTCCTGCATTTGCAGCACCACGTACCGGTCTTGTTGCTTATGAGATGGCGGTGAAACCGTTCTTCATCGATGCCTCTCAAGCCCACCTAACTCTCTTTTCGATTGCATTTTTTGTGGTAGCGATGTTCTTCTCATGGTCGCAAGGTAAGCTTATCGACGTGATTGGTAAGGTACTAACACCTGCACTATTCGTTGGTTTGGTTGTACTTGCGATTGCTGTGTTCGTTAACCCTCAAGGCGATATTCTTGCGGCTCACGGTGAGTACATCACTCAGCCAATGACCAAAGGTTTCCTTGAAGGCTACAACACCATGGATACTTTTGCTTCTTTGATGTTTGGTATGCTGATTGTTGACGCGATTCGTAGCAAGGGTATTACAGACCGTGCAGCGACGACTAAGTATCTGATCAGCGCAGGTTGCATTGCAGCAGCTGGTCTAGCGTTTGTTTACATCTCTCTGTTCTTCCTAGGCGCAACAAGTGCAACAGTTGCTGCGGGTGCGGACAATGGTGGTGCTATCTTAAGCCTTTACGTTCAATCGTTGTTTGGTCCTTCTGGTCAGCTAGTGCTTTCTGTGATTGTACTATTGGCATGTCTAACAACGGCGATTGGCCTTGTATCAGCATGTTCTGATTACTTCAGCTCGCTAACGCCTCTGTCTTACAAGACTTGGGTAATCATTAACGGTGTAGCTTGTGCAACCGTAGCGAACGTAGGTCTTTCTCAACTGATTTCTCTGTCTGTACCAGTATTGTTTGCGCTTTACCCGGTCGCTATCGCTCTAGTAGCACTGACGTTCTTGCGTAGCCGTTTCCCTAATCCAAAAGCGGCTTACCGCGTAGTGGTATTAGTATCGTTGATGTTTGCTCTAATTGATGGCGCTAAAGTAGCGGGTGTCGATGTGTCTGCACTTAAGATGCTGCCATTGTTCGAGATTGGTATGGGTTGGTTGCTTCCAACGGCTGCTGCAATCATCTGTATGTTCTTTGTTGGTAAATCAACAGAACAAGAGATGGCGAAAGAGACTGTTTAATCTTCCGTTGAGATTAAATCGTTAGTCCGTATTCAATACAAAGTTGAATAGAAAAGGCCTCATTACTGCGCAGTAATGAGGCCTTTTTGTATTCTGTTGTTTCGGAGCGTTCGGTTCGGTTTAAACTTAGAACTTAGAACTTAAAGCTTTTCGCTGTACTCGACCAGTACTTGTTCAACCCAAGTTGCGATACGTTCGTCGCTGAGTTCGTACTGTGAATCTTCATCCAGAGCTAAACCAACAAACTGAGATTTGTCTTCTGTTAATGCTTTAGATGCTTCGAATTCGTAGCTGTCATCGTTTGGCCAGAAGCCGACAAACTCAGCGCCTGCGGTTTTCAGTTCATCATGCAATAGTCCCATCGCATCTAAGAACCACTCACCGTAGCCTTCTTGATCTCCTAGACCAAATAGAGCCACAACCTTGCCTTTCATTGGCGTGGTTGCGATGTCTTCCCACAACTCATTCCAATCTTCTTGAATTTCACCGAAATCCCACGTTGAGATGCCAAGCAGTAAAAGGTCGTAGTCCGCCATAAAAGAAAGAGGGGTTTCTTTCACGTTATGGATATCAACTAGGTCTTCACCAATAATACCGCGAATTTTCTCTGCTGCCATTTCGGTATAGCAGGTGGTTGAGCCGTAAAATAATCCAATTTTCATAGCAAACGTTCGATTTTAATTTCAGATGGCGAATTCTAACCATAAATCGACTTCGATTGCAGCGATTATCCGCTCAAGTCGTAATTTTTATGGCATTCATATTTGCTCTGACATACTCTCAAAACAGTTTCCAATATTGTGAGTAACACTATGCAGTCGCCTCAAGGGCAGAGCGCAGACCACGGTCTCGTTGAGCAGTTTTTAGATGCTATGTGGATGGAGAGAGGGTTATCAGAGAATACACTCGTCTCTTATCGTACGGATTTATCCAAACTACTTACGTGGATGGAAAAGCATAATTATCGCCTCGATTTTATTAGTCTGTCAGGGTTACAAGACTATCAAGGCTGGTTAGCCGACGCAGATTTCAAACAGACTTCTCGTGCTCGTATGTTGTCTGCCATTCGTCGTTTGTTCCAATATTTACATCGCGAGAAAGTAAGAGCCGACGATCCTAGTGCGCTATTGATCAGCCCGAAACTGCCGAAGCGCTTACCGAAAGACTTAAGTGAAGAGCAAGTGGATTCGCTGCTTGAAGCGCCAGATCCAAACGACCCCATTGAGCTTCGCGATAAAGCGATGCTTGAGTTACTCTATGCAACTGGACTTCGTGTGACAGAGCTCGTTAGCCTGACCATGGAAAACATCAGCCTAAGGCAAGGTGTGGTGCGTGTGATCGGTAAAGGTGGCAAAGAGCGCTTAGTGCCAATGGGCGAAAATGCGGTCGATTGGATAGAGACATTTATCGAGCAAGGTCGCCCACAATTGTTGGGTGATAATAGTTCGGATGTGGTTTTTCCGAGTAAACGAGCGAAGCAAATGACCCGTCAAACGTTCTGGTATCGTATCAAGCATTATTCGGTGATAGCGGGTATCGACACGGAATTATTGTCGCCACACGTCTTAAGGCATGCTTTTGCAACGCATTTACTGAACTATGGCGCAGATCTCAGGGTCGTACAGATGTTGCTTGGGCATAGTGACTTATCGACAACCCAAATTTATACTCACGTGGCGACTGAAAGGCTGAAGCAAATTCACGCTCAGCATCACCCACGTGCTTAAATCCATTTATTTTTAAGGTGAACTTAATGAGCGTATTACGCCGTCTTCCTCTATTAGCGCTTCCTCTCATGATTACTGCATGTAATGCATCAGAAGCGAAAGTAGAACAAACATCAACAGCCGTTGAAGTTGCTTCAGCACAAGCTGTTGATACAGCCGCGTTAACAAAGCGCTTTGAAAAAATCGGTATTAAGGTAGAAAAGATTGTTCCTTCAGATATCGATGGCCTGTTAGAAATTCAAACCAACAGCGGCATTATCTTTTCTTCTCCAGAGGGCGATCATTTTCTAGCGGGCACTCTTTACTCTTTGGATGACAACGGTAAGTTCAGCGACGTATTGGCCGAGCGTCAAGCTCCGCTTAATGCTGAAAAGGTCGCGGCATTGTCAGATACTGTTATCGAATATAAAGCCGATAACGAAAAGTACGTTGTGACGGTGTTTACTGACATTACGTGTGGCTACTGTGTTCGTCTACACAGCCAAATGCAAGGCTATAACGATCTGGGTATTACGGTTCGTTACATGGCTTACCCACGCCAAGGTGCGACCGGACAAGTTGCCGACCAAATGGCAGCAATTTGGGCTTCTGACGATCCAAAAGCAGCGATGCACAGTGCGAAAGCTGAACGTAAAATGCCAGCAGCGGGTACAGATCTTACCGAGCAGAAGCAAATCATAGCGAAGCAGTATCAATTAGGCCGTGAGCTTGGTATTAACGGTACACCTGCTATCGTACTAGCAAGTGGTGAATTGGTGAGTGGTTACTTACCGCCAGCACAACTTCTTCAACGTTTAGAGCAGTAAGCTTTATTCCGAGCAAATCAGTTTGGTTTAGAACAGCATGATTTGTTCAGAGCGATGAGACTCGTTGAACGTTATCTAACCTCGTCGCTCGTTGTTTTAATTTCCCCACGTTTTTGATTTAAGGAGTGGCCTGATTGATATCGGGCCCATTTTTATATGATAGAGATCCAACGCCGCCCTGAGGTCGATACTTCAGTTTTACCTGCTCACTTACCTGACTTGTTAAAGCGTATTTATGTGAGTCGCGGAATCGACAGTGCTGAGCAACTGGAGACGGCTGCGAAAGGCTTACACTCCTATCAAAAACTAGGCGGTATCGATGCTGCGGTAGAACTGCTTTTCAATGCGATTAAGCTTCAAAAGCGCATTATCGTTGTCGGTGATTTTGATGCTGATGGTGCGACGAGTTCCGCTTTGTCGGTGTTGGCACTGCGCATGCTGGGCAGTTCGAATGTCGATTATCTAGTACCGAACCGCTTTGAAGATGGCTACGGCTTGAGCCCTGAGGTTGTTGAACAAGCGATTGAGATTGGTGCCGAAGTGATCATGACCGTGGACAACGGTGTCTCTTCGATTGACGGTGTTCGCTTCGCTAAAGAGCAAGGCCTTGATGTGCTGGTTACCGATCATCACTTGCCGGGTAATGAACTGCCAATCGCTGATGCGATGGTGAACCCCAACCTAGAAAGCTGTGCATTTCCTTCAAAAGCACTAGCGGGTGTGGGTGTGGCGTTTTACCTGATGATGGCGCTGTGTGTTCATATGCGTAAATTGGGTTGGTTCGCACAACATGGCATGACAGAACCTAAGTTGATGGAGCTGATCGATTTGGTTGCGTTAGGTACCGTTGCCGATGTGGTACCACTCGATGAAAATAACCGTATTTTGGTTCATCAAGGTTTGCAGCGTATCCGTGCAGGCAAAGCGCGCCCGGGTATTCAGGCCTTGATTGAAATTGCTAAGCGAGACGCTAAGCGTTTGGTCGCTTCTGATTTTGGTTTTGCACTTGGCCCGCGTATCAATGCCGCAGGCCGATTGGATGATATGTCGTTTGGTGTTGAGTTGTTGATGAGCAATAACATTCACGCCGCGCGTCGAATGGCCAGCGAGTTAGATGGCTTGAACCAAACACGTAAAGAGATTGAAGAGGGCATGAAACAAGAGGCGATGGCTTTTTGTGAGCGCCTTGAGTTTGGTAAAGACGACTTGCCTTCTGGCTTAGCCCTGTTCCAACGTGATTGGCACCAAGGTGTAATTGGTATTTTGGCTTCGCGTATCAAAGATAAATACCACCGCCCAGTGATCGCATTCGCTGATGGTGGGGAAGGCAGTATCAAAGGTTCATGTCGCTCGATTCCGGGTTTGCACATGCGCGATGCACTTGACCGAATCGATACTCAAAACCCAGGCTTGATCTTGAAGTTTGGTGGTCATGCAATGGCAGCCGGTTTGACCATTATGGAAAAAGACTTCGAGCGATTTAGTAAGATGTTTGATGACGTTGTGCGCAAAGAGCTCGGTGAGACGGCGCTGAAGGGCATCATCCTGTCTGATGGTGAGCTGTTACCAGAAGAGTTCTCAATGCACACCGCTGAAACGTTGCGTTCTGGTGGTCCTTGGGGACAAGCGTTCCCTGAACCCATCTTCGACGGTGAGTTCAAAGTACTGCATCAAAAGTTGGTCGGTGAAAAACACCTTAAATTGATGCTAGAACCGTTATACAAAGGTCATCCAACTAACGTAATGATCGATGGTATTGCCTTCAACGTTGATTTACGTCGTTGGCCAGATGCGTCCGTGAAAACGGTGAATCTCGCATTTAAGCTGGATATCAACGAGTTT
Source organism: Vibrio sp. 14N.309.X.WAT.E.F5 (assembly GCF_030397615.1). Taxonomy (NCBI): domain Bacteria; kingdom Pseudomonadati; phylum Pseudomonadota; class Gammaproteobacteria; order Vibrionales; family Vibrionaceae; genus Vibrio; species Vibrio sp. 14N.309.X.WAT.E.F5. Next base: position 58,230 of record NZ_JAPNXR010000004.1, on the reverse strand, counting down.
CGTGGCAACCAATCTTTGCAGTTGATGATTGATCATATTGAAGCTAAATAGCGTTATCTTTACTGAATAATGTTCACTATTTAGCCCCAAATTCAACAAGCTCTGCTCAAAAACAGGGCTTGTTTTCTTTCTTTCCCTTATAAATCCTACGTCTTTTTTCAGCCTGTCAAATTTATATCCCACTAAGTTATTGAATCTTGGCTTTCCACTCTAAAAAATTCTGTATCTCCGTCACACTTTTGAGTACAATTCTTCGGTTAAATTCTACTCATAAATGATGAGCTAAAATGTTTGAAATCAATCCTATTAAAAACCGTCTGCAGGATGTGTCTGAACGCACAAATATCCTGAGGGGGTATCTTTGACTATGACGCTAAGAAAGAGCGTCTAGAAGAAGTAAACGCAGAATTAGAACAACCGGATGTATGGAACGAACCTGAGCGTGCACAAGCGCTAGGTAAAGAACGTTCTGCATTGGAAGCGGTAGTAGAAACAATCGACTTACTTGACCAAGGTGTTGAGGATGTTGAAGGTCTATTAGAGCTTGCGGTTGAAGAAGAAGACCAAGAAACGTTTGACGAAATTGAACCAGAACTGGCTGAGCTAGAAGCTAAGTTAGAAAAACTGGAATTCCGTCGTATGTTTGCTGGCGATCACGACGCATCAGATTGCTACATCGATTTACAGTCAGGTTCGGGCGGTACAGAAGCTCAAGACTGGACTTCAATGATGTTGCGCATGTACTTACGTTGGGCAGATTCGAAAGGCTTCAAGACCGAAGTTATCGAAGTGTCTGATGGTGATGTTGCTGGCCTTAAAGGCGCAACGGTACGTATTTCTGGTGAATACGCTTATGGTTGGTTACGTACAGAGACTGGTGTTCACCGTCTGGTTCGTAAGTCACCATTTGATTCAAGTGGCCGTCGTCATACTTCATTTGCATCTGCGTTTATCTACCCAGAGATTGATGACAACATTACGATCGACATTAATCCTTCTGACTTACGTATTGACGTATACCGTGCCTCTGGCGCTGGTGGTCAGCACGTAAACACCACTGAATCGGCGGTACGTATTACTCACGTTCCAACCAACACAGTGGTTCAATGTCAGAATGACCGTTCGCAGCATAAGAACAAAGATCAAGCGATGAAGCAGCTACGTGCTAAGCTTTTTGAACTTGAGATTCAAAAACAAAATGCTGAAAAACAAGCGAGCGAAGAAACGAAATCAGACATCGGTTGGGGCAGTCAAATCCGCTCTTACGTACTGGATGATTCTCGTATCAAAGATTTGCGCACCGGCATCGAAAACCGTAACACTCAAGCGGTTCTTGACGGTGACTTAGACAAGTTTATTGAAGCTAGCCTGAAATCAGGTCTGTAAGCTTTACCAACTATTAAGCTTTACCAATAATATTGGTAAAAATGCCTATATTTGAAAAAATATAGCTGTCCAAATTATAAAAGCAGGGTACATCTCTAATGACTGATGCTGTTCAAAACGAAAACGCACAAGAAGCTTCTTCACCTGAAGAGAACAAACTAATCGCTGAGCGCCGCAGCAAGCTGGATCACATCCGCCTGAACTGCAAAGCTAACGGTCACCCAAATGACTTCCGTCGTGAGCACCTAGCTGGCGACCTTCAAGCGGAATTCGGTGAGAAGACTAAGGAAGAGCTAGAAGAGCTTAACCACATCGTTGCGATCGCTGGTCGTATTATGGCGAAGCGTGGTCCATTCCTTGCGATTCAAGAAACTTCTGGTCGTATCCAAGCATACGCAGCGAAAGACGTTCAAAAAGTACTAAAAGAGAAGTACCAAGGCCTAGATATCGGTGACATCATCGGTGTTAAAGGTGCGCTTCACAAGTCTGGTAAAGGCGACCTTTACGTGAACATGGAAGAGTTTGAATTGCTAACGAAAGCACTTCGTCCTCTGCCAGAGAAGTTCCACGGTCTAACTGACCAAGAGATGCGTTACCGTCAGCGTTACGTTGACCTAATCGTGAACGAAGACTCTCGTAACACATTCATCGTGCGTTCTAAGCTTGTGTCTTCAATCCGTAACTTCATGAGCTCAAAAGGCTACCTAGAAGTTGAAACGCCAATGATGCACGTGATCCCAGGCGGTGCAACAGCACGTCCATTCATCACTCATCACAACGCACTAGACATCGACATGTACCTACGTGTTGCACCTGAGCTTTACCTTAAGCGTCTAGTGGTTGGTGGTTTTGACCGTGTATTCGAGATCAACCGTAACTTCCGTAACGAAGGTCTTTCTCCACGTCACAACCCAGAATTCACAATGATGGAATTCTACCAAGCGTACTCTGACTACAAAGATCTAATGGATCTAACGGAAGAGATGCTAAGCACAGCAGCGATGGACGTTCTTGGTTCTACTTCTATGCCTTACGGTGACGAAACAGTTGAGTTCGGTGGCACTTACGCTCGTATGAGCATGTTCGATGCAATCAAACACTACACACCTGAAAATGCAAACATTCAAGCTCTGACTGAAGATGATCTTCAGAACAGAGAATTGATGGTTAAAATTGCAGAAGAAGTGGGCCTGTACGTTGAGAAGTTCTGGACATGTGGTCAGCTTCTTGAAGAGATCTTTGGTGAAACGGCTGAGCCTCAGCTAATTCAACCAACGTTCATCACGGGTTACCCAGCGGACATCTCTCCACTGGCTCGTCGTAGCGACAGCAACCCATTCTTCACAGACCGCTTTGAGTTCTTCATCGGTGGCCGTGAAGTAGCGAACGGTTTCTCTGAGCTTAACGATGCACAAGACCAAGACGAGCGTTTCAAAGCACAAGTTAACGCAAAAGACGCGGGTGATGACGAAGCTATGTACTACGATGCAGACTACATTACTGCACTAGAGCACGGCCTACCGCCAACAGCGGGTCAAGGTATTGGTATCGATCGCCTAGCGATGCTATTTACTAACACGCACACTATCCGTGACGTGATCTTGTTCCCGGCAATGCGTCCTCAAGCGTAATTTTCGCTGACAGGCTGTAACAGCTGATTCAATTTAAAAGCCACCTTCGGGTGGCTTTTTCTGTTTATAAGTGTCCAAAACCTTGCCTGTACCGCACTCTTGATTCGAAAAATCATTATTTCTGACATAGTCTTACTATTGAGACAAAAAATCTAAGATAGTCTCACTACTATACGTCTCTGCGCTGAATACGATCTCGCGGCATTTTTGTCGAACGATGAAGCCGTGACTCGTATTAGCCTGATTTAAATAAAAATAGAATAAGGAAGAAGGATGGGAACTCAATTTAAGATGGATTCCTTACCAGGTTCTCTTATCGTCGTTGGTGGTGCGTACGAACCCTGGTTATCTGTATTAGAACAAGTGGGTTGGCAGTGTACCCAGTGTGCAGATTTACGAAAAGCCGATGCATTGATTGCCGACATAGGCCCATGTATTGGTATTGTGGACCTTAGCCATGATGAGTTCAGCCTAAATGGCATTGCAAACTTGGTGAGTAACAATAAACAGGTTAGGTGGCTCGCCTTTATCCGTGAATCGCAATTAAGCTCCGATACTATTTGCCAGTTTATCGTTAACTTCTGTATCGACTTTTTCACGGCACCCATTCCAGATGCACAGCTACTGAGTACCATAGGTCACCAGCTTGGCATGCTTAAGCTTGAGCAGAAAGTGTGGCCAAACTACGGCATTAACAACAATATGGGCTTGTTGGGCGACTCGGTGGCAGTAAAGCGCCTAAGAGACCAAGTAAAGCGTATTGGGCCGACTGATGTCAGCATCTTAATTTATGGCGAGAGTGGGGCTGGCAAAGAGACGATTGCACGCTCTATTCATCAAAATTCTTCGCGCGCGCAAAAGCCATTTTTAACGGTCAACTGCCGAGCTCTGTCTGAGATGAGAATTGAGTCTGAAGTCTTCGGCATTTCAGCTCAGCTTGGTGCTGCACCTTGTATGTTGGAAGAGGCTGATGGTGGCACGATATTGCTCAATGATGTGTTAGCGATGCCCCGCAATCAACAGTTGAATCTGTTGCGCTTCTTGCAAGAAGGCAAGGTAGAGACGGAGACTGGGTCAAAATCGGTGGATGTTCGAATTCTGGCGGCTAACTCTTCTGATATTGAAAAGGCATTGATTGAGGGTGACTTCAATGAAGAGCTTTACCACTACATCAATGTTCTACGAATCCAGGTTCCGAGCTTAAAAGAGCGGGTTAGTGATATCTCAGTGTTGGCCAATCATTTCTTACGTCAGTATTCGAAAGAATTTAATGCTCAAGCTAAGAGCTTCTCTGACGAAGCGCTTCGATCGATGAATCGTTATCACTGGCCGGGCAATGTCCGTGAACTGATGAACCAAATCAAACGTGTTGTGTTGATGTCGGACTCGGTGATCATTGAAGATCATCAGCTGGATTTACCTAAGCAAAATGATGAGCGCCGTAGCCTCAAAAGTATCCGTGAGCGTTCAGAGCGAGATGCGTTGCTGATTGTTCTGGAATCTTATGGTGGTCAAGTATCGTTGGCTGCTAAGGAACTCGGAGTTTCGCGCGCAACCATGTACCGATTGCTGAACAAACATAGCCTTATTTCTGAAGGTGTTGTTTAGAACTCTCAATGAATCGATTTTATCCGGTTAGTGTCAATCTAAGAGCCACGCATGATGCGTGGCTTTTTTGTTACCCACCGCTACAACTTCCAGTTGGCAGTTGGCAGTTGCTGGTTGATAGATTGAGCTATTGGACGCTTGGTCGTTAAGAGAGATGTTCTGTGATTTTATATAATCATAGTGAATGTGTTATATATAAAGTGATATGCAACTGATATTTTGGGTGAATCATTTGTTTTGAAATTGTTAATCAATTATCGGTTGAATAATATACTCACTTGGTTAGACTTTAACCGTGAAAGCAATGGTTTAACAAAGACTTATTTGCTTTTATTATCTCATTTCTTTTTGGATTTTTTAGTTAGTTTGGAGGCGCAAATGAAACATTTCGATTTTATACAGCATATTTGCGCGTCGTTTGATCCGTGTACTGACATGGTGACTGTTATGTCACAAGCATCAGCCATGGCCGATCGAAACACCCAAGATAAACCTAACTAATAGATCCGTACCCTTATTTGGCTGCGGAAAAATAGCAGCTAAGTGAGAAGCCCTCATACTATCTAGAACGCTATTTTTCCTCAGTTTATTCCACAACTGGAGAGTTATTATGCGTCACTCAGTATATTTAAAACTAGCAACAGTCCTTATCCGTGCAGACCTTCGTCGTGAAGAGCGTGAATGGCAACGAAAAGTTCGTCGTAGTTCATATGATCTACCATGGAACAATACCCACTTATTGAGAGATATTGGCCTTGAAGCCGATGGTCGACCAATTGGTTTTTCTGAGCCTGAAGTTGTCACGATTGAGCGCCGAGTTCGTCATCTTCGTCGAGTCTTAAGCGCGCGAATACCGACGTAATCTTGTGGGGTGATAGCGCCTTTCACCCCTTAAGATAAACATCAGCGATAGTTATGGCGTCGAAAGCACAAGCTTTTGAACTGGATCTGGCCAAAAGAGAGAAGCACTTGCTTCTCTTTTTTGCTTTTTTAAGCCGTTGTGTATGATTTTTTAAGTCGTTATCTAGTAAAGGAAAAGAGTTCTACTAAGCTTTATGTAGCAATGGAGGCAGGCTATGCAAAAGCATCAATTAGACATGTGGTTACATGGAGAGCATAAAGACTCTTATCAAACACCTAAAGTGTACGTTATTGGCTGTTCCGATATCTCGGAATATCTATTGGCGGTAGAATATAAACACAAGTTGGAACCCGTTAAGCAAGACGGAGAACCGCTTCACTTTGGATCCTTAGATCAAGTGAAAGAGGAGTTGCTCCGGCTGGGCTTTGAAAAGGCATACCTGCGTTTGCACAATGCGTATGATGAGTTTGGTAATGAACCAAGCCAAAGCTACTGCGATATAGAGTTAGCTCTAAAGCCGCATTAGAACACCTCTGTAACACACGACAACCAATGCCATCCATTGCGTTAGTCATTGGCGAAACAAGGTTTAATCGCTAAGCACAGTGGCTGTGAGCTATTTATGCGTAGTGTGTTGTGAGCAAGTTATGGGTGAACTGGGTTCGTAGGTAGAAGCCACGAGGTTTGGTCTTGATAGGCTTTCCACTCGCACCATACGCTTCTGTTAATACTCGGCTGTTTGCTGCTTTCGGTCGCAAATGCAATGCTTCTCCGTGCCTTGCTGTGATTTGCTCAACATTGCCTAACACGATTAGCTCCATGAGCTCTTCCCAATCTCTTTTTAAGATTTCATCTTCGGCTGGGGTTGGTGTCCAGAGTAATGGGGATCCAACATGTCTTTCTGCTAGCGGGATCTCTCGTTCACCTTCAACGGGGATCCACAACACTTTAGAGAGCTTGTTTCGGACGTGGCTGGTTTCCCATGTTAATCCTTGTACTCCCATTAAGGGGGCGACACAGACAAAGGTTGTTTCTAAAGGCTTGCCAGAATAACCAATAGGAATACTTTTTAGTTCGATCCCTAATTTAGCAAAATCTTGCTCTGGCTTACTGCCTGCCGCTGCACCCAAATGCCATTCTAATAGTTGCCCAACCCAGCCTTTATCGCGCTTAAGATCGTTTGGCATGATCATCTCAGCTTCATCTGCGAGCTCTTTGAATGTCATTCCGGCGATAGCATACGCTCTGTCTAAGAGCTCTTGTTGTGTTTGTGGTTCTGGTTTCATAATAAAAGGCATGATCAAAAAAATGATTTTATCAGAAGTTATCACCAAATGCCGACTGGTTAAGAAATGATCTCATTGTTATAAAAGGGATCAAACTCATGGTTATCCACAGGTCATGAAGGTAATTAATTGAAATATTAATTTAGTGTATAAATAAACAGGGGTTTATGGTGGATAAAATGCTTGCTAAATGGGGTTCAAAATGAATCTTTGACCCACCAGTGTGGATAAGCAGCGGAGTGGTTGATCTTTAACCATGTTTGATTTTGAAAAGATCTTTTGGTTTTTGACGATTATTTATTTTATGATTTTGTTTTTAAGTTTATGATTTGATTTATTTTTTTGTTGTTAATGGCGAGAGGGGTACTTTCGGTGTTGATGAATGTATGGATTAAAAAAAACGATTGCGGCTAATTCTTCACATAGTTATTCACAGAAAAGGTGAATAAATGTGGTCTATGTCTCACTCTTATGTGGGTAACTAAGATTTGAGCAAAACTTATCCATATTCTTAGTTAATAGTCATAAATATAGCGCTTGTCACGTCACTAAGTTTGCTCCAATTGGGGATATGTGGAAAAATCAGTGTAATTAAAAATTTAGATAGAGGTTGGCCAGTGATAGATGGCGATGGTTACCGATTAAATGTTGGTATTGTAATCTGTAACAACCATGGTCAGGTCTTCTGGGCTAAACGATACGGGCAACATTCATGGCAATTCCCTCAAGGGGGAATAGATGAAGGTGAAACTCCGGAACAGGCAATGTACCGCGAGTTGTATGAAGAGGTTGGCCTTACAAAAAAGGATGTAAAAATCGTCGCGACAAGTCGTCATTGGTTACGCTATAAGCTACCCAAACGACTGGTTCGGTGGGATTCGAAACCTGTCTGTATTGGACAAAAACAGAAGTGGTTCCTTTTGCGCTTAGATTGCGATGAATCGCATATCAATATGCAGCGTGGAAGTACACCTGAGTTTGATGGTTGGCGTTGGGTGAGTTACTGGTACCCAGTTCGACAAGTTGTTTCTTTCAAGCGAGATGTTTACCGTCGAGCAATGAAAGAATTCGCATCTTTAGCAATGCCGTTTAAAGAGCGAAAAACAAAAGGAAAACGCAAATTGCGTAGAGGTTAAGCATGCTCAGCCAACTAAGGGAAATAGTTGAACACGTATCAAGAGTTGAAGATGTGTCGACGGCTCTTGATATTTTGGTGAAAGAGACATGCAGTGCGATGCAGACAGAGTGCTGCACCGTGTATCTAGCGAATAATGATATGCAGCGCCTTGAGTTGATGGCAACTCAAGGCCTGATCTTTGAAGGGAATAGTATTCAGATTGGTTTTGATGAAGGCTTGGTTGGCCTTGTCAAAAGAAGTGCTGAACCTATTAACCTTGCTCAGGCATCTGCTCACCCAGCTTATAAATTTTTTCCAGAACTAGGAGAAAGTGTTTATCACTCTTTTCTAGGCACTCCTATTATCCATCGCAAGCAAGTGCTTGGCGTTTTGGTTATTCAACAGAAATCCCCTCGTTTATTCAGTGAAATGGAAGAGTCTTTCCTTGTCACTCTCTCTGCTCAACTTGCGGTTATTGTGGCGCATGCCCAAACTCAAGGCCATTGGCTTCTTGAGCAACAGAAGCTACCTGCGACCAAGGGTATTGCTGCGTCATCGGGCGTTGCGATCGGTGATTTATGGTGGGACAACACCCAACCTGAATTAACCGATGTTTATCCAGCATCGACGCTCAATGTTGAAAGAGAGCATGAGTTGTTGGCTGTTGCCGTCGAAAATGCCCTCAATGACTTTAAGCGCATGCGAAAGCGTTTAGACAGTGAAATCAATAAAGACGCGTTGGCGATCTTTGATCTGTTTACTCACTTACTCAACGATCCGATGTTGCGTAAGGATCTAAAGAGTCAAATCCAGAAAGGCGATAAAGCCGATTGGGCATTAAGACAGGTTGTTGAGAGCTACTCGAATCGCTTTGCCCGTATGTCTGATGTCTACCTTCGAGAGAGGGCGCAAGACATTCGCGAGTTGGGTCAAAGGCTGCTTTATTTCCTTCACAACTCAGAGCACGAACTACGAACTCTAGATAAACCGATTATCTTGGTGGTACGTGAGTTAACGGCTTCTGTTTTAGCGTCGATTCCGAAAGAGAAGTTATTAGCTGTCGTTTCCTTGGAAGGGGCGGCGAACTCGCACGCGGCTATTTTATCTCGCGCGTTAGGCATTCCCTCGGTTATGGGGGTAAATCTCAACCTAGCTCAAGCCAATGGCAAACAAGCTATTGTCGATGGTTACAGCGGTGAGATCTTTATTGAGCCGACTCAGAGCCTACTGAGCGAGTACCAAGGGCTAATTCTAGAAGAGAGTGAACTCTCCTCTATGGTTAACCGAGAATTATACTTACCTGCAAAAACCCAAGATGACCGACAGGTCGAGATTTTGCTTAATGCGGGCTTAAGTGCCGACACCAATATTGCGATCAACCAAGGGGTGGATGGCGTAGGCCTGTATCGAACAGAAATCTCTTTCTTGTTACAACAAAGGTTCCCGTCAGAAGACGAACAGTTCAAGCAGTATCGCTCTGTGCTCGCGAGTTACCCTGAGAAGCAAGTTGTGATGCGAACTTTGGATATTGGTGGCGATAAGGCATTACCTTACTTCCCAATAGAAGAAGACAATCCATTCCTTGGCTGGCGTGGCATTCGTTTTACCCTTGATCATCCTGACATCTTTATTATCCAATTGCGTGCGATGTTACGTGCGAGTTGTGATAGCCAGAACTTGAGTATCTTGTTGCCAATGATCTCTAGCACTCAAGAACTGGATGATACTGTTCAACTCATCGAGCAAGCCTACGATGAAGTGCATGAACTCGACAGTCGAGTTCGTATGCCGCGTATCGGTATCATGATTGAAGTGCCATCAATGCTTTACCTTCTTCCGCTTATTGCGGATAAAGTTGATTTCGTTTCGGTGGGCACCAATGACTTAACTCAATATTTATTGGCGGTTGACCGGAACAATTCCCGCGTCTCTGATGTCTATGAATCCATGCACCCTGCAGTGATCATGGCATTGAAACACATCCATGATACTTGTAAGCAATATCAATTGCCTGTGTGTATATGTGGAGAGCTCGCGGGTGATCCAATGGGCGCATTGCTCTTGATTGGATTAGGGTATGAGACGTTAAGTATGAATACCTCAAATGTCGCAAGGACTAAGTATTTGATTCGTCAATCTAAGCTTAGTGAGCTGCAAGATTTGGCAAATGAGGCGCTATCAAAACCGTATGGAAGTGACATCTATAGTATGATGCTCAACTATTTCGAAGAGCGTGAATTTACAGGCTTCATTCGAGCGGGTAAAAAATAGGATTTAACGTGTCATACGAACTCATTGGCTTGTTGGCTGGCCTTGGTGCTATTGTTGGTGTTTTAGCGGGTTTGCTGGGCATTGGTGGTGGTTTGCTGGTGGTTCCAGCCTTACTGTTTTTGCTTCCTAAAGCGGGTATTCCTCAAGAGTTTGCAATGCAGATGGCGTTAGCGACTTCGTTATCAACCATTATTGTCACCTCCGGATCTTCTGCGATTAATCACCTAAAGCTAGGCAATGTCGAGATCTTTGTTGTGAAATGGCTGATGCCTGGAGTGGTGGTCGGTGGTTTCCTAGGTTCTTTCATCGCAGACGTTATTCCCGCGCAATATCTGCCGAAGGTATTTGGTGTGATTGTCTTGGTATTGGCATTACAAATGCTGCTTTCCATTCGTTCAACAAGCCAAAAAGTAATGCCTAGTTCGGCAAAGACGATGATGTATGGCGGCGGAATTGGTGTGGTATCGAGCTTAGCGGGTATTGGCGGAGGGTCTTTATCTGTGCCTTTCCTGAATCATCACGGTGTGGAAATGCGCAAAGCCGTAGGTTCATCTTCAGTATGCGGTTGTGTCATTGCGATTTCAGGAATGCTTGGATTCATTTGGCACGGTTCATCAGTTAACGATTTACCCGCTTTTAGTTTAGGTTATGTGTATCTACCCGCTTTAGTTGCGATATCTTGCACGTCAGTGTTGACCACTCGAATTGGAGCTAAGTTGGCGACTCAACTGCCAACGCCAGTGTTGAAAAAATTCTTTGCGGTATTTTTAATGTTTATAGCATCGATGATGCTGCTGTAGTGTATTTCTCCGTTGGTTGTTTTGCTGAGTTGCTTAATTTCAGTGAAGCAGTTAACCCATTGTTTATTATTTAGATAGAGAGCCAAGTATGTCTCAGGGTTTTATCGAATTCCCAAATATCGATCCTGTTCTTATTGAACTAGGACCAATCTCAGTTCGTTGGTATGGCCTAATGTACCTGGTCGGTTTTATGTTCGCGCTTTGGTTAGCAAATCGCCGAGCTGATCAACCTGGTAGCGGTTGGACTCGAGAGCAAGTGTCAGATTTACTGTTTGCTGGCTTTCTCGGTGTGGTGCTTGGTGGCCGTATTGGCTACGTAATTTTCTATAACTTTGACCTATTCCTCGCAGATCCTCTTTACCTCTTTAAGGTATGGACTGGCGGTATGTCTTTCCATGGTGGTTTGCTTGGTGTTATCACTGCGATGTTCTGGTATGCCAAAAAGAACGGTCGAACCTTCTTTGGTGTCGCAGACATGATTGCACCATTGGTGCCATTTGGTTTAGGTATGGGTCGTATGGGTAACTTCATGAACAGCGAGCTTTGGGGCCGTGTGACTGATGTTCCATGGGCGATCGTGTTCCCTAATGGTGGTCCACTTCCTCGTCACCCATCTCAGCTTTACGAGATGGCGCTTGAAGGCATTGTGTTGTTCTTCATCTTGAACTGGTTTATCAAAAAGCCGCGTCCTCTAGGTTCTGTATCAGGGTTATTCCTAGCAGGATATGGTACATTCCGCTTCCTAGTTGAATACGTACGTGAACCTGATGCGCAACTTGGCTTGTTCGGTGGGTTTATCTCGATGGGACAAATCCTATCACTGCCAATGGTTATTGTCGGTGCGCTGATGATGGTTTGGGCATACAAGCGTGGTCACTACAAAGACGAATTACCACAACAAACGAAGTAAGGAATTGGTGTGAAACAGTATTTAGATCTCTGTCAGCGTATCGTTGATGACGGTACTTGGATTGAAAATGAACGCACAGGCAAGCGCTGCCTAACTGTGATCAATGCTGACCTTGAATATGATGTTGGTAATAACCAATTCCCACTGGTAACAACGCGTAAGAGCTTTTGGAAAGCGGCAGTTGCTGAACTGCTTGGCTATATCCGTGGTTACGATAATGCTGAAGATTTTCGCAAGCTAGGAACTAAAACTTGGGATGCGAATTCGAACCTGAACGAGGCATGGCTGAATAACCCTTACCGTAAGGGTGAAGACGACATGGGCCGTGTTTATGGTGTTCAAGGACGTGCATGGGCGAAACCTGATGGTGGTCATATCGACCAACTGAAGAAGATTGTTGATGATCTAACTAACGGTATTGATGACCGCGGTGAGATCTTAAACTTCTACAACCCAGGCGAGTTCCATATGGGTTGTTTGCGTCCGTGTATGTACAGCCACCACTTCTCTCTGCTTGGTGACACTCTGTACCTAAACAGTACTCAGCGCTCTTGTGACGTACCTTTAGGTTTGAATTTCAATATGGTTCAAGTGTATGTGTTCCTCGCTATCATGGCGCAGATCACCGGCAAGAAAGCGGGTGTGGCTTATCACAAGCTTGTTAACTCTCATATCTATGAAGATCAACTTGCACCAATGCGTGATGTTCAGTTGAAGCGTGAGCCTCTAGCTGGCCCTACATTCCATATCAATCCTGAAATTAAATCTCTAGAAGATTTAGAAACGTGGGTAACGATGGATGACTTCTGGGTTGAAGGTTACGAATGCCACGAAGCGATTAAGTACCCGTTCTCGGTGTAACCTAATCCACAATGTTTGATTGAAAGGCTGCCTCTGTGCAGCCTTTTTTGTATCCAAGGGAGCAGTGACGAGTAAACGGAATGCGAGATACGAAGGTCAAAAGCAAACTTCATTCCCTAGAGACTTATGAGGGAAGGAGTCGGAAATCTCTGGGCATTGTGAGGCGTTTAGATTCTCTATCACGCTCGCACCTCGTTGTAGGGAATGACGGATGTTTAGATACGAGTAAACGAGATGTGGGATACGAAGAGCGTGTTTAGATTTGAGTCAGTGATATACGAAGTACAAACGCAGATAATGAGAGGGAGTTGCTTTCTTTACTCGTTTACCTGAATCTCGTATCTGCTGTTCAATTCGTCATTCCCTAGACTGACGAAGGAAGGAGTAGGGAATCTCTGGGTGTTGTGTTAGGTAGATTCCCTATCACGCTCGTACCTCGTTGTAGGGAATGACGGATGTTTAGATACGAGTAAACAAGATGCGGGATACGAAGAGCTAGAACGGACTTCTTTGGTGAGTAATGCTTACCCTACCGATTTACTTCTTATATCGTATGGGTTTCAGCTCTTGTCATACGCTTACTTATATTTCGAATTTGCTTTTAGCTCTTCGTTACTCGTTCACTCGCATCCCGTATCTGCTTTCAACTTGTCACTCGCTACTCGAATCTTTGTCTTTCAAAAAAGAAAAAGCCCGCAACCTAGGTTGCGGGCTTTGCTATAAGCGATGTTTGTTTTGCTATTAAGCAGTCAGTGCTAACACGCTACCAGGCAGTACAAGAAATACCGCAACAAGATAACCAGCCACTACAGCTTTGTTTTTCACTGCCATGTCTGAAATGATATCAGCGGCTTTCACTGGCAGTTCACGTAGGAACGGAATACCAAAGATGAATACCGTCGCCATGATGTTGAACACCAAGTGTACTAGAGCAATCTGTAGTGCGAATACTGCGAACTCACCAGATACTGCTGTCGCTGCTAATAGCGCGGTAATACACGTACCGATGTTTGCACCCAAAGTGAATGGGTAAACGTCACGTACTTTAAGAACACCTGAACCAACTAGTGGAACCATCAAGCTTGTTGTCGTTGAAGAAGACTGAACAAGGATAGTAACGATAGAGCCAGAAGCGATACCGTGGATAGGACCACGACCGATTGCATTCTTTAGAATCTCACGAGCACGGCCAACCATTAGGCTCTTCATTAGCTTACCCATTACCGTGATGGCTACGAAGATAGTCGCGATACCTAGAACGATAAGCATAACCCCACCAACAGTGTCGCCAAACGTTGATAGTGGTTCTTTAATCGCACTTACAACAGGCTTAGTGATTGGCTTGATGAAGTTAAGACCACCCATGCTCATATCACCTGTTGCTAGCATCGGTGATACTAACCAGTGAGAAATTTTCTCTAGAATACCAAACGCCATCTCTAGTGGTAGGAAGATAGCAACGGCTAATAGGTTAAAGAAGTCGTGAATCGTCGCACTTGCGAATGCACGTTTGAACTCATCTTTACAACGAACATGACCAAGGCTAACTAGCGTATTGGTTACCGTAGTACCAATGTTCGCACCCATGATCATAGGGATTGCTAGCTCAACAGGTAAACCACCGGCCACAAGGCCAACGATAATTGAAGTAACTGTACTTGATGATTGAATAAGTGCTGTAGCCACTAAACCAATCATTAAGCCTGCAACTGGGTGTGAAGCAAATTCGAAAAGAACCTTTGCTTGCTCGCCTGTTGCCCATTTGAAGCCTGTACCAACCATTGAAACTGAAAGTAATAGTAGGTAAAGCATGAATGCCAAGTTAGCCCAGCGTAGCCAACGAGTTGTGCTCGAGATAGGCGCTGCTGCAGTAGTAGCTTGGTTCATAATGTTTTCTCCATTGGACCGTTTAAGTCTGTGTTTGGTCTGTTTGTTTAATCTGAGCGTGATGTTAGAGAACAAATATTTCAGTAATATTACATTTTGGTTTAGGTGAGACTTTTTTGTGATGATTTGCTCTTTAAATATTCCACGAGCTAATGTTGTTGTTTTAAGTTTTTGTTTTTATTTGAGTTTTAATGATTTCTCTATAGGTGATATAGATCTTAAAAGTTAGAGAAAAATTGAAAATAATCGCTCAAATATTACATTATGAAATCACACACTTCGAAAAAATAAGTGGTAATGACGATTTAAGTTAGGTTTTTCCGAGTTTGTTGAGTGGGCGTGTCATATTTGATATAAAAGGTTATCTACTCTTTTAATACGGCACACTTATGTCGCACCTCAACTATAACCATCTTTATTACTTCTGGATGGTTTGCAAACAAGGCTCTGTTACTAAAGCCGCAGAAGCTCTGTTTTTAACGCCACAAACCGTAACGGGTCAGATAAAAGCGTTAGAAGAACGTATGGATGGCAAGCTAACAAAGCGTAATGGTCGCAGTGTTGAGCCGACAGAGCTTGGGCAGTTGGTATTTAAGTATGCCGACCGTATGTTTGGCCTGAGCTACGAAATGCTGGATATCGTGAATTATAGCCAGCACTCCAATATTCTGTTTGATGTGGGTGTTGCGGATGCACTGTCCAAAAGATTAGTCAGTAAGATATTGATGTCGACTATCCCACCCGATAACAGCATTCATTTACGCTGTTTTGAGTCGACCCATGAAATGCTACTCGAACAACTGTCTCAGCATAAGCTCGACATGATTCTTTCAGACTGCCCTGTAGATTCAAGCCAAAGCCCAGGCCTTTTCAGTAAAAAACTGGGTGAGAGTGGAATGAGTTTTTTCTGTTCTGGTAAAGTTGAAGGGATTAGTTTTCCCGCCGTGTTAGAACAAAGGAAGCTTTTGATCCCTGGAAGTCGAACTTCTATGGGGCGAAAAGTACTGCAATGGTTTGATCGACAAGGTTTAAAACCCGATATTTTGGGCGAATTTGATGATGTTGCTTTGATGAAAGCTTTTGCGCGTTATCACCATGATGCCATTTTCCTTGCTCCCACTCTTTATATGTCTGAAGTGGAAGAAGACACCTCTTTGCAACTTTTGTGTGATATTGAAGAGTTAAAAGAAGAGTACTACGTCATATTTGCTGAACGGATGATCCAACATCCAGCAGTAAAAAACGTATGTGACGCAGATTTTAGTAAATTGTTCGAATGAGTTAGTTTGTTAATGAATTGATATCGATTATCATATCCAAGCAATATGCCGTAAATATTGATTGCCCGTAGTTGGCGTAATAAGTCGTTGGGAGCCAGACTATGAACTTAAAAGAGATGGAGAAGAACTCGGCGCAGGCCGTTATTCTACTCAAAGCCATGGCCAACGAGCGACGTTTACAGATCTTGTGCTTATTGCATGGCACAGAACTGTCGGTCGGGGAGTTATGTGGCAAGTTGGAATTGAGTCAATCAGCGTTATCTCAGCATCTTGCTTGGTTGAGAAGAGATGGCTTAGTCGAAACTCGTAAAGAAGCTCAGACGGTGTATTACACATTGAGCAGTGAAGAAGTAAAAGCGATGATTAACCTACTGCATGGTATGTACTGCAAGTAGCTTATTGCTGGTGGATTAGCTCATTTCCTATCAGAAATAAGATAGGCACAAGGAAGTGTCGCTATTTATTAGTGAGGCTTAAGAACCATTATTAGCTAGGCTTGGGTAGTTATTAGCAAGGCTTAAACTGCTATTAGTAAGACTTCGAGATGTGTTTGCCAAATTTCAGATATAAAAAAACCGGCCGAGGCCGGTTTTTTTCGTTTTGCGTTGTAATCAAATTTCTATTAAAGAGCTTTGATTGCAGCAGCGAAACGAGACTTATGACGTGCAGCTTTATTCTTATGAATAAGGCCTTTAGTCGCCATGCGGTCTAGAAGAGGTGTAACTTCTACAAGAGCAGCAGTTGCAGCTTCTTTATTGCCAGCTTCAATAGCTGCAATAGTTTTTTTCATGTAAGTGCGCATCATAGAACGACGGCTAGCATTGTGCTGGCGACGTTTCTCAGCTTGGATAGCGCGCTTCTTAGCAGATTTACTGTTTGCCAAGGTCTAACTCCCAAAAACTTAGTTCGGTGACAATTTAAGGGCGAGGACTATCCCTCATAGGCGCTTAATTGTCAAATGATTTGTGCAAAAACCAATCTCAGCCAAACAAATTTTGGTATGGAAAGGTCATCGCGGTTAAGATGGCGGGGATTCTAACAGCATTTTTAGACCAATGCTAATAATTATGCTTCTTAGGATAGGATAGTATTTATCCTTGATTGAAAGTAATCAACCAGTGTCAGAGGTTTGTGTGAGTAAACGACTATTAAAGTCAGGGCTGATTGTCAGTGTAATGACTTTTGTTTCCCGTGTCTTGGGGCTAGTACGTGATGTCGTAGTAGCAAACTTAATGGGGGCAGGAGCAAGTGCAGACGTATTTTTCTTCGCCAATAAAATTCCTAATTTTTTACGTCGGCTGTTTGCCGAAGGCGCTTTTTCTCAAGCCTTTGTACCAGTATTAACGGAATATCACGCCGCAGGTGATAAAGATAAAACTCGAGACTTGATAGCAAAGGTGTCCGGTACTCTTGGGGTGTTGGTTTCTATTGTTACGGTGCTTGGGGTATTAGGCTCTGGAGTTATCACCGCAATGTTCGGTGCGGGTTGGTTTATTGATTGGCTTAATGACGGCCCCTCGGCGCCTAAGTTTGAACTCGCTAGCCTAATGCTGAAAATTACTTTTCCTTATTTATGGTTCATTACGTTTGTCGCTTTATCAGGTGCAATCCTCAATACCATGGGCAAATTTGCGGTTTCGTCATTTACGCCTGTATTCTTGAACGTAATGATCATTGCTTGTGCTTGGTTTCTTGCTCCTAATTTAGAACAACCTGAAATTGGTTTATCCATCGGCGTTTTTCTTGGAGGCTTAGTTCAATTCCTGTTCCAAATGCCTTTCTTGATTAAAGCAGGAGTATTGGTTAAGCCTAAGTGGGGTTGGAGAGATCCGGGCGTGGTTAAGATCCGCACGTTAATGATCCCTGCTTTGTTTGGTGTGTCAGTAAGTCAAATCAACTTGTTGTTCGATACCTTTATTGCCAGCTTTCTAGCGACGGGCTCTATCAGTTGGTTGTATTACTCGGATCGACTATTAGAATTCCCACTCGGTTTGTTTGGTATCGCCATTGCGACGGTTATTCTTCCTGCCTTATCCCGTAAGCACGTTGATGCCGAAGGTGAAGGGTTTGCTCATACCATGGACTGGGGGGTGCGCATGGTACTGCTGCTCGGCATTCCTGCGATGTTCGGCCTTATTGTGTTAGCAAAACCGATGCTGATGGTGCTGTTTATGCGCGGAGAGTTTTCTCCCCATGATGTTAATCAGGCTTCCATGTCTTTAGTGGCGTACGCTTCTGGCTTGCTGAATTTCATGCTTATTAAAGTATTGGCTCCCGGCTATTACTCTCGTCAAGACACTAAAACACCAGTTAAGTACGGCATCATTGCGATGGTGACTAACATGGTGTTCAACGCAATCTTCGCTTATTTCTATGGTTATGTTGGTTTGGCTATCGCAACGGCGTTGTCTGCTTTCGTGAACATGACTCTGCTTTATCGTGGGTTGCATTTAGCGGGTGTTTATCGTTTAACCAAGACTACATTGTTGTTTAGCCTTAAATTATTGATCTCAGGTACGGTAATGATTGGCGTGATTTTATGGCAGCTAGACAATATGCAATTGTGGCTTGATTGGGGTTTTAACCAAAGAGCGTTGACACTAACAGGGTTGATCGCACTTGGCGCCTTTGCTTATATTGTGTCGATACTGGTTTTAGGTATCCGAGTAAAACATTTAAAAGCAGCGACAGATTAATACTGATTAGTATATAATCCGTCGGTTTCACACAATAAATGATGCAAATAACAGGTTTTAGCTGATCACAATGGAACTGATCCGAGGTATACACAATATTAAAGCGCAGCATCATGGCTGTGTATTAACCATAGGTAACTTCGATGGTGTTCATTTAGGGCATCAAGAGGTTCTGAGTCAGGTTTCTAAACAAGCTGCAGCATTAGGGCTCCCTTCTGTTGTCATGACGTTTGAGCCGCAACCTATGGAGTTGTTTGCCAAAGGTAAAGCACCAGCACGTTTAACTCGCTTACGAGATAAATACGTGCAACTGAGTAAGCTAGATATCAGTCGTTTATTGTGTGTGAATTTTAATCAGTATTTTGCAAGCTTGTCGGCGGAAGCGTTCATTAAAGACCTTTTGGTTGATAAGCTTGGCGTGAAATTCTTGGTTGTCGGTGACGATTTTTGCTTCGGTAAGGGTCGTACTGGTAATTTCGCTATGCTTCAAGAAGCGGGCGAGAAGTATGGTTTTGAGGTGGTGAGCACCCAGAGCTATTGCTTAAACCAATTACGAGTAAGCAGTACTGAAATACGAAATGCGTTAGCGGCCAATGATTTAGCTTCTAGTGCTACCATGCTTGGGCGTGACTACAGTATCAGTGGTCGTGTTTCTCATGGTCGTAAACTAGGGAGAACTATCGGTTTCCCTACCGCTAATATTCCATTAAAGCGTTGTGTTTCTCCTGTTTCGGGAGTGTATGTTGTTGAAGCATTAGATATCGACGGTGTGCCTGTCGGTGGTGTTGCTAATATTGGACAACGACCAACGGTTAATGGTGTAAGGCAGCAATTAGAAGTGCATTTTTTTGACTTTAAAGCCAATTTATATGGTAAACAGTTAGAAGTACGACTTTTGCACAAACTGCGCGACGAGATAAAATTTGAATCGTTCGACGCATTAAAGAATCAAATAGAATTGGATGCTGAAGCCGCAAGGGTGTGGCTGCTTCAGCTAAAGAATTAGTCGGATGATTCCACCGATTAACATAATGTCTAACTTCGCCCAATATAACGGAATTAAGAATCGATGAGTGATTATAAAGATACCCTGAACTTACCAGAAACAGGGTTCCCAATGCGTGGCAATCTGGCAAATCGTGAACCAGAAATGCTTAAGCGTTGGTACAAAGAAGACCTTTACGGTGAAATCCGTAAGGCAAAGAAAGGTAAAAAATCTTTCGTGCTGCATGACGGCCCTCCATACGCGAACGGCGACATTCACATTGGCCACGCGCTGAACAAGATTCTTAAAGACATTATTATCAAATCTAAGACCCTTTCTGGTTTTGATGCACCGTACATCCCTGGTTGGGACTGTCACGGTCTTCCAATCGAGTTGATGGTTGAGAAGAAGAAAGGTAAGCCTGGTCAGAAGATTTCGGCTGCTGAATTCCGCGAAGAGTGTCGTAAGTACGCTGCGGGTCAAGTTGAAGGTCAGAAAGAGAGCTTCAAACGTCTTGGTATCATGGGCGAGTGGGACAAACCTTACCGCACTATGGATTTCGGCACAGAAGCGAACATCATTCGTTCTCTAGGTAAAATCGCAGACAAAGGTCACCTACTAAAAGGTTTCAAACCTGTTCACTGGTGTACTGACTGTGGTTCTGCTCTGGCTGAAGCTGAAGTTGAATACAAAGATAAAGTTTCTCCATCTATCGATGTGAAATTTTCTGCAGCTGACGAAGCGACTCTACTAGAGAAATTTACTCTAGCGGAAGGCCACGCTGGTCAAGGCGAGATCTCTATCGTTATCTGGACGACAACACCATGGACTCTGCCTGCTAACCGCGCAGTATGTCTACGTGATGATCTTGAATACGTATTGATCCAAGTTGAAGCGAATGGCGAACAGCCTGCTCAACGTATTATTGTTGCTTCTGAACTAGCAAAAGACGTAATGGATCGTGCGGGTATCGAGCGTTTCCATAACCTTGGTTTTGCGACTGGTGCTGATCTTGAGCTTTCTCAGTTCAACCACCCGTTCTATAACTTTACGGTTCCTGCTGTTCTTGGCGATCACGTAACAACTGACTCTGGTACTGGTGTGGTTCATACCGCTCCTGGTCACGGTCAAGAGGATTTCGTGGTTGGTAAGAAATACAACCTAGAAATCGCTAACCCAGTAGGCTCTAACGGCGTTTACCTGCCAGACACTGAGCTTTTTGCTGGTCAGCATGTATTCAAAGCGAACGATTCTGTTTTAGACGTTCTAAAAGAGAAAGGTGCACTATTGCATCACCACGCTTACGAGCACAGCTACCCACATTGTTGGAGACACAAAACTCCAATCATCTTCCGTGCAACACCACAATGGTTCATCTCTATGGATCAAGCTGGCCTACGTGCAAAAGCACTAGAGTCAACGAAGAGTGTTGAATGGATGCCAGAATGGGGTCAAAGCCGTATCGAAGGTATGATCGAAGGTCGCCCTGAGTGGTGTATCTCTCGTCAACGTACTTGGGGTGTGCCAATTGCTCTGTTCGTTCATAAAGAAACATCAGAACTTCACCCAGATAGCCCAGCTCTTATTGAAAAAGTAGCGAAGCTTGTGGAAGAAAAAGGCATTCAAGCTTGGTGGGATGTAGATGCTGCTGAACTGATGGGTGCTGAAGACGCTGACAAGTACGAGAAAGTACTTGATACGCTAGATGTATGGTTCGACTCAGGTGTAACTCACTTCTCTGTTGTGGATTCTCGTGAAGAGTACAACTTCCCGAATGAAGAAAGAACGCACAGTGCTGATCTTTACCTTGAAGGTTCTGACCAACACCGTGGCTGGTTCCAGTCTTCTTTGATTTCATCTATCGCGATGAAAGACGAAGCACCATACAAGCAAGTGCTAACGCACGGTTTCGTGGTTGATGGTAACGGCCGTAAGATGTCTAAATCTATCGGTAACGTTGTTGCTCCTAAAGATGTAACGAACAAGCTAGGCGCAGATATTCTACGTCTATGGGTTGCTTCTACGGATTACACTAACGAAGTTGCGGTTTCTGACGAGATCCTTAAGCGTTCTGCTGATGCTTACCGTCGTATTCGTAACACGGCTCGTTTCTTCCTAGCGAACTTGAACGGTTTCAACCCTGAAACGGATCTAGTTCCTGCTGAAGAAATGGTAGCACTTGATCGCTGGGCTGTTGGCCGTGCTCAAGCTGCACAAGAAGAGATCGTTAAAGCATACGGTGAGTACAACACTCACGGTGTAACTCAACGTCTAATGCAGTTCTGTTCTATCGAAATGGGTTCTTTCTACCTAGACGTAATTAAAGACCGTCAGTACACAGCGAAACAGGGCAGCCATGCTCAACGTAGCTGTCAAACGGCACTTTACTACATCGTAGAAGCTCTCGTTCGTTGGATGGCTCCTATCATGTCGTTCACTGCAGATGAAATCTGGAACGAGATGCCTGGCGAGCGCGACACGTTTGTATTCACAGGCGAGTGGTTCGAAGGCCTATTTGGTCTTGCTGACGACGAAGAGCTAAGCAACGAATTCTGGACTGAAATCCAGTCAGTTCGTGGCGCAGTGAACAAGCTTCTTGAAGATGCTCGTAAAGAGAAAACAATCGGTGGTGCACTGCAGGCTGAAGTTACTCTATACGCTGACGATGCACTAGCGGCTAAAATCAACAAGCTAGAAGATGAGCTACGTTTCGTACTTATCACTTCTGCTGCTGTTGTTAAGCCACTGAGCGATAAGTCTGATACAGCTCAAGCGACAGACGTTGAAGGTCTATACGTTGAAGTTGCAGCAACTGAAGCTGAGAAGTGTGACCGTTGCTGGCACCACACTCCAGATGTAGGCACAATTGAAGGTCACGAGAAAATTTGTGGTCGTTGTGTGTCGAACATCGACGGTGAAGGCGAAGTGCGTAAGTTCGCATAACGACTCAGAGAAAGACTGAACTTTTTGTAAAAATCATAGCCCCAGTATCAACTGGGGTTATTTTTAATTATAGGAAATGTGTTTAACCAAGCTGACTTCTCGTATTCATTCTTGATAGTGGATAATGAGATGATTTGACTGAGTAGATACTAGGAATAGAAATGAGTGAAGTTTCGTTAAAACAATCTGGTGTTCGTTGGTTATGGCTGGCTTTGCTGGTGTTCCTTGCTGATATCGGCATCAAACTCTTTGTCATGGACAACATGGGTTATGGCTGGGCAAACCGTATTGAGGTGTTGCCATTCTTTAACTTTTTGTATGTTCATAACTATGGTGCGGCATTTAGCTTTCTGAGCGATCAGAGCGGCTGGCAGCGTTGGTTATTTACGGGTATCGCATTTGCGGTAACGGGTATGCTGACATACTGGATGAGTAAACTACCTGCTGCAGAAAAGTGGAATAACATTGCTTATGCGATCATCATTGGTGGCGCGGTAGGTAACGTGTTCGACCGTGTTGTACATGGTTTTGTGGTTGATTACCTAGACTTCTACTGGGGTACTTACCATTGGCCTGCATTCAACTTGGCTGATATGGGAATCTGTATCGGTGCTGCGATGATCATCTTGGATGGCTTCCGCAAGAAAGATGAAAGTAAATAGGCTACTCAAGCATTAATGAGTATTAAGTAAATCGCTTTGAAATAGATTGCTCTAAAGTCAGTCTATGACTCACAGAATAGAATAGCCCTAAGCGCTGTCGGTTGATTCCGACGGCGCTTTTTTTTATGCTTCAGTCAATAAGGAAGCAAAGCACAATGCGTCCTCAAATAATAAAGAAATCTAAGGAAAGTAACGTGGCAGCAATTAAAAATGATTCAGCAGTAACTCTACATTTTACGATTAAAATGAAGGATGGTTCAGTTGCCGATAGCACCGAAAATATGGGCAAGCCCGCTAAGTTCGTTATGGGTGATGGTAGCCTAAGCGAAAATTTCGAAGCGTGTTTGCTTGGGCTTGAAGCTGGGACGGAAAAATCTATCGAACTGAAAGCACAAGATGCGTTTGGTATGCCTAACCCAGACCATATCCACCACATGGATAAAGCGAAGTTTGCTGGTGGTACTGATGTTGAAGTCGGTACTATCATGGCGTTCTCTGGCCCTGACGGTATGGAGATCCCGGGTATTATCACTGATATTGCAGGTGATTCAGTGACCGTTGATTTTAATCACCCATTAGCAGGCCAAGACGTTACGTTTGACGTCAACATCTTAGCGGTGGAATAACGATAGAATAGCTGTCTTCACGCTAGAACAAGATAGCCTTACAGCTGTGATGTCACCCAGAGCTTCACTGTCTAGGCGCTTCACTGTAGAATGCGAACCTCGCTGACAGCGAACTCTATAGAAACAACCTTAGTACCGCGGTAAATGATGAGCAATGAAATGAAAATAATGTTAGCTAACCCTCGTGGCTTTTGTGCTGGTGTCGATCGTGCGATCAGCATCGTAGAACGCGCACTGGAAATGTATCAGCCACCGATCTATGTTCGCCATGAAGTGGTGCACAACCGCTTTGTTGTTGAGGGGCTCAAGCAGCGTGGTGCTATTTTTGTCGAAGAACTGAGTGAAGTGCCAGACGACAACATCGTGATCTTCTCTGCTCACGGTGTTTCTCAAGCGGTTCGTAAAGAAGCGAAAGAGCGTGAACTCACGGTATTTGATGCAACATGCCCATTGGTAACCAAAGTACATATGGAAGTTGCTCGTGCGAGCCGCAAGCATATGGAAGTGGTTCTGATTGGTCACGCGGGTCACCCAGAAGTGGAAGGCACCATGGGTCAGTACGCTAGCCAAACTGGTGGTATGTACTTGGTTGAGAAACCAGAGGATGTACAGAACCTAGTGGTGAATGATCCAAGTAACCTGCATTACGTTAGCCAAACCACGTTGTCAGTTGATGAAACCGCAGATGTGATTGAAGAGTTACGTCGCGTGTTCCCTGAGATCCAAGGGCCACGTAAAGATGATATTTGCTACGCAACACAAAACCGTCAAGACGCAATTCGTGAGATGGCCGGTGATGTCGATGTTGTGATTGTTGTTGGTTCTAAGAACTCATCGAATTCAACACGTTTGAAAGAGCTGGCTGAAAAGCTAGGCACACCAGGTTACCTAACCGATTGCCCTGAAGACATTCAAACAGAATGGGTTGAAGGCAAAAAGAAAATTGGTGTGACAGCGGGTGCTTCAGCGCCTGAAGAGCTAGTAAACCAAATCTTAGATCGTATTCGTGAGCTAGGTGCAACCGAAGTTGAAGAGATTCAAGGTCGTGAAGAGAACATGTTCTTCGAAGTACCAAAAGAGCTGCAGATTAAGCAAGTCGATTAATCTCTATTGATTGGAGACACCATCGATTTGTGAACACTATTGATTTGTAAACCGCAGGAAGCCAACGTTAATGCGTTGGCTTTTTTGATCGCGCTTTGGAATAGGTTGTCGAGTTTCTAAAGGGTTACTGGAGACCAAGTTGCTCTTTTAAAGTCTTTAAGTAACGACGACTGACAGGCACTTCAAAGCCAGTCAGTGTGATGATCTCTGCTAATCCGTTTTCTAACAATTTGATCTCTTGGATCGATTTTATGTTGATCAAATATTGGCGATGACAGCGGATCAAATCGGTCTTTTCTTCTAGGATCTTCAGGGTTAACTGTGAGGTTGCCGTTTGTGATGAGCTACGAACATGCACCCCACTGATATCTGAATAAGCACACTCGACCGTTTGGCTTGCCATGATCACAATGCGGTTGTGACCGATACACGGGATTTGCTCTAAGTGACAAGGAGCAATAGCGGAGATGTTCTGCTCTGGCGCTTTCTGGTTCTGCTTGATGACCTTATTCAGACGACAAACACTCTTGTTTAATCGACAAGGTTCAACCGGTTTGAGTAGGTAATCAAAGGCATTGTCTTCAAAAGCTTGAATCGCATATTGGTCGTAGGCGGTGACGAACACTACGTAAGGCATGGTGTCTGGGTCAAGCATGCTTAACAGTTCAATCCCGGTAACCTGCGGCATTTGGATATCCAAATACACTACATCCGGCTTGAGTAGGTTGATCTGTTTCAGTCCTTCGATCGCGTTACTCGCTTGGCCAATGATTTCTACTTCACCAGTTTCAGTCAGTAGCTCAATCAGCTCTTCGCGAGCAAAAAGCTCATCATCGACAACTAATGCCTTTAACATCCTACAATCTTCATCTTGGTTCTATCCCTGCTTGATTCACGCTTATCTTTTAAATATCTGCTTCTAAATGTTTCAACTCGGAACGATTCGTCTCCGAAAATACCTTTATTTTAGTATAGGTATGATAAAGCTCATTCGAGTAAATTGCTGTGGTTGAGATTCTATTTTTAGTGCTGAATCTTGTCCAAAGAAATTAGTGAGTCGTTTATCAACAATTTCCATACCTAATCCAACGTGATCTGGAGATGGCTTCTGATAATTACCAGCATTGTCTTCAACGATTAACTTGAATCCACCCTCGAAAGCCTCGCTATAGATCTTCACTTTGCCGCCTTCTAACATGTTTGAAATACCATGCTTGATGGCGTTTTCAACCAGTGGTTGCAGGGTAAAGCTCGGCAGTCGCGACTCATACAGTTGTGGGTCGATATCCCATTCCACTTCTAATCGGTCAGTAAAACGTGCTTTTTCAATAGTTAGGTACGCATTGACGTGTGCCAGCTCGTCTTTGAGTTTCACGGTATTGATGTTCTGTTTCAGGTTACTTCTAAAGAAGTGAGACAGATGCTGAATAAGCTCTCGTGCTTTATCAGGGTCACGACGTGTAACGGCACTGATGGTGTTGAGTGCATTAAACAAGAAGTGAGGGTTAACTTGAGCGTGCAGCAGTTTGATTTCAGCTTGGGTGAGCAGTGTTTGTTGCTGCTGATAGTTACTGAATAGGATCTGACTCGACAATAGCTGAGCGATACCTTCACCCATCGACATGTTGATGGTCGAGAACAGCTTTAGCTTTGGCTCATACAGCTTGATGGTACCGACCACTTCGTTACCCGCGCGAAGTGGAATAATCAGCGCAGAACCCAATTTACAATCTTGCGATAGAGAACATTGGTACGGGTTCTCTTTGCCATCGAGGTAGATGATGTCGTTCTGTTCCATCGAGGTCAGCGTGCTTTGCGATGAAATCGGAGTGTTAGGTATGTGGTGTTCATCGCCAATGCCGACAAAAGCGAGGATTTTTTCTCGGTCAGTAATCGCCACCGCACCAACATTGGTCTCTTCGTAAACGATACGTACGATTTTTTGTGCGTTATCGGAATTAAACCCACCATGCAGAATACCCACCGAACGTTCGGCAATGGTTAATGCGCGTCGAGAGAAGGTCGCAGAGTATTTTTCGAAGATGGTTTTCCTGTCTTGGATGATACTCATGAACAGCGCTGCACCCACAGAGTTTGCGATGATCATTGGTGCGGCAATATCAGAAACCAGAGCATAAGATTGCTCGAACGGTTTCGCGACGGCAAGCAAGATGATCATCTGAATGATTTCGGCAAACAGGGTTACAGAGAAAACCACCAGAGGATTAAACAGTTGGCTGGCTTTGTTCTTTCTCACTAGGTAAACGTGTAATAGGCCGCCAATCAAGCCTTCAGCTGTGGTTGAAATCGCACAAGCTAGATCGGTGAATCCACCCAAAGAGTAACGATGGATACCGCCAGTAAAGCCGACCGCAAAGCCGACAACCGGACCACCAAATAGGCCACCCATAACCGCTCCCATCGCACGCGTGTTGGCGATGGCATCATTGATCTGTAAGCCAAAATAGGTGCCCATAATACAGAATAGGGAAAACAGAACGTAGCAGCTGATTTTATGACTTAAGCGCGAAGAGATGCTCAACAAAGGGAGGATCAATGGGGTTTTACTTAGCATGTAAGCAATCACTAAGTAGACACAGGTTTGTTGCAGCAGAGAGAGAATGAGTTCCATATTTTCACCTATTGAGACGCTTGTTAAGTGTAAAGCTCATTGCTTGGTAACGGTAGCTTTGCTTGTCTTTTCATGGCTTATATTGAATGACTTTGGTTTCCCAAGGTCGAGAAACTAATATTTAGAAATAACAAAGCCCATCACAGTGGACGGGCTTTAGTCTTAATTTCCACGAATCACTGGGTGATTACGGGAGCAAGCGAAGTTGTGCTTGGCTGTTCTTTTGTCTCTTTCTATGAAGATTGGTCTCTTTTTCCAAAGAGCCTAAAAGAACTAGGCTGTTTTAGTCACTGGTTTTGGCTCTTGATCTTGCTCGTCATCAGCCAGGTCGATATCACCTTTGCCTTTAGAAATCTTGATAACGTAAGCCGTAATTAGTAGAGATGAAACCACACCTACGATTGTTGAGATTTGCATAGGCAGACCAAAACCTAGTTGGCTGTTGTTCAGAATGAATGTGATACACACAGACGTCATGAAGATAGCTGGAACCGTTGTTACCCAGTGCAGTTTGTTGTGGCGAAGTAGGTAAGCTGAAGCCGTCCACAGCATCATTACTGCTGTTGATTGGTTAGCAAAGCCGAAGTAGCGCCAGATAATACCGAAATCTACTTGAGTCAGGATGCCACCAAGAACAAATAGCGGTAGAGCCATCAGTAGGCGGTTGCGCAGTGTTTTCTGTTCCATGTTGAAGTATTCAGCAAGGATAAGGCGGCTTGAACGGAATGCTGTGTCACCAGAAGTGATAGGTAGGATAACCACGCCAAGGAAAGCAAGGATACCGCCAAATACACCCAGTAGGCCAAATGAAGCGCTGTATACCACGTTACCTGGGCCACCGTTTGCAATCGCGTCAGACAAAGACTCAACTGAACCGAAGAATGATAGAGCAAGTGCACACCAGATTAGAGCGATGATGCCTTCACCAATCATTGCACCGTAGAATACGAAGCGACCGTTCTTCTCGTTTTCCATACAACGCGCCATCAAAGGAGACTGAGTTGCGTGGAAGCCAGAAATAGCACCACATGCGATAGTGATGAATAGAGCAGGCCAAAGTGGTAGGTCATTCGGGTTCATGTTGGTGAACATGTCTTTCATCTCGAAGCCACCCATGATTTGGTGCTCGTCAGATAGACCAATCGCAGTGATTAGGCCAACAGACATAAAGATAAGCAGTGCACCGAACAGTGGGTAGAAGCGACCAATGATTTTATCGACAGGGACAATCGTTGCGATGATGTAGTAAGCAAAGATGATAACAACCATCGTTGTTGCAGACATCGCAAAATCAGTTTGGTCGTTTACTAGGTTAGTGATCATGCCTGCCGGAGCTGATACGAATACCACACCAACTAGAAGCAGTAGAACAATGGCAAAGATGTTCATAAAGTGTTTTGCGCCATTGCCTAGGTAACGTCCAGTGATGGTTGGAACCGAAGCACCGCCATTACGGATAGATAACATACCTGAGAAGTAGTCGTGTACTGCACCTGCGAAGATACAACCTAGTACAATCCAAAGCATTGCTGCTGGGCCGTAAAGGGCACCCATGATAGGGCCGAAGATTGGACCAACACCTGCAATGTTAAGCAGCTGAACTAGGTAAACCTTTGGCGTCGACATTGGAACGTAGTCCACGCCGTCTTGCTTGGTATGAGCAGGTGTTTGACGCTTTTCATTGATACCGAAGATCTTCTCGATAAAGGCACCGTAAATAAAGTAGCCACCAATGAGTGCTGCGACGCAGGTAAGAAACCACATCATAATTTGTTATCCCTGAATGTATTAATTAAGTCAGGGTGTATATTAAAGGAGTCGATGAGAAGAAACTTCCGCTACTGGAGTGAGTGGTCGAATAGCCAATTAAGTGGTGTTATAACTGATTGAGTGGTTTGATACGTTTACAGAGCGGTTGGTTATTCGTGTTGAGAAGAGTCTTACTTCTGGCAAGTGGTGACTTATCAGCTTTAAGCGGTAACCAATAGATATCAGTGGCAGATAACAGACATAAGTGGACATCAGCCAGTGTTCAGCGGAGAATCACCACAAAGGCAACGCTTCGTCAGGAAGTGGTGAAGTAACAATATAAAGGATTGAAATGAAAAAAATAATAACACTATTCGCCGTGGCATTTAGCCTTGCAGGATGCAGCGCTAATGTTCAAGATTTAGCAGCAGAAGGTAACTGGCAAGAGATCGGTTACCGTGATGGTATCAAGGGCAATACTCAGCGTTCGTATTCAGAGATGACTGAGCTTGGTGCCGTTGATCAAGCCAGTTATACAGAAGGTTATCATTTAGGTGTGACAGAGTTCTGTAATCCTAACCATGCTTATCAGATTGGTTTGTCTGGTCAGGTGTATGAAGGTGTGTGTTCTGGTACGGAAGACGCTCAACGTTTCCGTATGGAATGGCAACGTGGCTGGGATGAGTTCTCGAACGACTATTAATCCGGCTTGCGGTTAATTCTTGATTTCGTTAAATAAAAAAACTAGCTAAATAAAAAACATCTAGCTAAATAAAAAACCAGTACCTCATGTGTACTGGTTTTTTGTATAACGCCTAATCAAGAACGCTTAATCAATATGACAGTTTAACTGTCGGTTTATTGATTATTCTCTACCGCTTTTCTTAAGAAGCCGTGTTGTTGATCAAGCTGAGCTTTGGCCGATTCAAAATCTAGCCCTGTTAGAATCATCAAAATAGATAACTTCACATCGTAATCAGTCGTTTTAAGTGTCGACACTGCCAGTGCTTTGTCACACTCTGTCGCTTGGATAACGATACGCGCAGCGCGGGCAACCAACTTCTCATTGGTCGCTTTTACGTCGACCATCAAGTTCTGATAGCTCTTACCAATACGAATCATGCTCGCAGTGGTGAGCATATTAAGTACCAGTTTTTGTGCTGTCCCTGATTTTAAACGAGTTGATCCCGTTAAGGCTTCTGGGCCAACCACTGGGCTAATTGCGATTTGAGCAATCTCAGCAATTGGAGAGCCAGGGTTACAAGACAGCGCAACCGTCACTGCACCAATCTGATTGGCATAGTTGAGCGCACCAATCACGTAAGGTGTACGGCCACTGGCTGCAATGCCTACCACGACATCATTTTCTGTAAATTGAATAGCTTTTAGGTCTTCAATACCGAGAGTCAGCGAATCTTCCGCTCCCTCTTTGGCTTTTAAAATCGCTTCTGGTCCGCCAGCGATTAAGCCGATAACCATTTTGTCTGAAACACCGAAAGTCGGAGGGCACTCTGAGGCATCTAAAACCCCTAATCGGCCACTGGTGCCTGCGCCCATGTAGATCAGTCGGCCACCGTTTTGAAAGGCGTGAGCGATCTTATCAACCGCTTTCGCGATCTGTGGTAATTCGGCTTCGATCGCCAGTGGGACTTGTTTGTCTTGTTGGTTAATCTTTTCAACCACTTCGAGAGAGGTGAGTAGATCAATATCCATAGTGTCAGGGTTTCTCCCCTCCGAAACGAGGTGCGAGAGCGCTGATATGAGAGCGTCGTTACTCATAATGATCCTTAAATGGTGATTCTAAAATGATGGTTCTAAAATTGTTTAGTCAGCACGATAGAGAACGCCTAGAGAGGCCGATCTGCTTGCGCCAGTCACTTCTGGTAAATTGCTTGGCAGTTGATGAACATGACGTTGAGCAAGCCACGCAAAGGCCATGGCTTCCATATAATCGGCATCAACGCCTTTACTGGTGGTTGACTCAACCTCCCAGCTAGGAAGCAGTTCAGACAGTCTCTTCATCAACAATGGATTTCTCGTACCACCGCCACACACATACAGTGCAGGTTGGTTACCCAAGCGATAAGTTTCCACTTCATTGGCTATCGTCAATGCGGTGTATTCACAAAGAGTGTACTGAACATCTTCTGCTGCAAGGTCTTTAAATTCTGTTAATTGTTGCTCTAGCCACGGTAGATTAAACAGCTCTCTGCCAGTGCTTTTTGGTGGTATTTGAGATAGATAAGATTCGTTCAACAGCTGTTCGAGTAAGGCCTGATTTAGTTGGCCTTTGAGAGCGAACAGCGCATCACGGTCAAACTTCTCACCCATGTGTTTATTTACCCAAGCGTCCATCAACATATTGCCCGGGCCAGTATCATAACCAAGAGTAGGCTGATTCGGGCGCAGCACTGAAATATTCGAGATTCCACCAATGTTCAACACCACAACCGAGCTGTCTCGCGGGTGAAAAATCGTATGGTGAAACGCAGGTACTAATGGTGCACCTTGCCCGCCAAGCGCCATGTCTTTACGTCTGAAATCAGCGACTGTTTGAATCTGTGTTTTAGCGGCAATGATATTGGCGTCACCCAATTGCATGGTAAATGGCGAATCACCGGTTGGCTGGTGGAATACTGTTTGGCCATGGTTACCAATCGCAGTCACAGAAGATGCAGGCGTACCTGACTTATCGAGAAGTTGCAAAACCGCATCAGCAAATAGATGACCAAGCTGGTGGTCTAGTTCGCCAATGGCAATCAAATCGGTTTTCTGACCAATACAAACTTCAAGTAAACGCGCTTTAATATCATCTGGCATAGGGAACTCATCATGAGCGAGCAATATGATACCAGTGTCTTCTATCGAAACTAAGGCCGTATCAACGCCGTCCATACTCGTTCCCGACATCACACCAATGTATAACTCTGACTTCATTACGAGTCTCCTAAGTTGAGCTGATTAATCTTCTGGTTAGCCAATACTTCTGCGCCATCCAGAGCGTTACCTTGAACATGTAAACTACGATCTTGAATCGCTAGTGAGAGACGCTCACGATAGAACTGACCTAAGCTACCCAAGAACATAATAGGTAGCGTGTTGTTACTAGAACAAGCCTGAGTGAGCTGCTCTATTTGAGTTGTGCCTTGTTCTATAATCGCTTTTGCTGTTGAACATTGCGATTCAATGTCGACCAGAGCTCTTGCAAACTGAGCATAATCAGTCGCGTTCGCTTGGCTAATCCATTCTAAGATTTGGCTACGTTTGTTGCCGACTTTCTTAATAACTAAATCGCGAGTCAAAGATGAATCCTGACTGTCGAACTCGGCGAGGGTTTGTTGAACCGCTCGAAAGCCAAGCCAAGCGCCACCGCCTTGGTCGCCAATTGGAAATCCCCATCCGCCAAATTGCAGGGTCTCATGTAGAGAGTCTAATTGGATGGCAACTGACCCCGTTCCTATCGCGATACAATTTACGCCTTGTCCTGCATTGGCGCCAAATACTGATGCTTCTGCATCGGTTGTGATGTACAGGTGAGGACAATGCGCTAAAGCGGACTTTAACTTGGACTTTAACTGCGTATTACCCGCTCCCGCGACACCCAACACAATATAACATTGTTTCGGTATTATCTGGTTTGTCGCTAGAATTTCATCAATATAATGAGTGAGTTGAGTCACCGCAGCTTCACCGTATAGGGTTAATGAAGTCGCCGGTAAAATGAACTCCTCAATCACTATTGATGTGGGCTCTATTTTCTTAAGCCTGACGGCGGTTTTTGTTCCGCCGCCATCGACTGCCAAAGTGTGTGTAATCATTCACTAGACCGTTTGTAGCTTGTTGACTTCTTGAGTCTGCTTTTTACCTGCTAGACAGACAACCAACGAGACCAAGGTGCCAATGCATAATTGATAAGGGAAAGCCAATCGAACACCAACCCAGTCAGCGTTAATCACGCCCATCACGCTATCCCACACGTAAGCTTGCATCAGCAATGTCGTTAAGAAACCGGCGATAAGGGCTAGAGCAACCGAGGTTTCGTTGCCACGTTCAGTAAAGATTGCAGTGAAGTACACGCCCAGTAAACCTGTGTAGGCAAACACCATTACACTCAGTGCAAATGATAACAGTGGCATGTCGGTGTATTGCTGCCAGTAATAACACAAGATGCCCATACTACCCAGAGCGGCTGCTGCTACAGCCATACCAACGCGTCCAGCTTTCACGTAATGGAAGTCATCTTGCTCTCCTTTACGAGCTTCTAACCAAGGCTTGTAAATATCTTGTACCGCAACCGAAGACATAGAGTTTAAGCCGGAGTTTAACGTTGAAAGCGCTGCTGCAACCACACCAACAGTCACTAAGCCACGAAGGCCCGCAGGCATTTCATTCAACACGTAATACATGAAGATCGTGACGTTTTCACCATTAAAGTTTTGCACGACTTCTTTGCCTTCCACACCCATTAGCTCAGGTCTTTGATAGAAGACATACAGCAGTAGACCAATAGACATAAATACGAGCACTACTGGAATAGAGAAGATGATTGAGTTGATCATCGCCTTTGAACCTTGCTTGGCATCTTTACAGGTCAACACACGTTGCGTCATGTCTTGATCAAGGCCAAATGCCCCGATGTTTAATAGGACAAAGCCAGTGATACATGCCCAGAAACTAAAGGTGCCAGCAGGGCTAAAGTCGAGAGTGAAATCGAGTAAGGTCAGCTTAGAAGATTGGCCTTCGCCAGGGTTTGCGAGTACTTGAGCTATTTGGCTGAAGTCGGCTGGAATTTGTCCCAGTAAGTAGATGATGACGGCAATAGCAGCGCCGACATAAACCACAAGTTGAATTAGGTCACTCCAGATGACGGAACGAATGCCACCCATGTAGGTATAAGCAAGACCGACAGCCACTAAAATAACAACTGAAGTCACCACACTGCTAGGGTCAATATCGGTAAACAGAATCATGGAGACCGCAATCGCTGCCATGTAGAGGCGAGCACCTGAAGCAAACACTCGGCCGACTAAATACATCACGCCTGCACGTTGTTTGGTTTTCTCGCCAAAGCGCATTTTCAGTAGCTCATAAACGGTTGAGACTTTGTTTTGGTAGAAGCGAGGGATAAGTACCAAGGCAACGAAGATGGCGCCAATAATGCCACCAATGTTGGTCGCTAAGTAGGTTAAGTCACCACGGTAGCTAGATTCTGGCCCGCCTAAGAACGTCGCAGCAGATTGTGATGTCGCGAGCACCGAGATAGCCACGACCCACATTGACATCGAATTACCACCTAAAAAGTAGTCCTTAGTGCTCGTTATTTTTGTTCGGCTGAAGTGCCAACCTGTAAAAGCAATAATGGCGAAATATATCGCAAATACGGCCCAGTCCAGTGAGGTAAATAATGAATTCATAGCAGCTCCGTAGCATGAATAGGGTAGAGGGTACTTATAATTATTTTTTCAGAATGTCAGTTTGAATAACGAGTTTCAAAATCTATTCCTTGGTGGAATAGTGACCAATGCTTTTCTTTGACCATGCTCCCAGAAGGCTGTGTTAGCTATTCCATATGAGAGGATTCGAAGGAATAATTATTCCAATGAAAATACAAAATTCGTTATGATATCGAAGAACTGGCAGAGGGAAGGGCATTTAGTGAAAGGCATTGCGAAAGTAAAAGCGCTGTTACCCAAGCTGTCTCCATCTGATGCGCTGGTGGCGCGATATGTTCTTGATCACCCACAACAGGTGAAGCAACTATCTTCTCCCGAGTTGGCCAAAGCCGTCGGGGTGAGCCAGTCAACGATAGTGAAGTTTAGTCAGAAGCTTGGTTATAAAGGGTTTTCAGAAATGAAGGTCAAACTCTACCAAAGCGACATGACTTATCAGCCCGTATCTCAACGTGGCATACATGGCACTATCACTCGTAAAGATCCACCTGATATGGTGATGGACAAACTTCTTGCAAGCAAAACACAATCGCTTGAGCGCACTGTGTTATTAAACGAAGGTGAGCAGCTAAACCATGCCGCAGATATTTTGCATCTTGCACGTAAGGTGCAGATCTCAGGTGTAGGCGCTTCATCTTTGGTGGCGAAAGATCTTGCTTATAAGCTGATGAAAATAGGCCATGCTGCCAATGCAGAGCAGGATGCCCATATTCAAATTGCCAATGCCGCTTCTCTTTCTGAAAATGATGTGTTGATTGCGATTTCTTATTCTGGAAACACCAGAGAAGTGGTGAAGGTTGCTCAGCTAGCCAGATCGAAAAAGGCCAAGGTGATAGTGATTAGTCAGTTATCACCTTCTGCTTTAGACAAATACGCTGACATTAAGTTGATATCAGCAGCCGACGAAAATCATATTCGCAGTTCATCTATAACTGCTCGTGATAGCCAACTTTTTATTACTGACTTGTTGTTCATTGCGTTAACTCAGCAGGAAGAGCAAGCCGACCAATTAATTGAACAAAGTAAATCTGCAGTAGCAGAATTTAAGCAATAAAAGGATATTGTATGGGACCGTTGTGGGTAGATGTTGCGGGCTATGAGCTAACAGCTGAAGACAGAGAAATTTTAGAGCACCCAACCGTTGGTGGTCTCATTTTATTTGCTAGAAACTACCACGATAGCAAACAGTTATCGGCGCTAAATAAAGAGATTCGTAAAGTTGCAAAACGTCCTATTTTAATCGGTGTTGACCAAGAAGGTGGCCGAGTTCAACGCTTCCGTGACGGTTTTTCAATTATCCCAGCAGCTCAAGAATTTGCGACCAAGAATAATGGCGAACAATTAGCAGAACAAGCGGGTTGGTTGATGGCAGCGGAGTTGATTGCCCATGATATCGATCTGAGCTTTGCGCCTGTTTTAGACAAAGGCCACGACTGTAAAGCGATTGGTAGCCGAGCGTTTGGTGAAGATATTGATACCATCGTTCGCCACAGCAGTGCTTTTATTAAGGGCATGAAATCGGTTGGAATGGCGACAACAGGAAAGCACTTCCCTGGACATGGCGGCGTGATTGCTGATTCGCACCTTGAAACGCCTTACGATCCTAGAGACGATATCTTTGAAACTGACATGGCGATCTTCAAGGCTCAAATTGAATCTGGAATATTAGATGCGATGATGCCTGCGCACGTGGTTTTTTCTCACTATGATGATCAGCCAGCGAGTGGCTCTGAGTATTGGCTACAGAAAGTATTGAAGCAGCAGCTTGGATTCAAAGGCTTGGTATTTTCTGATGACTTAACGATGGAAGGCGCTGCAATTATGGGTGGGCCAGCCGACAGAGCGAAGGCTGCTCTGAATGCAGGTTGCGACATGGTGTTGATGTGTAATAAACGAGATGCACAAATTGAGGCTCTTGATCACTTAGCGATTCAAGAGGTGCCTTTAGCCAACTCATTGCTTAAAAAGCACAGCTTTGATTTACCGACGCTTCACTCGGATAGCCGATGGAAAGAGGCCTCAGAGCAAATTAAGCGAATGTTAAACGCTGGGTGATAAATAAACACTCTATAAGTTTTAAGAAGGCGATATTAAAGATATCGCCTTTTTTGTATGTGCTTGGCGTGGTTTAGGCCTATTTGTGCCTCAGAACGAACTAAAGATGAAGTGTAAATTAAAATTTACATCAAATGTTTTTTATTGTTTACACTTGCAATCGTTTTTGTAGCTGTTATTGTGTTTTTAAAGATTGTTAGCCCAAATGAAAATGTTGGGTGTAAAAATAAATATACAGGTTGAGTTATGCAAAAAAGTGAATTAAGCAATGTCAATATCATCGACGAACAGGTACTGATTACTCCAGAGGAGTTAAAAGCGAAATTACCTTTGAGCGATAATGCTCGTCGTTTTATTCAAGAGTCTCGTGAAACGATTGCGAATATCATTCATAAGAAAGATCACCGTATGCTAATCGTGTGTGGTCCATGTTCTATTCACGATCTAGAAGCGGCGAAAGAGTACGCAAAACGCCTCAAAGCACTTTCTGAAGAACTGAGCGACCAACTGTATATTGTTATGCGTGTTTACTTTGAAAAGCCTCGTACCACGGTTGGTTGGAAAGGTTTAATCAATGACCCACATCTAGATGGTACGTTTGATATTGAGCATGGTCTGCATGTAGGTCGTGAGCTTTTAGTTGAGTTAGCTGAGATGGAAATCCCACTAGCGACAGAAGCACTAGACCCAATCAGCCCACAATACCTAGCAGATACATTCAGCTGGGCTGCGATTGGCGCACGTACGACTGAATCTCAAACTCACCGTGAAATGGCAAGTGGCCTTTCAATGCCAATCGGCTTTAAGAATGGTACAGACGGTAACTTAGGTACTGCAATTAATGCGATGCAGGCAGCTTCTTCTAGCCACCGTTTCATGGGTATCAGCCGCGAAGGTGAGGTTGCACTGCTAACTACTCAGGGTAACCCAAACGGTCACGTGATTTTACGTGGTGGTAAGCAAACGAACTACGATTCAGTATCTGTACACGAATGTGAGCAAGAGCTGGGTAAATCTGGTTTAGAAGCTGCGTTGATGGTTGATTGCAGCCACGCAAACTCTCGTAAAGATTTCCGCCGTCAACCGTTGGTTGCTGAAGACGTTATCCACCAAGTGCGTGAAGGTAATAAATCGATTATTGGCCTGATGATTGAGAGCCACATTAACGAAGGTAATCAGCCGTCAGATATTCCTCTAAATGAGATGAAATACGGCGTTTCTATTACCGACGCGTGTATCAATTGGGAGTCAACTGAGGCACTATTGCAGCATGCACATACGGAATTAGTCCCGTTTTTAGAGAACCGCCTAAAAGGTTAGTCAGAGTTTAAATTTAAGTGCCTCATCTAATGGGGCATTTTAAGATCTGTCGCTAACGAACCTGCGTCAATGCGGGCTTTTAGATTAGTACGGGCTTATAGATTAGTAAGGAATAAAATGGCCGTTGAACTGAACGAATTACGCGACCAAATCGATGCTGTCGATAAACAAATGTTGGATTTACTGGCTCAACGATTGGCTCTAGTAGAGAAAGTCGGCGAAGTAAAAAGTGAACATGGTTTACCTATTTATGTACCGGAACGTGAAGCCGCGATGTTGGCATCTCGTCGTCAAGAAGCCGAGAAAATAGGGGTTCCGCCACAGTTAATCGAAGATATTTTGCGTCGTACTATGCGTGAGTCTTATGCCAGTGAAAAAGATTCTGGTTTTAAGTGTCTTAACCCAGAGTTGCGTTCAGTGGTTATCGTTGGTGGTAATGGTCAACTTGGCGGTCTGTTTGGCCGTATGTTCAAGCTTTCTGGCTACGAAGTGAAAATCCTTGGCAGCCAAGATTGGGATAAAGCTGATGAGATCTTAGATAATGCTGGCCTTGTGGTTGTAACGGTTCCAATTCACCTGACGGAAGGTGTGATTGCGAAGCTGGGTAACCTACCAAGCGATTGTATTCTTTGTGATTTGACGTCGATTAAATCAAAGCCTCTACAAGCTATGATGAACATGCACCAAGGTCCAGTGGTTGGATTGCACCCAATGTTTGGTCCTGATGTTCCAAGCCTTGCGAAACAAGTGATTGTTTACAGTGATGGACGTAGTTCTGAAAGCTACCAATGGTTGCTGAATCAATTTGGTATTTGGGGCGCGAGCCTTTGCCAGATGGATGCTGCGGAACACGATCACGGCATGACTCTGATTCAAGCACTTCGTCACTTCACTTCTTTTGCTTACGGCTTGCATCTGAGTAAAGAGAACCCGAACATTGATCAGCTTCTGAAGCTAAGTTCGCCAATCTACCGACTGGAGATTGCGATGGTTGGCCGTCTGTTTGCTCAAGACCCGAACTTATACGGTGATATCATTCTTTCTTCGGATGAGAATATTGAGATGATTCGACGTTTCCATAGTCGTTTCGGCGAAGCATTAGAAATCTT
Source organism: Vibrio sp. 14N.309.X.WAT.E.F5 (assembly GCF_030397615.1). NCBI lineage: Bacteria > Pseudomonadati > Pseudomonadota > Gammaproteobacteria > Vibrionales > Vibrionaceae > Vibrio > Vibrio sp. 14N.309.X.WAT.E.F5. Next base: position 19,000 of record NZ_JAPNXR010000004.1, on the reverse strand, counting down.
GGATGGGAAAGATAAAGCCAAGTTTGTTGATAGCTTTAATCAAGTCAGTGATTGGTTTGGTGACTACTCACAGCAGTTCTTGCAAGAGAGCCAAAATCTTTTAAAACAAGCACATGACTCGATTCACCGAGGTTAACCTTGGTTTGAAATTATAAAAAGAGCGACCAAGTGGTCGCTCTTTTTGTTTGTGCTGAACGCTATGAAAGCATTTGGCCTACAGTAGTCTAAAAGCAATTAGATCATCATAAGCCAAACCAACATCTCCTAATAACCAACAACTAGTTAGTCGTGATAGGCTTTTTGCTCTCTTCACTCGATACGGTGTCGATGGTCGAGCTAATGTAAGGCACGTTAGTCAGGTTGATCTGCAAGCGAACCACATTATCAATCAGTTGAACCAGTGGACCCCATTTAACCTTTTTCTCTTTCTCGAACACGTAGTTGAAGTTTTCCGGTGTCCAATCCATCAAGTATTGAGGGTTCAATGAACGACCAAGGAAGCGTACTTCATAATGCAGGTGTGGTCCGGTTGAGTTACCTGAGTTACCACAACTCGCGATCACATCCCCTTTACTAACAAACTGACCGCTGCGAACTTTGAATTTTTGTAGGTGCGCGTAAGAACTCATGAAGCCGAACGAGTGACGCATAGTAATAAAGTTACCGAAGCCTTTTTTACTTGGGCGTACCGTTTCAATGACTCCATCTGCGGGCGCGACAATATCTTCACCACGCTTACACGTCAGGTCGATACCAGTATGTACATGGCGCTTACCTGAAATAGGGTTAGTGCGGCTACCATAAGAAGAAGAGATACGTTGATAAGCCATAGGACTGTCGTTTGGAATCAAGCGAAACATTGTGGCTCTTACTGCTGAATCTACCGCCGCAGCATCAATGCGATCTTCTAAAGAAACATCATCGGTAAGCAGCTCTTCATCGGCAAGGCCAAGTACTGATTCCACATCGAATACACGCTTACCAAGCAGTTGAATGGTGCCTTCTTTCTCGGTGAGTGTTTGCGATAACGAGTGATTGGTTTCTACCTGCTCAGCGTAAAGAAACTCGGTTTGCTCTTTTTCAACAATCAGCGTTTCAATCAACTGTTGTGCATCGCCCGCTTGCATTGCGAGCTCTTGTTTACCTTCGAAGTGCATGTAGGCAGCTCCGCCAATTAACAGCGGCACTGAAAAAATTGCAGTGGTACACATGAGCACGGCTTTTCGGCCGAAGTAAAACGTCTGTTCCCCATTGTTAGAGGGAATAGTAATGGAAATTTTTTTAGACATGGTTCTGTATTAATTAAATGCTTCTAATAGAAAAAGGTAATGGAGATATTATTCCTGACCTAAATCGGTAAGGTGTTCAATCTCTCTATAAAGCAGTTCATCGTCGCCGACATTAAGCTCAATAAGGCGCTTAAGGTGGCTAATACTATCAATATCTAAATGCTCTATGCGTAAACGCATTGAGGTATTGATGGTAGAGACTATCGTTGCTTCTAACTGAATATTGATATCACTGTTGGTGAGCTTAAAGCTGACTTGAACAGGAGCATCGTGGCTGAGTTGCTGCCATTTATCACATTGAATGAGTAAACCATGGAGAGATAAGTCTTGCACTGAGCCTGATACATTTACTTGTCCTTGTGAGATCTCAGTCGGGACTTGATAAATAACTCGTGAAAATTGACGTCTTTCAAGCATAGGTAATTTCTCTATATCAATAGGTAAATAGTAAGCCAGATATATCAAAGGCCGCTATTATCGCGGCCTTTGTTCAAAATACAAGCTAATTTACTTAGTAATACGCTTGTACTTGATACGGTGCGGTTCAGCCGCTTGTGCGCCCAGAGTCTTCTTCAGCCACTCTGTGTACTCAGTATAGTTACCTTCGTAGAAGTTAACTTGACCTTCATCACGGTAGTCTAAGATATGGGTCGCAATACGGTCAAGGAACCAACGGTCATGCGAGATAACCATTGCACAACCAGGGAACTCAAGCAGCGCTTCTTCAAGTGCACGCAGAGTTTCGACATCAAGGTCATTGGTTGGCTCATCGAGTAGCAGTACGTTACCGCCCGCTTTTAGCAGTTTTGCTAGGTGAACACGGTTACGTTCACCACCAGAAAGCTGACCGATGATTTTCTGTTGGTCGTTGCCTTTGAAGTTGAAGCGAGAGCAGTATGCACGAGCAGGGATTTCGAAGTTGTTGATCTTAATGATATCAGCGCCTTCAGAGATCTCTTGGAATACTGTTTTTGTGTCATCCATGCTGTCACGGAACTGATCAACAGAAGCAAGCTTAACCGTTTCGCCTAATTCAACTGTGCCTGAATCTGGCTGTTCTGCGCCGCTTAGCATTTTGAATAGTGTTGATTTACCCGCACCGTTGGCACCAACGATACCGACGATAGCGCCTTTAGGCATGCTGAACGATAGGTCGTCGATAAGAACACGGTCACCAAATGACTTAGTTAGGTTCTTAACTTCAAGTACCTTGTCACCTAAACGCTCACCTGGCGGGATGAACAGTTCGTTGGTTTCGTTACGCTTCTGGTATTGGCCAGTCGTTAGTTCTTCAAAACGAGCCATACGAGCTTTAGATTTAGCCTGACGGCCTTTAGGATTCTGACGAACCCATTCAAGTTCTTTCTCGATAGTCTTTTGACGTGCGCTTTCGCCTGATTTCTCTTGCTTCAGACGCTCATCTTTCTGTTCTAGCCAAGATGTGTAGTTACCTTCCCATGGAATACCTTCACCACGGTCAAGTTCTAGAATCCAGCCAGCAGCGTTGTCTAGGAAGTAACGGTCGTGGGTAATTGCCACAACAGTACCGCTGTAATCAACAAGGAAGTGCTCAAGCCAAGCCACTGATTCTGCATCCAAGTGGTTGGTTGGTTCATCAAGAAGCAGCATGTCTGGCTTTTCTAGAAGTAGACGACAGATCGCAACACGACGACGTTCACCACCTGATAGGAATTCGATTTTCGCATCCCACTCAGGAAGACGAAGTGCATCAGCAGCACGCTCTAGAGCTGTTTCTAGGTTGTGGCCATCTTTAGCTTGGATAAGTGCTTCAAGCTCGCCTTGCTCTTTAGCAAGAGCATCGAAATCTGCATCGGGTTCAGCGTAAGCTGCGTAAACAGCATCGATACGCTTAAGTGCGTCTGCAACATCAGAAACCGCTTCTTCTACGATTTCACGCACTGTTTTTGATTCGTCTAGTACAGGCTCTTGCGGTAGGTAACCGACTTTAAGGCCTTGCTGTGCACGAGCTTCACCATCAATATCAGTATCAATACCAGCCATGATACGTAGTAGGGTAGATTTACCTGAACCATTTAGACCCAAAACACCGATTTTAGCGCCAGGAAAAAAGCTAAGAGAAATGTCTTTAAGAATTTGACGCTTAGGTGGAACAGTTTTGCTCACCCGAGACATGGTATATACGTATTCAGCCATTGCCGATCGATCCTAATTATTGTTCAAAATTGTCTGCCATTTTATACCAATATCCCCAAAGATGTTACTCCTAGGACAGAAAAGCCATTCTTGAACTAATCCTTACTTATTATTGTCACATTGGTCATTAAAACTATATTTAATAGGCTTCTGAGGCGAAGTGTTAAATATTAATAATATTTACACTCAAACTCTTTACATTTGATGTGATGTCGGGCGTAAATAGACTTCACGTATTCATACACGCACTAAGGAAAGAGCGAATGTTTTTCCGCATTGGTAATACGAAAATTGCTGTCGCTGCATCAGCAATTTTGTCTTCATTTTCACTGGCTCCGATGGCTTTGGCGAGCAATGCACCCGAGCTTGAAATGCAGCGTGATGTTTATGACAGAGCGCAAGAGGTTTTGGACAACCGAGATCTAAAAGCCTACTCCGCGCTGCGCAACAAAATTCAAACATACCCTCTAACGCCATACACTGATTATCGCGCCTTTCTCATAGGCCTAGGTGATCGCACACCTGCTGAAGTGGATGCTTTTATTGAAGAGAATAAAGCGCTGCCATTTTCGAATCGTATGCGTGCGCCTTACTTAGATTCATTGGCCTCTCAAAAGCAGTGGCAAACGATACTGGAATTTCAAACTCAAGAGCCAGTTGGTGAAAAATACCAATGTATCTACTACCGAGCGCATTATGAGCAAGGTAATCAAGAGCTCGCGTTCAAAGGTGCGAAACAACTTTGGTTAAGTGGTAGCGGTGTTGATGACGCCTGTGATCCGCTTTTTGAAGGATGGGATAAAGCTGGTTTAAGAACGGATGATCTGATACTCGAAAGGATGTTGTTAGCGTTTGAAGGTCGTAACGGTAAGCTGATGACCTATCTGATTAAGCAATTAGATCATGATGAGTCAATTGCTCAAGCCAAGCAGATGAAGGCGTTGTACAACAAGCCTGAAAATGTGCTCGCGTTTGCTAAGAAGCACCCTGCGAATGAATTTTATCAAGCTCAAACTGAGTTTGGTTTTGAGAAACTGGCAAGGAAGTCAGCAAGCAGCGCTCAAGAGATTTTTGATGATGTTGTGAAAGCTCAAAAGTTATCTAAAGAAAAATCTCAAGAGTTAGCGGATTACCTGACGTTTCGTTTGATCAATACCGATTCAGAAGAGCTGATGGCGTGGCGAGACAAAATGCTCGCGAGCTCATCAAAACAAGTTTTGTTGGAACGACGTGCTCGCTTAGCAATTCAACATGCCGATTGGACTGGCTTGAAAGAGTGGATTGCGCGCTTAGATGATAAACATCAAGCTTCGCTTCGTTGGCAGTATTGGCAGGGCAGAGCTGAGATAGCGCTAGGCGAGACGGCTGAAGGTAATAAACGACTGTCAGATATCTTGGGTCAACGTAATTTCTACAGTGTGGCTGCCGCTAAGCAGTTAGGTAAGCCAGTTCAGTACCCAACATCGACACTCAAATACAACGCTGAAACAGTAAAGCCATTTGAGACTTCTTTGGTTCGAATCGGCGAACTGATTGACCGAGACAAAATTGCGGCAGCGAAGAGTGAATGGCGTTGGTTGTTAACCAATGCTGATAAAGATCAGAAATCAATGCTTGCCGCTCATGCAGCGACACAGCGTTGGAATCACTTTACGGTAACGGCGAGTATCTCAGCGAAGATGTGGGACAACATTGCGTTACGTTTCCCTGTCGCCCACAAGTGGTGGTTTAACTTCTATGCTGAAAAGCACGATATCAACCCGATCACTTTGATGTCTTTAGCGAGACAAGAGAGTGCAATGGATTCAGAGGCTCGTTCTCCGGTTGGGGCTCGCGGTATCATGCAAATCATGCCGAAGACGGCTCAATATACAGCGAAGAAGCATCAGATTAAGTACCAGGGTAGTGATGATCTTTATGATGTGAGCAAGAACATTGAGATTGGCAGTCATTACCTAGATGGATTGCTTTCTCAATATGATAACAACCGTATTTTTGCTTTTGCTGCATACAACGCAGGTCCGAGCCGAGTGAAACAGTGGCGTTCACGTAGTGATGAAAAGTTAGATGCGTACGCCTTTATCGAAATGATCCCATTCAAGGAGACTCGTGGCTATGTTCAGAACATCTTGATGTTTGAGACTTACTATCGAGATATCTTGGGCGAGAAGGGAACGTTTTTAGCGCCTCATGAGGCAAAAACGAAATACTAAGCTCTCGGCGCTTTGTCCGAAACTGAGTAAATATTAAAGGCAGTGAGTGCGAACCATTTCTACTTACTGCCTTTTTACATTGGATTACATTGAGTGTTTCGGTATAAAGTGTTGAACGCTTTCAATCGTTAAGCGACTCTTTAAAGTCAGAATTTAAAAGTAAGTGTAGAAATATGGCATCACAACCTGAATATGATAATTGGCAACAACTAATGGATTTGGTAAAAACAGCCGCTGAAAAAGATCAGCATGAGCTGTTGTTGACCATGATGATGACATCTGATGAACGCGATGCTTTGGTTGCTCGAGTTAATATTCTTTGTGAATTGATGAAAGGCGAAATGTCTCAGCGACAAGTGAGTCAAATGCTGGGAGTAGGCGTTGCGACGATCACCAGAGGCTCTAATGAGCTCAAGGCTAAATCCGAACAAGAGAAAGCGGCCATCGCCGAGTTACTGCTTAAGTAGATCTTACATATTAAGCACTGAAGTTTGATAGAAACGCTAACAATCCGTTAGCGTTTTTTGTTTCTGCTGTACTGGTTAGGCTTTCAACGAGATAACTTAAGTCTTTGAAAAAACATGTATTTGAAAGCTAAGTGGGAAAATGCTCAGGATTAACGAAAGGGATAAGCGCCAAGATCAAAGCTTGATGATATACCGAACTGCGCGAGAGTTGGTTGTGTGTCAGTAGGCCAATCGCCCCACCTTTTTGCTTGATGTTGTCTGTACCGAAGACTTCATCCATAACATCCCCTAACTCATTTGCATACTGGAGCTTATCAAGTACAACAGGTGGCAGCATCAAGCTTGCAGAGCGAGATTCGCCACGTTGGCCATTTGCTTCAATTATCATCCAAGCAAAGGTTACGTTACCTTCAATTCCAGACTCTAATCCAACATGAAAGTCTGCATTTGGCAGTTCTTGGATCGCATTGCTCACGCGGTTTACTGCACCTTGATAGGTTTCCTCATTGCTCATGGGTTGATCAGCAACCCCGCTGGGTACGCTAACACCGATGAATTCGAATTCAGTATTAGGGAAAGCTGACAAGAACGCACTTTTAACGGCGTTGATTTTAGCTGGGTTGAGCGATGCAATGACTACGGATTTCATGAATGAGTTCTTATTGTTGTTGGTTAAATTGCAATTGATGTTCTTTGTACCAATCACTTAGGTCTTCAAGTGGCATCGGTTTGCCAAAATAGTAGCCTTGCAGCATATCGCACTGCGCCTCTTGTAACCATTGATGCATGCGTTTGGTTTCGATGCCCTCAGCGGTGACCTTCTTTCCTTGTGCATGGCACAAACTGATCACTGGTTTTACTATGTTCTGATTGTCTGTTTCGATCAAGGTTTCTAAAAAGCCCTTATCCAATTTAATTTTTTGAGTGGGATATTGAACCAACTGGGTTATCGAGGTGTAACCAGAACCAAAGTCATCAATCGCTAAGCGGTAGCCCATTCGAGATAGCTCGTTCAATAATGGAAACCCTTGTGAGTTTGAGTAGAAGGTCTCGGTGATTTCGAAATCGATCAAGTTCGGCGGAATACCATTGATCTTGGCGTGTTCACCGATGAAAACCGCAAGATGAGTTGTTTCTATTCCTGCTGAAGACAGATTAATTGAGAGTTGAATCGAATGATCAAACTGAGCTTGAAGCTTATGGAACGAAGCAAAAGCATGCTGAATCACCCAACGATCGACAAGGTCGAACAACCCTGTTTGTTCGGCAATTGGAATAAACTCATCAGGCGGTACAGAGCCTAGTTGTGGCGATTCCCAACGTAACAGCACCTCAACACCGATGACCTGACTTCCTGTTGAATCCATGTATGGCATATAAACGAGTTTGAACTCTTCATCAAAATTCTTATGTCTCAAAGCCTGTTCAATATTTGCTTGTCGTTGAATGGTTTTGTCTAAGTCTGAAGAGTAATCCGCGTACCGATTCTTACCTGCTCGTTTGGCTTGATACATCGCAGTGTCTGCGTTTGAGAGCAATTTCTCTATTGAGTGACCGTCATTAGGATAGGTTGCAATGCCAATACTGACCGTAATCGGGTAGTTACCAGATTCAGTGATAAACCCTTTTTGCAGAGGCGCCAATAATGTATCTGAAAACTTATGAGCGATATTCCCATGGCGAGCCGATGCATTGATGTAAATAACGAACTCGTCACCAGAGAGTCGAGCTGGCATACAATGGGCATCGTAATCCGTTTTGTATAGAACGCTGATCTCGGAAATACGTTGAGCGAAAGAAACTAAGATCGAGTCGCCAACTTGATGGCCATATTTGTCGTTCACAAACTTAAAATTATCTAAATCTAAGTAGAGTACCCACGTGTATGTTTTCGAGTTTGTTTTGGGGAGTGATTGCTCAACAAAGGTTTGGAATTGACGTCGGTTGGCGATCTTGGTCAGCTGGTCATTCTCAGCTAAAACCTTAGTTTGTTGATAGGTGTTATCTAACTCTTGGTACATGTCATAAAAACGATGCGATAAGCGGCCTAACTCGTCATTCGTTTTTAAACGTTCAATGTTCTTTCTTTGCTTTTTTTCTACTTGTTGTAATTGTCGGTCTAACCGTGAAATAGGGGTAATGACACAGCGAGACAGCAGCATAAGCAGTAAGGCAACCGTTACTAAGGCTGACAGTGCAAACGACAGGCTCAGTTTATTCCAGATAGAGTCGAGCTTATTGTTTAAAAGGAACTGAGCAGGATCGACCGTCGCGTAAAGCTCAGGAGCTAGTTTCACGGAATGAGTTAAATCACTTTCCAAAGAGACTGCCGTTGGCGTGAAAAACAGGCTGGTTTGGTAGTCGAACTCGATCTGCTTTCTCAATGTATTAAATTTATCGAGAGAAACAGAAACGACCACAAAAAAAACATCACTAGGTTGGTAGCTTATAGAGGGCGAAACCGTTCTTTTATCGAGTACCTCATAGTGAACTAACATCCCTTCACCTTGAGAGTTTTGGACGTAATTGGTGCTCGATTCTTCCAATGTTTTTTGATACTGATGATCAATAAACTCTAAGATCTTAGGGTCCATTTTGGCGAGTGCATCACGACTATTGTCTGCGTAATAACTGAGTTTTCGTTCACCATCAAGCAGTGCTAATCCAGTAAAGCTGTCATCACCATCTTGCAAGAACTGTATGGTTTCTCGAAGGTTATCGAGCAGTTCAAGTTCACGATACGGATTGTCATCAACTAAAAAATAACGTCGAACTAAGTCGCTTTTAGAGAGCGTGTAAGAGTAACTATTTAGGAAGGAGCGAGATTGGCGAAAATACCCAGCCAACTTTTCCATATTCAGTTGCAGTACGTTGTCTTCGCGTTTGATGAAGCTGTTTTTCTGCGTTGAGTAAATGATATAGCTAGAAGCTGCGGTACTAATCAGTATAACAGGGGCTATTAGAAGTAATATTTTAGTACTGAGCTTCATTGTTACATACAACACTATTTATAATTTTGTGCGTAAGTTTATGTTACTTGTTGATAGCTCGCTATTAATTACACGTTGTTAGATGATTTCCTGTGAAGGCAATAAGGTTTTGTCTTTATTGATAAAAATATGATTAGTGAGAGGTGTTATGTTGGTGATAATTTTAGGAGGCGGGTGTGAAGAGACAGTGAACGGAATAACAATTTAATACCCGCAATACTTATTTCTGCATATTGTTTCGTTCGATTGTTATTCCGTTTGCGTTAACTTTTACTGTTTGGCCTATGGTAGGCTAATTGCTTTTGGCAACCTAAACTTACGACAACTTAACTTGAGTCGCTTTAATGTTCTCACTTGGGTAGCAGCCTAGCACTTTTAAGTGACGAGTAATGGCCGTCAGTTCCGTGATCGCTTGCTGCATGTTATCCGCATTCAAGTGTGCTTCTAAATCAACATAGAACATCTCTTCCCATGGGTTACCCATAATTGGACGAGATTCTAGTTTCGTCATGTTGATGCCCAAGCGTTGCAGAATCAGTAGGGTTTCAACCAAAGAGCCTGCTTCTTGAGAGGTCGACATGATGAGTGTCGTTTTCGCTGGGATCTGAGTCGAGACTTCTACCGGTTTACGCGCCACAACGATGAAGCGAGTGTGGTTCTCTGTTTGATTAGCAATGTTGCCTTGAATTGCTTGAAGCCCATACAGTTTGCCACTTGAAGCGTTACCAATGGCCGCTACATCATCACTATCCAGTTCTTTCACTTTCTTCATTGCGTCAGCGGTGCTTGCACAAGATTCAAGGCTGACACCTTTAAGGCGACTCAAGAACTCACTGCATTGCTGATGAGGTTGTGGATGCGAATAAAGCGTCTTAATGTTTTCTAATCGAATATCACTTTTAGCAACTAAGCAGTGTTCAATAGGCTGAGACAGCTCACCCACGATGTAGAGTGTTGTGTGTTGTAGAAGATCGTAAACTTCGTTGATTGAACCTGAACTGGTGTTCTCAATCGGCAGCACACCATAATCGGCATGACCAGATTCCACCGTCGATGCGACTTCTTTGAAATGATTGCAGTTAAGCTCGATCAATTCCATATTCTTGCGGCTGAAGTATTCACGGCTAGCAAGATGCGAATATGAACCTTTAGAACCCAAGAACGCAACGCGAGCCAATGGCTTACGGCTTTGTGGGTTCGCCAGATTTTGCAGGTATGACTGTTGCAGCAGAACCGAATCTTCAATGATGGTATGAAACAGCTTAGTAATGTACTGCGCATCAAGCTCGTATTTATCTTTACCGTTGTTAATTAGCTTAACCAGAAGCTGCTGTTCACGAACGGCATCGCGTACAGGTTTTGATGTCTCTACTTTACTTTTCGCAACTTCGATACTGAGTTTGCGACGTTCTGAAAGTAAACTCAGCAGTTCGTCATCTAAATCATTGAGACGAAGGCGGATATCATCCAGTGAAATTGAGCGGTCAGTCATAAATGTGTCCTTATAAAAAAGCCTCCCTTGTGTGGGAGGCTTCTTGTTCGTTTTTGACTTGTTTTTCTAAAACGACTCAGCCTCCGATTTACGGAAGAAAAAAGAAGTCAAAAATAAACAAAGATTGAGAGTGCATAAAAAGTGATTGTTTTATGAATGTTTAAACACAATAAGCAAGCGAGCTACGAGCGTCAAGCAAAAAAATAGCGCCCTGAGGCGCTATTTTTTAATCTGTTCTCTTTCCTTATTCTACTTCAGCTTCTAGCTCTTCAATTTCAGGCTTTTCAGCGCGACGCGCTTCTGGTTTATGGCGTAGCTTGTTGAGTTGACGCTCTAGTTTTTGTTCTACTTCGTTGATAGCCACGTAGAGGTCGTCATGAACTGATGAAGCAACAAGTTGGCCTTTTGGTACCGTAAGAACGGCTTCAAATTTTTTCTTCTTGTTTGGTTCTTCGCTAAAGCTCGCTTGGCAGGCAATGATGTCTACTTGCCATTTATCCAGCTTTTTAAATTTGCTTTCTATGTGATCACGGATTGCAGAGGTAATGTCGATGTTTTTACCAGTGATGTTCATTTTCATAGAAGTTTTCCTCTGTTGTATCCCTCATGGGTTAACTTCAGATTACGACTTTCAGGAATAAAGAATGTGATCTAGATCTTGTTTTGATTGGGTGGGATAAGCATTAAAATCAAATGTGATCTCACGCAAGTCTTGGTATCTTTTTGTCGAAAAATGCTTGTTATCCCAATGAAAAACGATAAGTTGGAGGCAAGGCTTCGCTAAAAATTAAACCAGTTTTTAGGGGCGTCCTACAGCTTTTTGAAAGTGCTTGATGAAAATTCACGCAATATACTTTCGTGATTTAAGTCACACCAAAGAACGATCCGAATTTGATAAACAAAAGCCGCATAAGTTTCCTTATGCGGCTTTTGTGCTTTTAGTCCTGTCTTGGCCGTTTACTGCTTAAGCTCATAATGACAAACAGCGGCTAATCGTTGGTTTGCAGTAGCCTTGCTGTTCCGTTCTCTCGAGTGGCATTAATCGCCGCCAATTGTTTATAAATAACAAAGTAGCGATTGATGTTGGCGACATACGTGACGGGTTCTTTACTGACATACTTACGCGTGACGATTTCGACGTTTTTAAACCAGACGTTAGGGTTGTAGCCTTTCTTCTTCGCGAGGTATCTCATTTTTCTGATTTTAGCTGGGCCTGCGTTGTAAGACGCCAACGTAAAATAGATCTGGTTGTCAGCCGTTATGGCAGGGTCATTAAAATATCGGTCTTTGATAAAACGCATATATTTCACGCCGGCATGGATGTTGTTATCCACTTTATGAATATTTTTGATATTAACGTTTTTGTCTTTGGCCGTACTTGGTAAAACCTGCATGACGCCAATCGCCCCACGATGAGAGACTTGACTCTGATCGAGCCCTGATTCTTGGAACCCTTGCGCAGACATCATTAAAGGATCAAATTCGTACTTGCTGGAGTACTTCTCAAATACGTCAGCGAGCTTGGCAACTCTGTCGACTTTGTTTGGATTGAGAGCTCGACCTAACCAACGCGTATTATCGATATATTTTTGGTAGATCACGTTACCCAGTAAAGTACCTGTGCGGGCTTTCTTAACGTACTTGTTGATTTCCTTTTTGAGAAGAGGGCTATCCTTTCTCAGTGCCCAAGCAATTTGACCATCCTCTCGCAAAGGTAAGTCGCTATGGATCTGAATGTTTTCCATTACATCAGTCCATAGTTTTGCTTTATGGCTATCTAGAATCGTACCTTGTATATACCCCTGATTAACCAGTTCTATCAGTTCGTAATCTTGGAGAGATTCTTCGATAAAGTGGACATGTAATGGTGGCAACCCGAGTTCATTGAGCTCCATATTCACTTTTTGCACACTTTCGAAGTAGCTAGAGCTCGCGCGGATCCATACTTCTTTACCGCTCAATTGCTTGATTTCGGTGAGAGGTTCTGAATTTTTTCCAGTGATAATGAGTTCTTTACCATCTTTAATCATGGGATCTGAAAAGTCGATCACTCGTAACCGCTTATCAGTAATGGTTAGGTTTGCTACCGCGACATCACCGTATCCGGATTCTAATGAAGGAAGAAGATCATCTCGCTGAACCGGAATGATCTGCACATTGAGATAGGGGTGTTTCTTACGAAGGCTTTTCTCAAAGTGATAGAGCATTTCTGCCACAATGCCTTTTGGCTTGCCATCTTCTATGTAGTAAAAGCCCAGATCAGCCGATACCAATACTCTCACTGTTCCTTTTGTTTTGAGTACATCTAAGTCTCCCATGTAAGGCTGGTTGCTCAATGGGGACAGTTCTAATGCGTTGGAAAGTTGGCTAAATAACCCGATCCAGATAAATAATAACATCCTGCTCACATCCACACTCCATGTTGATGTTTTGTTAAAAGTTACCTATTGAAGATACTGCTTATGCTGCCATTCATCAAGTTTACCAGACGAAGTTCAAAAAAAATCGCGCTAATAAATTAGCGCGATTTTGAAGTGATTGTTTTAGTTAACGACGAGTTTGATTCGCTGACTAAGGCAGTGGGTTGAGCTCAATCAAGGCTTCTGTTCTTTTCACAGCGTCTTCTAGCCCAAGTTGCTCGTAGGCTTCTAACTGTATTTTCAGAGATTTACGCGCAGCAATGGTGTCTGGGTAAGTCTTTTGCAACTCTTGTGTTCTGTTTATAGCTGCAATCCACGCTTCGCGACGCAGGTAGAAATCAGCGGTTGCTAAGTCATACTCAGCTAGGCGGTTTTTCAATGCGAACATGCGTTTTTGTGCATCTTCAGCGTATGGACTTGCAGGGAAACGTTCTAACAGTCGTTTGAAATCAGCAAACGCAAGTTTCACTGGTTCTGGATCTCGGTCACTACGATCGATATTAAAAATATCGTGCATGAAGTTTCGATCTTGAGCCATGTGTGTCAGGCCACGCATGTAAAGAACCCAATCCTGTTTTTCATGAGTAGGGTTTAAGCGTAGGAATCGTGAAATGGTGGCAAGGCCTAATGCCAAGTCATCATTTTTGTAGTACGCGTAAATCAGATCCAGTTGTACTTGTTCAGAATAGGCGCCGAATGGGTAACGAGAGTCTAAGGCTTCTAGCTTTTCGATTGCAGAAAGCCAGCTACCACTCTGCAGTGATTCTTGGGCGTCAGAGTAAAGAACCGATGGCGGTACATCCGGTACTATTTCTTCACTACTTGAACAACCAACTAAGAGTGATACGGCTAATAGACCCGATAAAGTAAGGTGTTTCATGTCAGGCGTCGATTCCTTGAATTAAATATTTCGTAAGCTTCCGTTACTTTCTAACCAGTAACAGATACAATGATGCAATTATTCTATTTTATCCATACTAATGGGTATTAGTCTCACGGTTTTTAAAAAAGTTCGATATGGCTCAGCAGATAACATTAACAGACACAGTAAAAAGCAGCCAGTTAGGTCAACGTTTAGACCAAGCTGTCGCTGAACTATTTACCGATTTTTCTCGCTCTCGTATTAAAGAGTGGCTTCTTGACGGCAAAATCCAAGTGGATGGCGAAGTTATCACTAAACCGCGCACCATAGTTTTGGGCGGTGAAGCGATCATCTTACAAGCAGAGCTTGCAGATGAAGAGCGCTGGGAAGCACAAGATATTCCGTTAGACATTGTCTATGAAGATGATGATTTATTGGTTATCAATAAACCTCGCGATCTGGTTGTACACCCAGGTGCAGGTACGCCGGATGGAACCATACTAAACGCATTGCTTTTCCATTACCCTCAGATTGCTGAAGTACCTCGTGCGGGTATTGTGCACCGTCTGGATAAAGACACAACTGGTCTTATGGTTGTGGCTAAAACGGTTCCAGCTCAAACTCGTCTTGTACGAGCTCTTGCTAAACGTCGTATTACTCGTGAATATGAAGCAATTGCTATTGGTAAAATGACAGCGGGTGGTGTGGTTGAGAAAGGCATTAGCCGTCATGCAACTAAGCGTACGTTAATGGACGTTAATGAATTGGGTAAGCCTGCGGTAACTCACTACCGTGTTGCTGAGCACTTTCGCGAACATACTCGTATTCGTCTGCGTCTAGAAACAGGTCGTACTCACCAAATCCGTGTTCACATGTCATACCTTCAGCACCCGCTGTTAGGTGATATTGCGTATGGTGGTCGTGCTCGTATTCCAAAAGGTGCATCTGAAGAGCTAACGACAATGATTCGTTCTTTTGATCGCCAAGCGCTACACGCGGTTATGCTGAAGTTTGTTCACCCGATTACTGGTGAAGAAGTTGAGTTCCATGCACCTGTGCCAAATGACATGGTTGTGATGGCTGAAGCGTTGCGTGTTGATGCTCGCGAAAACATAGAAGACGACATTTAATCGTGTCAATGATCATCCCTGACTGGAATGCACCAAAAAACGTGAAAGTATTTGCTTCGACTCGTTTTGATGGTTGTTCTACAGGTGCTTATCAAGGGTTAAACCTTGGTATGCACGTTGGGGATGATGCTTTACTTGTTGAAAGTAATCGAACATGGCTAAAGCAACAATCTAAGATGCCCACGGCTCCGGTATGGCTAAATCAAACTCACTCAACGGATGTCGTTACAGTTTTAGAACCTATAGCGAATGTGCTTGATGCGGATGGTGCATTTACCACTGTAAAGGGTGTTGTGTGTTCTGCGATGACAGCCGATTGCTTACCAGTCATCCTTACCGATACCAAAGGCACTCAAGTTGCTGCTGTTCATGCGGGTTGGCGTGGTCTTGCTGGTGGCATTATTGAAAATGCCGTCGCAAAGTTTTCAAACCTAGATTCAGATAATCAGATCATTGCTTGGCTTGGTCCTGCTATTGGTAAAGATGCGTTTGAGGTTGGCAACGATGTGTTGGACGCTTTTGTTCGTTTTGACCCTCAAGCGAAATTAGCATTTAAAGCTAAATCTGAACCCGGCAAGTGGTTAGCAAACATGTCTCAACTTGCGACTCAACGACTAATGAAAGTTGGCGTGACTTTGGTGACAGATTCGAATCTATGTACATACGCCGATTCAGATGCTTTCTATTCTTATCGTCGTGATGGTATTACTGGACGTCAGGCGACATTTATTTGGTTAGAGTAATCTCTGACTAGCATAACCACTCATCCAGTTCATTTATATTTTCATATCAGCTCTATTCTTCATCCTTATCCCTTGAAAATCTGCGTTACCGTATCCATCTTCTAACCATAAGATAAACATATCTAAGAGTAGGAAGGTTGGCATGCGTCTCGATCGATTCACTAGTAAATTCCAAATTGCGATATCTGATGCTCAGTCGCTCGCATTAGGTCGTGATCACCAATATATAGAACCTGTACACCTAATGGTGTCTTTGCTTAATCAAGATGGCAGTGCGATTCGTCCATTGCTCACCATGTTGAATATTGATGTTGTTCAATTGCGTTCTAAATTAAGCGAAATATTAGACCGAGTCCCAAAAGTAAGCGGTATCGGTGGTGATGTTCAGCTCTCTAACGCAATGGGAACGCTATTCAACCTATGTGACAAGGTCGCGCAAAAGCGTCAAGACAGTTATATATCTTCAGAAGTATTCCTACTCGCTGCAATAGAAGACAAAGGACCTCTAGGTAACTTACTTAAAGAGTTAGGCCTTACTGAGCAAAAACTATCTCAAGCTATCGAGCAAGTTCGTGGTGGTCAAAAGGTGGATGACCCGAATGCGGAAGATAGACGCCAAGCTTTAGAGAAGTTCACCATTGATCTGACCGAGCGAGCAGAGCAAGGCAAACTAGATCCAGTGATTGGTCGTGATGATGAAATTCGTCGCACAATCCAAGTCCTTCAACGTCGTACTAAGAACAACCCTGTCATTATCGGTCAACCCGGTGTGGGTAAAACCGCGATTGTCGAAGGTTTGGCTCAGCGTATTATCAATAATGAAGTTCCTGAAGGCTTAAGAGGCCGACGAGTGCTTTCATTAGACATGGGCTCATTGGTAGCCGGTGCTAAGTATCGTGGTGAATTCGAAGAGCGTCTAAAATCTGTGCTTAATGAATTATCGAAAGAAGAAGGCAATGTCATTCTCTTTATCGATGAAATTCATACGATGGTCGGCGCAGGTAAAGGCGAAGGCTCTATGGATGCGGGTAATATGCTGAAACCAGCATTAGCTCGTGGTGAACTGCATTGTGTCGGCGCAACAACGCTCGATGAGTACCGCCAATATATAGAGAAAGATCCAGCTTTAGAGCGTCGATTCCAAAAAGTGATCGTGGATGAACCCACCGTTGAAGACACGGTAGCGATTCTTCGTGGTTTGAAAGAGCGCTATGAACTTCACCATCATGTAGAAATTACCGACCCTGCTATCGTAGCGGCGGCAACGTTATCTCACCGATATGTTTCAGATCGTCAGTTACCAGATAAGGCGATTGATCTCATTGATGAAGCGGCTTCGAGTATTCGAATGCAGATAGATTCAAAGCCCGAGTCATTGGATAAGTTAGAACGCAAAATCATTCAATTGAAGATCGAACAGCAAGCTCTGACGAATGAAAATGATGAGGCCAGTGAAAAACGTCTGCGCACGCTACAAAGTGAACTTTCTGAGAAAGAACGCGATTTCGCAGAACTTGAAGAAGTTTGGAACGCTGAAAAAGCGGCTCTGTCTGGTACGCAACATATTAAATCAGAGCTAGAACAAGCTCGAATGGATATGGATTTTGCACGACGTGCTGGTGACCTTAACCGTATGTCTGAATTGCAATATGGACGAATCCCAGAATTGGAGAAGCAGTTAGATCTCGCGACTCAAGCTGAAATGCAAGAAATGACCTTGTTACGTAACAAGGTGACTGACGCTGAGATTGCCGATGTCCTTTCAAAGCAAACCGGTATTCCTGTTTCTAAAATGCTAGAAGCAGAAAAAGAGAAGCTTCTGAAAATGGAAGGCGTTCTGCATAAGCGAGTTATCGGTCAAGCGGAAGCGGTCGAAGTAGTATCGAATGCGATTCGTCGTAGCCGTGCAGGCTTGTCTGATCCGAATAAGCCTATTGGTTCGTTCTTGTTTTTAGGGCCAACAGGTGTCGGTAAAACGGAACTGTGTAAAACATTAGCGAACTTTATGTTCGATAGTGAAGATGCGATGGTGCGTATCGATATGTCTGAGTTTATGGAAAAACACTCTGTTGCTCGTTTAGTTGGTGCTCCCCCTGGTTATGTGGGTTATGAGGAAGGTGGGTACTTAACCGAAGCCGTTCGTCGAAAACCTTATTCTGTCATTCTGCTTGATGAGGTAGAGAAAGCTCACCCAGATGTTTTCAATATTCTATTGCAGGTTTTAGATGATGGACGATTAACTGACGGACAAGGTCGCACCGTCGATTTTAGAAATACCGTGGTAATCATGACATCGAACCTAGGTTCTACTCGTATTCAAGAGAACTTTAATACATTGGATTACCAAGGCATTAAAAATGAGGTTATGGAAGTTGTGGGTAAACATTTCCGACCTGAGTTTTTGAATCGAGTTGATGAAAGTGTCGTGTTCCATCCATTAGGCCAAGAGCATATCGAGTCAATTGCCGCTATTCAGCTTGATCATTTGAAAAAGCGAATGGAAGACAATGGTTATGAACTCGAAGTTTCAGAAAAAGCGCTCAAGCTAATCTCTCAAGTTGGTTTTGATCCTGTATATGGTGCAAGGCCTCTTAAAAGAGCAATTCAACAAACTGTTGAGAACCCGTTAGCGAAAGCGATACTGGCTGGAAAAATAAATCCAGAGAAGAAAGTGCAGCTATTAGTGAATAACGACCGAATTATTGCTCACCAATAATCAAACTATGAATAATAGGTACGATTAGCCGAAATTAAGGCTTAATCGTACCTATTTTGAACGCTTTGTGTGAATAGTGTCCGAACGATCGCCTGCGGCGGTTTTTTTTCGTTTTTGGTCTTGTGCAAAGGGGGATTCTCTCTATAATGCGCCTCCGTTGCTAGGGATAACCAAGCGGTTTGAACTAAGTAACGAGACGACATTAAGCATTTAAGATGCTTTGAAAAATTAGCTGGAAAAAGTGTTTGACACTGGAACCCAATTCGCTAGAATGGCCGTCCACTTAGAGAGGCTCCTTACTAAAAGGAACGCTCAATAAGTAAAGCTCTTTAACAATTTAAACCTATCAATCTGTGTGGGCACTCGTTGATGAATATCAAAACGTTATTTGTTCTTTTTCGAAAGAGCGTAATAACAGTTACTTCGGTAACAAATTGATTTCAACGAACTGAGTGACCAATACGTTTAACTACTTGTAGTTATTCGGCACAGTCAATTCATTA
>NZ_JAPNXR010000038.1:0-2941 GCF_030397615.1 Vibrio sp. 14N.309.X.WAT.E.F5 | reverse complement strand
AGACCCTTTCGGGTTGTATGGTTAAGTGACTAAGCGTACACGGTGGATGCCTTGGCAGTCAGAGGCGATGAAAGACGTAATAACTTGCGATAAGCCCAGATTAGGTAGTAATAACCTTTTGAGTCTGGGATTTCTGAATGGGGAAACCCACGTGCACAAGCACGTATCCTGTTGTGAATACATAGCAACAGGAGGCAAACCGGGGGAACTGAAACATCTAAGTACCCCGAGGAAGAGAAATCAACCGAGATTCCGAAAGTAGCGGCGAGCGAAATTGGATTAGCCCTTAAGCTTTTAATGATGCAGGTGAAGAGTCTGGAAAGTCTCGCAATAAAGGGTGATAGCCCCGTAACCGACACATCATAATCAGTGAAATCGAGTAGGGCGGGACACGTGATATCCTGTCTGAATATGGGGGGACCATCCTCCAAGGCTAAATACTACTGACTGACCGATAGTGAACCAGTACCGTGAGGGAAAGGCGAAAAGAACCCCTGTGAGGGGAGTGAAATAGAACCTGAAACCGTGTACGTACAAGCAGTAGGAGCACCTTCGTGGTGTGACTGCGTACCTTTTGTATAATGGGTCAGCGACTTAATTTTAGTAGCAAGGTTAACCGTTTAGGGGAGCCGTAGGGAAACCGAGTCTTAACTGGGCGTACAGTTGCTAGGATTAGACCCGAAACCAGGTGATCTAGCCATGGGCAGGTTGAAGGTTGAGTAACATCAACTGGAGGACCGAACCGACTAATGTTGAAAAATTAGCGGATGACTTGTGGCTAGGGGTGAAAGGCCAATCAAACCTGGAGATAGCTGGTTCTCCCCGAAAGCTATTTAGGTAGCGCCTCGGACGAATACTACTGGGGGTAGAGCACTGTTAAGGCTAGGGGGTCATCCCGACTTACCAACCCTTTGCAAACTCCGAATACCAGTAAGTACTATCCGGGAGACACACGGCGGGTGCTAACGTCCGTCGTGGAGAGGGAAACAACCCAGACCGCCAGCTAAGGTCCCAAAGTATAGCTAAGTGGGAAACGATGTGGGAAGGCTCAGACAGCCAGGATGTTGGCTTAGAAGCAGCCATCATTTAAAGAAAGCGTAATAGCTCACTGGTCGAGTCGGCCTGCGCGGAAGATGTAACGGGGCTAAGCTATACACCGAAGCTGCGGCTACGTACCTTAGGGTATGTGGGGTAGGGGAGCGTTCTGTAAGCCGTTGAAGGTGTGCTGTAAGGCATGCTGGAGGTATCAGAAGTGCGAATGCTGACATGAGTAACGATAAAGGGAGTGAAAAACTCCCTCGCCGGAAGACCAAGGGTTCCTGTCCAACGTTAATCGGGGCAGGGTAAGTCGACTCCTAAGGCGAGGCCGAAAGGCGTAGTCGATGGGAAACGGGTTAATATTCCCGTACTTCTTACAATTGCGATGGGGGGACGGAGAAGGCTAGGTGGGCCTGGCGACGGTTGTCCAGGTTCAAGTATGTAGGCGGAAAGTTTAGGTAAATCCGGACTTTCTTAACGCTGAGATACGATGTCGAGCTACTACGGTAGTGAAGTCATTGATGCCATGCTTCCAGGAAAAGCCTCTAAGCTTCAGATTGTAAGGAATCGTACCCCAAACCGACACAGGTGGTCGGGTAGAGAATACCAAGGCGCTTGAGAGAACTCGGGTGAAGGAACTAGGCAAAATGGTACCGTAACTTCGGGAGAAGGTACGCTCTTATCAGTGAAGTCCCTTGCGGATGGAGCAGACGAGAGTCGCAGATACCAGGTGGCTGCAACTGTTTATTAAAAACACAGCACTGTGCAAAATCGTAAGATGACGTATACGGTGTGACGCCTGCCCGGTGCCGGAAGGTTAATTGATGGGGTTAGACTTCGGTCGAAGCTCTTGATCGAAGCCCCGGTAAACGGCGGCCGTAACTATAACGGTCCTAAGGTAGCGAAATTCCTTGTCGGGTAAGTTCCGACCTGCACGAATGGCGTAATGATGGCCACGCTGTCTCCACCCGAGACTCAGTGAAATTGAAATCGCTGTGAAGATGCAGTGTACCCGCGGCTAGACGGAAAGACCCCGTGAACCTTTACTACAGCTTGGCACTGAACATTGAACCTACATGTGTAGGATAGGTGGGAGACTTTGAAACCGCGTCGCTAGATGTGGTGGAGTCGTCCTTGAAATACCACCCTTGTAGTTTTGATGTTCTAACGTCGGTCCCTGAATCGGGATTACGGACAGTGCCTGGTGGGTAGTTTGACTGGGGCGGTCTCCTCCCAAAGAGTAACGGAGGAGCACGAAGGTGGGCTAAACACGGTTGGACATCGTGTGGTTAGTGCAATGGCATAAGCCCGCTTGACTGCGAGAATGACAATTCGAGCAGGTGCGAAAGCAGGTCATAGTGATCCGGTGGTTCTGAATGGAAGGGCCATCGCTCAACGGATAAAAGGTACTCCGGGGATAACAGGCTGATACCGCCCAAGAGTTCATATCGACGGCGGTGTTTGGCACCTCGATGTCGGCTCATCACATCCTGGGGCTGAAGTCGGTCCCAAGGGTATGGCTGTTCGCCATTTAAAGTGGTACGCGAGCTGGGTTTAGAACGTCGTGAGACAGTTCGGTCCCTATCTGCCGTGGGCGTTGGAAAATTGAAAGGGGCTGCTCCTAGTACGAGAGGACCGGAGTGGACGAACCTCTGGTGTTCGGGTTGTCATGCCAATGGCATTGCCCGGTAGCTAAGTTCGGAATCGATAACCGCTGAAAGCATCTAAGCGGGAAGCGAGCCTTGAGATGAGTTTTCCCTGGCACTATAAGTGTCCTAAAGGGTTGTCGTAGACTACGACGTTGATAGGCAGGGTGTGTAAGTGCTGCGAGGCATTGAGCTAACCTGTACTAATTGCCCGTGAGGCTTAACCATACAACACCCAAGGGGTTTTGTGGACTCAA
>NZ_JAPNXR010000037.1:0-3689 GCF_030397615.1 Vibrio sp. 14N.309.X.WAT.E.F5 | reverse complement strand
TATGCAGCGGATTGCAAATCCGTGGACCTCGGTTCGACTCCGGGAGGCGCCTCCATCATTTAGAAGAAACCAGTCCTTGTGGCTGGTTTTTTCGTTTCTGGCTTCTTTGTTTCTTGTTTCTTCATCCTTGCCTCTTCATTTCTCCCCTTTACCTTTCATAGACCCACTCTATTTTGATGAGATCCTAAGTTGAACCTTTGTTGATAGACAGGTAAATAAATCAAAGTCACAATTAACCATAATGCTAAATTTGTTTCATTGTTTTATGGGATAACCCAAATTAAAACATGTGTATGAGTGATAGTGTCCCTCTTTTATATTTCTTTAATTGTTCTATAAGAGGTTCTTAAATATGCAATTTAGTCTAAAGAGGAAAATGGTTTTCTCTGTAGTTTTGGCGATTGCTGTTACATCTGCCATTCTTCTTTTCATGGGTTATAAGACGTTTCAAACAAACAGCTGGCAAGCAATAGAAAGTGAAAGTCGTAATACACTTCAAGCTCATGCAAAGGGCATTAGTGACTGGTTTTATGATAAGAAACAAGCAGTACACGGACTTAAGCAACAAGTGCAGCTTAACCCTTCAATAGATATCGTTCCTCATTTACGTCAAACCTTGGTATCTGGTGGGTTTGGATTGAGTTATTACGGTAACAAAGAAGGTGAGATGTTCCGTCATGATCCTTCATTGAATAAAGCGGGCTATGACCCAAGAGTCCGAGGTTGGTACAAACAAACCTTAGCTGAGAACCGCGCAGTGACAACCAAGCCGTATGTGAGTGTGACGATGCAAACCTTGGTGGTGACACTGACAGACCCAGTGACCGAGAATGGATCGATCATCGGTGTTGTTGCATCAAACTTGGCATTAGACAAATTGATTGAAGACGTATTAGCCATTCAGGTTCCGGGGAATGGGCGTGCGATTCTTATCGATAAGCAAGGAACGGTCGTTGCTCATCAAAATAAAGATTTCATTCTGAAACAAGTCAATGATATTGCGCCAGAGCTGAGTGTGTCTGGCTTGAACAGTGCTGCGCAAAACTTGACGACGATCTTTACTCAAGTAGATGGTGCCGAGCGAGTCATCATGGCTGAGCCGATTAAAGGCACTGACTGGTTACTTGTGATTGAAATGGATAAAGACGTATTAGAGCAGCCGCTGTTCGATATGTTGATTAGTCAAATCACCACAGGTTTGATTGTCTTGATCGTTATGGCTGCAGCAACCTCATGGTTCGTGGCTCGTCAATTAGTCGAGCTGGGTCGAGTGAGTGAAGCATTAGCTGATATTGCGGAAGGAGAAGGCGACCTCACCCAAAGACTACAAGTCTCGAGCCAAGATGAGGTGGGTCAACTTGCCGATAAGTTTAATGTCTTCGTTGATCGGCTCCATCAAATGATGCAAAACGTCACTCAAGTTTCTACCGCGATGAACAGCGGTGCCGAGCATGCTAATACCAGTGCGATGAAGCGCAGTGATAGTGTGAGCAGGCAACAAGATGAGATCACGATGGTGGCAACGGCTGTGACAGAAATGGCGACAGCAACAGCCGAAATCGCCACGAATGCTGAGAGTACGGCGAAAAGTGCGACTCACTCGGTGGAGTTGAGCGAGCAAGGCTTCCAACAGATGGCTAAAAGCCAATCATCGATTAATGACCTCGCTACTGAGCTAACAAGTGCTGTGTCTATCATCAGTGAGCTTGAAGAGCATGGTCAGCAAATCGCGTCTATCTTGGCGACGATTCGCGAAATAGCGGAGCAAACGAACTTACTTGCGCTCAATGCGGCCATTGAAGCAGCTAGGGCTGGTGAGCAAGGGAGAGGTTTTGCTGTGGTTGCTGATGAGGTTCGTGTGCTTTCTCAACGTACTCATGCTTCAACAGAAGAGATCGAAGACAAGATCAAACGCCTACAGCAAGCGACGAATGGTGCGGTTAAAGTGATGACACAAAGTCACGATATGGCGAAAACAAGCGTGCACGATGTGGATATGGCCGGAGAGAGCTTGGCTCAAATCCGTGAAGCGATTCAGATGATCAGTGATATGGCGACTCAGATTGCCTCAGCTGCTGAAGAACAGTCTTTAGTCACCGCGGAAATCAATGCGAATACGGAATCTGTCCGTGAAGTAAGTGATGTAATGGCACTTGATGCAACAGATGCAGTCTCGCAAGCCGATCAACTCAGCCATTTAGCTAACGATCTCAAACAAGAACTCTCAAGATTTAAACTTTAAGTTCAGTCAAAACCATACAGAGCACAAGTCACTCACAGGCTTGTGCTCTTTTTTATGCAGCCAGCGTCAACTTGATTTACTGTCTCAGTGCTTATCAAAGAAATCTTTGTTACGGATATACTTGCTCATTAAGTGGTAAGAGAAAGGCCTTATCAACCAGCTAAAGATAGAGCGACCAAGGCGGATTAATGTCGGTGTGTTTTCGTAGATCCTGCCGTTATAGAGCCAAAGCACTTTCCCTACATGCCAATACAACAGAGGTACGGGAGGCATGAAGGTGACAATATCTATGTCGCAACAGATACGGTAGGTTTTCTTGCTCAAACGGTAGTTCTTTTTGAAACTCCAATCACCCACAGCGGGTTGGCCAAACGTGACAATGCGTTTAATACAGCCTGGGTACTTTTGGTCTAGGTAGTCAGCAAATACACAGCCAATCGCGCCGCCAGAAGAGTGCCCGGTGATAGAAATCCTTTTTCCTTGTTCTAACAATGGTATGAGCGTGGCCTCTAAACGTTCGATAACGGTTTGCCCAAGCTTGTCTTCGTTACGACTCGGTTGGCTTTCTTGAAACATGAGATGATAGAAACCAGCATGAACACGATAGTTGAGCCCAATTTTTTTACAGCTTCTGGTCCATAGTGCAAAAGTGAGTAGCCAGTCAGAAACACTGTGTGACCCCTTGATAACCACGACGACTTCATCTTTGTCGCTGCTCCATAAGACTCGAATCATGGTTTTACCAAATTGATTCTTTATGATGCGCTGTCCATTAGGATCAAAACCGTAACGAGTTTGCTTAAAGACTCTAGGGTAGGCGAGGTTACAGAGCACGGCATAGCGTTCATATTGGTATCGTTTAAGTGGTTTCACGTTTTTATTTCGTAATAGTCGTTACTTAAAACTTTAGTCTTTGAATGTGAAAAGCACATGAAAACGAGGGAGTGTTTTGTTCATTCAATGGAATCAACAGTATTTAGTGAATCTCCAAACTGGATTTCGGCTTATGAGTTCCTGTTAAAACTCAAAACCTACGTATAAGAACCGTACAAGCTGCACTAAATTCATTCGTTTGAGTTCGATAATTAATCACTTGAATTGAAAGATAAAATTTACTGTTGACGAATTTTTTCTATCCGTTAAAGTACACCTCGTTCTCACGGCTTAGGTCGCAGAGAGATGGTGTTTTACTCTTCAGTAATCAGCATCGCATGATTGCGTTGCCCTGGTGGTGGAATTGGTAGACACAAGGGATTTAAAATCCCTCGGCGTTCGCGCTGTGCCGGTTCAAGTCCGGCCCGGGGCACCATCTATCTAGTTTCTACTTTAAGTAGAGTGTTGGACAAAGAGTGGTTCTCTTTAAACACTTCAATATATTTTTATGTTGATTAAGGCGCCTTGGCAGAGTGGCTATGCAGCGGATTGCAAATCCGTGGACCTCGGTTCG
>NZ_JAPNXR010000036.1:0-3745 GCF_030397615.1 Vibrio sp. 14N.309.X.WAT.E.F5 | reverse complement strand
AGACTGGTGGTGGTGAGACTGGTGGTGGTGAGACTGGCGGTGGTGAGACTGGTGGTGGTTCTACTGGCGGTGGTTCTACTGGTGGTGGTTCTAATAATGGTGATGGTCTAACAAAAGCTCAATTACAAGATACTCTTCAAAGTTTCTTTGGAAAATCAGGTTCATTCACTGCACCAGGTAATGGCGACGGTTATGTTGGTAACACGGTTATGTCTAATTCAATTGGTTTAATCGAGGCTGAAGTTGAACAGCTAGAAAAAACGCTTGAAAGTACAATAAAACAATCCCCTCTAAAGCTTGGTCAAATGTCTTTCTCTGACGGCTCATACGAGTCTACAACGTTCTCCCTGAGTCGGTGGAATGTTGATGTTGGGTTCAACTTGTTCAACTCTTTAGGCTCTAACAACACCAATATGATTCGAACCGTTATCTTATTCATCGCTACTCTATTAGCTGGCTTTATTTTGCTTTCTTCTGGTCGCTCTAAGGTATAAATCATGGAATATTTCTACAGTGCACTTGATTACATTGTTACGGTCTTCGGCAGTATTTACGACTTCTTCGCCACTATACCGGACTTGTTTATGGACTTGTTCACCTATGCATGGTTTTGGTTCATTAAGCTCTATATCTACTTAAAAATCCAAATGCTAGAGATGGCTTATAACGTTGCCTCTTTGCTGCTTTCTGAATATGAGGTCTATACGGTGTTGAACATGGCTTTTAACAAGCTTCCCTCAGACTTACGCTTTGCCTGTTACCAGTTCGGCATTGTTGATTCAGTTCGAATTATCGTTGATGCGTTTGCTACGGCATTTGTGCTTAGAATTATGGGGTGGTGATATGGCTGTTTCCTTTCGTCATGGCTCTAACGGGGCTTATAAAACTGCTTACGTTACATGGTTTGAAGTGCTTCCTGCTCTACGTGAGGGGCGTATCGTGGTCACTAATATTGAGGGTTTGAAACCTAAAGAATCTATCGAGGAGTTGTTAGGTGAAAAGTTTCCAGATTCAGCACGATTGATTCGAATCTTTTCGCGATCTTCTGAGGGGGTGATGCTTTGGCAAAACTGGTTTAACTGGATGCCAATTGGGGCATTCATTGTTATTGATGAGTGTCAGGATTTATATTGTTCTGAAGCTGGATTCAAGCGTGAGAAGTTTTTAAGAAAACCGCTTTCAGAGTTCGTGGATTATCTACCTAAAGACTTTTCAGAACTGTTCTATTCTCGCTGGCTTCCTGTTGACCCTGATTCGTTCGAAGTAGGGGATGTTGATGATTGTGAACGTACTCAGTTTGATGAAAACAATAGGCTTCTTTACCCGTTCGATTTTTATGGCGCATTCACGCGACATAGAAAATACCAATGGGATATTGTCATGCTTACACCTGACTACACTGCAATTCCCACTTGGCTAAAAGGGTGTGCCGGAGAAGCTTATTCTCATCGTTCAACGGATACGTTCTTTCGAAGTCGTAAGCCTCGAATCTATAATCATTCTCCTAAGTCAACTAAGACATCTCCTTCCACTAAGGCCGATATGGCTAGTAGTTCGACTAAGAAAATTCCTATTGATGTATTCGCGCTTTATAAGTCTACGGGAACGGGAGGTTTTAACGCGACTAAGTCTGACATCTCGGCTTTGAAGTCTCCAAAATTCATTCTTGCGATCCTTATCGGTGTCGTGGCCATTGGCAAATTTATATGGGATTTATCTTATGTACTATCTGATTCTGATGTGGGTGAAGTTCAAACGGTTGATTCGCCAGCTGCCGTTTCCGACTCGGCTACTCTATCCAATTCGACTAACGTTTCAGTATCTGAAAATGCTCCTATCGAAGATGGGGAAAGTTCTGTTCGGGTGGGTTCTAGCAATGCTAATTCTCAAGGTTCTTCTGAAAGTCTTCCTGATGCTGTGAATCCTTTCTTTGATGCTTTTCCTGTGTTTAACGGTTCTACAGCGGTCTATCTTACGTCGGTAAATAGGACGGTTTATCCAAAGGGGTTTGGTGAGTATTCGGATTTTGTCTTTAGAATAGATAAAGGTGTAGACACCTTTTATATACGCTCGGCTGTGTTGAATCGCTACGGTTACCGCTTTGAATTGATTGATGATTGTTTGATTCAAGTGCACTCTAAATCAGTGTCGAGGGTCTTAACGTGTCCACCTACATCGAGTGGCGTTGCTATTGCTTCTGAAAGTAACGATTTAATGAGTGGTAGAGTTGATAATGTTCAAAGGTCTGTTGATATTTTTAGTATGTAATTTTCTTTGCCGCATAGCGTGAGTCGTGAGAGCTGAACAGCGAACGCGGCGCGGCATGATGATAATATAAATTTTAATGAGGTTCTTTATGCAAAGTATAAATATAACGGCTGATGATATCGATATGATTGCTCAATCTCTCGCTATGTACGGTTTTGTTGGTCTTCTAGTGGCTTTATTTGTTTATGACCTTTTGACGTATTTTGCTAGTCGTTTCATATCAATTTTAAAAATAAAATTTAATTTAAAAGTCAATTCTTGACATTTTAAATTTGCATTAGAATTCACAATTTAAATTTAATTATTACATTGATTACATATTGCTTTTATCTAAATCCATTTTAAGGCGCAATTTCCTTTTGCTTTACATAAGTAAAGCCATTTAACTTCGTCGCTTAGGTTGCGTTCTGTGTGTCTTTTTTGGTTTTTGGTTCGCTGTTGGTTCTGCTACTGCATATATACAAATGTACCCTCTTGCTCGTTGTCCATCCGTCTTGCACAGCGAGAAAGCGGGTTTATTATTATAGTGAACCTGACGCGACTCGTACTAATCCCCCCGCCCTGCTAAGCCTTCTTTTTGGTGCAGGGCACTTCCAGTTATCGATTCTATTGGAGCACTAACATAGTGCTAGTGCTCCTCGACTGTATTCGCAAACGTAGTGCGCCAGTGTTTGAACGAAGTGAGTCTTGCACCTTACTATCGATTGTGATCAAATGTTTGTATAGGGAGGTGGTTCAATGAGTCGAAATAAGAAATATGAAGATAAGATGAAATCTAAAGGGTTCAAGAAAGTTACACTTTGGATTCCACAGGATAGAGAATCCGACGTTAAACAAGCTGCATCTGTTATGTGTGATTATGAAAATCTTACAGTTGGAGTTTTGAAAGACGTTCACACAGGGCGTATGGTTTCAATGCACTAAATGAGCCCCGTCACTGGTGACATTATAAAGCCCCTCCTCGGGGCTTTTTTCTATCTAGATTTTATATTTGCTATAGCCCTTGCTGTTTTCAACAAGTACCTCGATGTTTTTATTTCTATTTCGGATTGGATCTCTAACAGGGCTATTCCTGCTAAAACTTGCTGTGCTGTCACCGTTTGGCCTGTTGGTAGTTCTAACCCTTGTCTATGCATTTTGAATTGCTCCCAGTCTTTCGAGTCGTTCAACTCTCGACCTTTTGCCATTCTCATAAGCCTTTTGCATTCAGGGGGTATTGGTTTTCCATCATCCCAACCTGTGACAGTTCTCACAGTTTTAAAACATAGATTTGCTGTTTCTTCCTTGCTTATACAACAAATGTATTCACGAAAAATGTAATTCTCGGTCATTTTTCGATGGTGCATATATTACCCTTTTATTATAAAAGGGTTTATATACATTAGTGATAGTTATGTAACTAGACGCATTTAACGTAAACTCACATAATACGCAGTTGGCTAGTGCTTTATTTGGGGTGGCTGCCATCAGTGCTAAT
>NZ_JAPNXR010000035.1:0-24014 GCF_030397615.1 Vibrio sp. 14N.309.X.WAT.E.F5 | reverse complement strand
ACTTATTGCCATTCTTATGGCTACCAAGATCTACACGGTTCCTGAAAAATCACCTATTTTCGCCACTGCATTTAGTACCTTACTGGTACTGGTTGGTAGCACATTGATGAGCTCCGGTGACATCGATAGCAACACATTCATACGCATATTCCAATTAGTGTTAATTGGCATATACATGATTTTGGCTTCACTCTTCCTTGAAACCAGGAATTGGAAGTTCTTACAAAATCAGCCTTAATTTTGCCCTTACAAGGACGTCTCATGAAGTTAACCGATGATTTTTCTAAACAGGCGATTGATGCCGCAATTAAGATTGCTGCCATTGCCATGCTCGTCTATTGGTGTTTTTCGATTTTGCGCCCATTCATTCTTTTGGTGATATGGGGCGCGATCATTGCGACTGCGTTGTATCCAGTGGCGGTCGCAATTTCAAATAAAACCGGGATGTCGAAAGGCAAAGCCAGTGCATTACTGAGTTTCATCGGCGTGTTATTGCTGTTGATTCCATTGGTTGCGCTTTCTTCAGGTATCTACACCAGCGCATCCGATTTGATGGCGGGGCTACAAGATGGAACTTTGTCACTGCCTAAACCGAAAGAATCTTTGCAAGACATCCCTTTGATTGGTGAAAAGGTCTATGCAACTTTGGTTCATGCCTCGAACAATATCGAGGGGGTGTTCATTAAGTATGCTGAAGAACTCAAGATATTCGCTTCAAAAGTGGCCTCAGTTTTAGGCTCACTAGGTGGTGGTTTCATTCAATTTATTATCTCGACCATTATTGCTGGCGCGTTCATGAGTAATGCCGATAAATGCCAAACAGGAGTCACTCATTTAGTGGCGCGTTTAACGGATGGCAAAGGTGAAGAATTGGTTCAGCTGTCTAAGTCGACCGTGCGCAGCGTTGTGCAAGGTGTGATTGGTGTTGCTGTGATTCAATCCATGATGTCGGCAATCGGTTTGGTGATTGCAGGCGTTCCTGCTGCTGCGTTTTGGGCGCTCGCTGTTCTGCTCATTGCAATCATCCAACTTCCACCGATTCTTGCTCTATTACCTGCGATCATTTACATGTTCAGCGTTGAATCGACGTTAGCGGCGAGCTTGTTCTTAGTGTGGTGTATTTTGGTCAGTGGTAGTGACGCTATCTTGAAGCCAGTATTGCTAAGCCGCGGATCTCATATTCCAATGTTGGTGATTCTGTTGGGCGCATTAGGTGGCATGGCGATGTCGGGCATTGTCGGTTTATTTGTCGGTGCTGTGATACTGAGTTTAAGCTATGAGCTGATGATGGCGTGGCTTGGACTTGAAGAGAAAAACCAAGAAGAAACTGAGAAAAAAACCGCAGAGGTTGAGGAAAAATAGATGAAGCCAGTCTCTAAAGACGACAACTTCTACTTCTTATTTTATGCATTGTTAGTGCTGTTTTTTGGCTGTGCAGTGATGCAACAGTTTTATCCGCAGGGTCAAAAGACCATTCTGTTTTTGATCATTATTACTTTGGCTGTTTCGATTGTGGGCATCCATAAAGAGCGAGCCTTGTATCGCTCTTGGTATGGTCTGCTATTGATAACCGCTACGGTGTCGGGGGTATTCTCTTTTTTGGAGGACTATAACCTTTCGATAGTGACGTTAACGGCATTGGCGGTGTTTCTGTTCTCACACATTTATTCCGCTCTTAAACAGGTGATGCAAGCCACGAAGGTCACGCCCAATCACATTATTGGTTCTATCTGTATTTACTTACTGATAGGGCTGGCTTGGGCGACCATCTATTTGTTGATTCTGGAAATTTTGCCCAATGCATTTAATGGTTTGGAAGAAAAAATTTGGCTGACGAACCTGTTTAATGCGCTGTACTTTAGTTTTATCACGCTAACCACTGTTGGATATGGTGACATTTCACCTGCTTTACCCGTCGCACAGTTCTTCGTGTTTATGGAATCCATTATTGGCAGTTTTTATTTAGCCATCATGGTGGCGAGCTTGGTGAGTATCCGGCTTGCTCAGTCTCAATCTCAATAGAACATATACAAAGAAGCCCAGCAGTAGCCGGGCTTCTTTTTTGTTTTACGTTTTTCAAAGTCAAACGTAGCTTTCAGGTTTAACTCTCTATGAGCTACAAATCTTAAGCTTCAGTGCCCTGAATCTTCTCTAATTCAGCGATAGTTGTTTGCGACACAAGCTGACCATCCATGTAATAGCTCACGTTCTGACCATCTTTGATTCCAGTCAGCGTCGCTGTTTCACCAGACGTATAGACAATGTCCATTTGAATGGTGTTTTCGTCGATTTTCATCATCTCACCAGTCTCAATGGCACGATTGTTTGAAATCGGTCCTACAGGCGCTTCTTTGAGGCTTGGGTCTAGTTCATCATTCACTTTGAAGTGGGTGTCTGTTTTTGTATCAAAGATGTGTGGCGAACCACTGATTGGGTTTTTACCCGTCCAGAACTCCAATGAGTTGAATACTACATAATCGGCCGCGGTAGTAATACCGTATACAGGCGCTAATAAGAAGTTCACACCAGCACGAGCATAACGGTTGTCGACAACTTCGACGTTAAATTTCATCACTTTCCCTGTTACGGCGTTACTACCGATACAACCAGTTAGCGCAGAAGCCAAAACCGTTAGTCCTACAATTTTAAGTGCAATCTTTTTCATTTAAGTACCTGTATAAGTTAGAAGTCTGTTTTGTTGGAACAGGTGTAGTATGGATTTTAATCGATGATCAGTTTTACCATTTAACGCCATCGACGATATAAAATGAATTCGACTTTAGACACCAAAAGCCAGGCATCACAAACTAGATATAGAAAAGCTAGATATAGAAAAGTTAGGTATAAAACGTTGGGTATAAAAAAAGCGCGACCTAAAAGTGCGCGCTTCATGTTTTTAAATGGAGTGTCGTGCTAATAACACGGCTACTTCATGACATAGGTAAAAGTCTTCACCGCAAGCCAGCGGAAAAATCGGAATAAAAGGGTTGTGGCTTTAAAGGCAAACTTGGCGATTGATACCATTGCTTCTGCAGCAATGCTCATGCATTTATGTAAGTCAGAATCTTTGTATTCAGAATAGGTCATGGTTATTTCTCATTGTTATCTTTCATAAGTAAGTAATGACTCCTGTCTGGCTCTATACCCTGTGCGACTAATGTATGAATATTCGCCGGTTGAGACTTACCATTTAATGCCATATAGATTGAAAGTTAGCCGAAAGAGAAGACGTTGAGATAATTTAAGGACATACCTAGGTGTAACTCATGAAGTTACCGAGAAATCATAGATAATAGTGGTATGATCGCGGGATCAGCACCGTGAGTTATCAATAATAGGAAAGAGAATGACTAACCTTACAGAGCAGCAAGAAGCTGCAATGGCGACGTTTAAGGAAAACTTACACCTTCCAAATGGTGGTTTTCATAAACTGATTATCGAGCTAAGTAAGGAATATCAGCTGCCTTTCCAAAAGGTTCGTGGCGTTTTAAAGAAAGCTCAAAAAGACGTCGAACGTCAAATCCGCGAAGATTTTTCGAGTGTCGATGGAGCGGTTCTTAGCCAAGAAAACTGGTTGAGTATTATTAAATCGAAGCTGGTCCAACTGGCGGAAGATAACCAAACGGTGATGGATAAGCTGCAACTCAATCTGAAATATCAAAAAGTATTGTCGGCAACTAATGGTTCAATCGCAAGTGAAGACGAGCGTGACGAATTGATTGAAGAGCTGATTCAAGCTTATGAGAAAGAGGTGTTCAAACCTTTACTGGCGATGCTGCATACAACAAAGCTGTATTGGAAGTTAATGCTGGTGGATGAGACATGTAAGATGAATGAGGAGAATCGTGAGAAGTTCAGTGATTACCCTCAACACATGCAAGCTGCAGAACACTTATATACTCTTGATCAAAAGCTAAGGTCGATGCCGTTAACTTATTAGTCCATGAATGCACTGATAATGACTCATTGGTGATTCAGAGTTTGATATAAGTTGGTTTCAATAGAAGTACGATAACCTAGCTAGCGTTAGCCGCGTGTGAAATGCAAAAAGGGCTAGGTTTCTAATCTGTTTTACTTCTACTCTATTTTGTTCTGCTAGAGCGAATTGAGGGTGACATCTTTGACTTTTTTGTATCTGTCGAACTAGACGGTGTTTCTTTCTGTAGCCTATGGGAAATGCTATAGGAGTGTGAAATGTCCTAGGGTGTTTCCGTTGCCTGAAACGATAGTTCCGATGCTTTCTCGTTCATTAAATTCAAAGTCGATGAGATAACTGTGATGTTGTAGCTTGGGCAATATGTGGCGGTGGAGTATATCGCTATTGAGCTGTCGAATCTCGGTGACCCATGAAATCTCTTCTTTGTGTAAGTCTATTTTAATCTTGAGCATTTATTACCTTTTAGTTTATTGACTGTTTTTTCGCGTGATAGTTGGTACCAATGGGTTTGTCTTGTTGTTCTGCGTGACATAACTGTGCCTTGTGTTTATTACATTTATATTTAATAAGTCGATCTATTTTGAATTCGCTAAAAAGAAAGCAAATGATGAATAGAACGGTAGTGGGATCTGATTTAAAAGCTATTGAATGACTATCTAGGTGAAAGCTGACGCAGAGATGGTGTAACGAGGAATCGAGAACTGTCTTTGTGGAACTTGGACTTACTTTAGCATTAACAACTCTATAGATTAGAGCCAGGTGGCGAACTATACGCCTAGTTTTTTAAATTACAACCCTATTTTCAATTAAATTTAGAAATATTTTTGATTGATTTGTCATCATCTGACGAGGATGAGTGAACGAGAGGGGTGTGATGAGTCATGTGTTTTTAACCCATCTGTGATTTTGCATCTAGTCGTATTCATTTACAATGAATAATGTCAATTTAACGGCAAATTTATAGGCTCTTAAGTGGCTGTTATATAGCATCTTTACATTGTAAATTGTAATTCGAAGTTTTGGCTGAAGTCTAGTAACTTCAGGGGCTATGGTGTGTGTTTACACTTAATTATTATACACATATTAGTCGTGTTTACTTTTTACCTGCTCTACGGTTTAGCTTGTTTTTGCCATCTTTTTTTTTCTCTCTAACTTATGATCATTTTACCCTTCGCCGCCTTTGTCATTTTTTGAGTCACTCTCAGTTCTCTCCCGACTACGCAAAACATGAATACCCACTTTTACGTTTCTGAATAACAAAATAGTTGTGCCTCAATTTTATCGCAAATATAATTGATAATAATTATCACTTGCGTTACAAGTTTGTTGTCAATTCAATGGCAAACTTTAAATTATCGTTATTTAGCAGTTGTGTACTCCCCATGCTCATTTATGAGTAGTGTGACTTTTATTGTCATGAGTGGTGGTTTATCTCAATGGCAAAGGAAGAAACATGAAGAAAACTATTAATTCAGTTCGCCAGTTACTGAGTGGACTTGCCATCGTTCTTGCATCGTCTTTGATGATGACCGCTCAAGCGGAAACCGTGACTATTGAGCACGTAAAGGGCACAGCACAGTTTGATGAAGTGCCACAACGAGTGGTGGTTCTGGGCTTTGGTAGCTTGGATGTGCTGGATAAAATTGGTGTGGCGCCAGTCGGCGCGCCTCACAGCCTAATGCCTGATTACCTTACGTCATACAAAGAAACGACGGCGAATACTGGCTCGTTGAGCGAACCTGATTTTGAAGCTATCTACATGTTGAAGCCTGATGTGATCATCGCGGAAAACCGTATGCTTAAGGTTTACGACAAGTTGGCACAAATTGCTCCGACGATCATGTTCTCTATTGAGGGCGATAAGTACTGGGCTGATGCTCAACAAAACTGGCGCGCACTCGGTCAGCTGTTTGATAAACAAGCTGAAGTTGAAGCGATCATCACAGAGACTCAAGATTCGATTGCAGCGGTAAACGATAAAGTAACCTCTGGCGAAACCACTGCGATGATGTTGATGAACAACGGCAATAACATTGCGATGTTCAACAAAGGTAGTCGCTTCTCAATCATCTTTGATGACTTCGGATACGTTGAATCAAAGAGTGCGACAGTCGCTCCAATTAAAGGGACACACGGTAACCTAATCTCGTTCGAATACATTGCTGATGCAAAACCTGAAGTACTTTACGTTCTCGACCGTGAAAAAGCGATTGGTAAGTCAGAAGGTCGCGCACAACAGTTGTTTGATAACCCATTAGTTGCGGCGACACCTGCAGCGCAGCAAGGCAACATCGTTTACCTTGATTCAAGTGCTTGGTATTTGGCGGGTGGTGGCGTGACAGCGATTCACAGAATGTTGGGTGATATTGAACGCACGATTCAATAGTCACCAATCATCAGATTTTCGGGCTTATAAGAGCGTTCTTATAAGCCCTTTTTCACTTTTCATACGGACTCAAAGAGACCTACCTTTAGTATTATTTCTATGTTGAAACCCATTGCCGCTGCTGTATTTCTTGTTGTGTTATGCGTTACGTCGTTGATGATTGGGGTCGCTGAAATCAGTTTTAGTGACTTCTTTAATGGCAACCAACACGCCAATTCCATTTATGTTGTTAGTCGGATACCTCGACTGTTCGCGATCGTGCTAGCTGGGGCGGGTTTAAGTGTTGCTGGCCTTATCATGCAACAGATTGTTCAGAACAAGTTCGCTGCACCTTCTACGATGGGCACGATTGATTGTGCCATGTTGGGTTACATCGTCGGTATTCTGGTGCTGGGTAATGCCGCTCAATGGAGTTACTTAGGCTTTATCTTTGCGTTTGCGGTGTTAGGCACCATGTTGTTGGTTCGCTTCTTACAACACCTCAAGTTCAAGAATGCGGTGTTGGTGCCTTTAATTGGCATCATGTATGGCAACGTTGTCTCATCTCTAACAACCTTTATTGCTTACAAATACGATTTAGTACAAACCATGTCGGCATGGACAATGGCGAACTTTGCGAGTGTATTGCAAGGTAGCTATGAAATCCTTTACCTCGCGGTTCCTGCTTGTGTGTTGGCTTATTACTTTGCAAGCCAGTTCAGTGCGGCGAGCATCGGTGAAAGCTTCGCAAAAAACATCGGCCTCAATTATCAAAAGATCGTTTTCATTGGTGTTGCTCTTGTCGCGATCTGTGCCTCTTCGGTGGTGATGATTGTTGGTGTTATCCCATTCCTTGGCCTTATCGTGCCGAATATCGTGTCGTTGATGATGGGCGATAACATGAAGAAGATTCTGCCTTGGACAGCCTACTGGGGCGTGATCTTGGTATTGGCCTGCGACTTATTAGCGAGAGTCATTATCTTCCCCTATGAGATCCCAATCTCAATGGTAATCAGTGTCTTTGGCGGCTTGATTTTTATCTACCTAATCATGAGAGACAAGTCGAATGCGTGATTCAGTAAAAATTGCGATTCTGGCTATCGCGTCTTTGGGGATGGCGGCAGTATTTGTGGGGCAGGGACTTACGTGGGATAACTATGAGTTCTTCTTGTCTCTGCGACTACCAAAACTGCTGTCGATTGTGTTGGCGGCGGTGGCGATTTCTGCATCGTCATTGGTTTTTCAAACTATCACCAATAATCGAATTCTAACCCCTTCAATTTTGGGTTTTGACAGTTTGTACATGCTGGTGCAAACAGTGCTTCTGTTTGTGTTTGGTGGCACTAGCTTTTGGGTAATTGATGCAATCGCGAACTTTTCATTGTCTGTGACTGTGATGATCTTCTTCTCGTTTGCGCTGTTCCATTTTTACTTCAAGAGTAAGCGAAACAACGTATTTACACTGTTGTTGATTGGTATTGTGTGCGGCAGCGTATTCTCAAGTTTAGCGAACTTCTTAGCGATGTTGATTGACCCGAACGAGTTTGCCGTGTTGCAAAATGTGATGTTCGCGAGCTTCAACAACGTAAAAGGTGAACTGGTTTACCTCAGTCTTATTCCATTGGGTTTGAGCTTGCTTGGCCTGTGGTTGTTGGCGCCTAAGCTTGACGTACTTTGGCTTGGTGTCGATAACGCAACAAGCTTGGGCGTGAACACCAAGCGACTGACTCAGATTACCTTGGTGATTGTGTCAGTGATGGTCGCGGTATCGACGGCTTTGGTTGGCCCTGTGCTGTTCTTTGGTTTAATCACCGTGAGCTTAGCGCGTCAGATATTCAAATCTTATCAACATCGTGTGCTTATCATCGCGAGCAGTTTGTTAGCGGTCGTTCTATTGGTTTCAGGCCAATGGTTTATCGAAAAAGTAATGGCGTTTGAAACCACTGTCAGCGTGATCATTAACTTGGTCGGCGGTTTGTATTTTATGTTCTTGTTGTTACGCACCAGAATTCAGTAAAGGTAGTAAGTAGTGATTAAATTAACAGGTTTGAGTAAGAAGTATGGCAAGACACTTGTGGTGGATGATGCCAGTGCCATGTTCCCGAAAGGGGAAGTTACTTCTATCATTGGTCCAAATGGTGCGGGTAAAAGCACACTGCTTTCTATGGCGAGTCGCTTAACCGAAAGTGACGCGGGTGAAGTGGTCATTGGCGATAAGTTACTGGCAGAGTGGGATACCAAAGAGCTGGCGAAACACCTTGCCGTGTTAAGACAATCAAACAACATCAATATGCGATTTACGATTCGTGAGCTGGTTTGTTTTGGCCGTTTTCCGCATTCCCAAGGTCGCTTGAAAGACGAAGATCATAAGATCGTCGATACGGCGTTAGAGCACCTTGGTATTACCGATATTCAAAACAAATACCTAGATGAGCTCAGTGGCGGTCAGCGTCAAATGGCGTTTATCGCGATGGTAGTGGCGCAAGATACCGACTATGTCTTCTTAGACGAGCCACTAAACAACCTAGATATTAAACACTCTGTGGAAATCATGCAGACGCTGCGCCGTCTGGCGCATGAGTTTAATAAGGCGGTAGTGATCGTAATTCACGACATCAACTTCGCTTCTTGCTATTCAGATAACATTGTTGCGATGAAAAAAGGCCAAGTGGTTAAGTCGGGTAAGGTTTCGGAAGTGGTTGAAAAATCAGTGATGGAATCGATCTACGAGATCCCATTTGAGATTCGTGAGTTCGATGGTGTTCGAATCTGTATGTATTATTCTGGTCGTTAGGGTGCTGGTTCGCTAGGCGATTTGATTCTCTAATGACTTAAGTGAAAAGAGCTCCCAAGTGAGGAGCTCTTTTTGTTTTTGCCAGTTTGTATTTTGTTAATAAAAGGTCTGGCTTCAAAAGTAATCTGTATAATTTCCTTTGTATTATAATGACTTAATCGACGTAATATTGACTGGTCATACTTCGATAAGCGTTGGTTTGATGTCACTCGAAGATCTACTCTTCACTTTCAAAAAACAATTGCTATTTTTTCTGATTAACCTCTAAAAATCGTTCTACACTATGGTTATAACTGTTTGATTTTTATACGAGGTATCAATGAGTCGTAAACCCATAGTGTTAGTCGTAGATGACACCCCAAGTAATTTGGATGTGTTGACTGCAATACTTAAAGATACCTATCAAGTCAAAGTCGCAATTAACGGTACCATTGGCATCAAGATAGCCAAGATGGTGCCTCAGCCAGACCTCATTCTCCTCGATATCATGATGCCAGATATTGATGGTTACGAAGTTTGCAGACAGCTCAAAGAACAGCCCAATACTGCGCACATTCCCATTATCTTCGTGACTGCCAAAATCGGGCCTGAAGCCGAAGTAAAAGGGCTCTCCTTGGGGGCTGTCGATTACCTAACCAAGCCGATAACCCCTGCAATTGCACTCCAGCGTGTGAAAACGCATATCGCACTTTATGATCAACAACGCACGTTGTTTAGTCAGGTAAAAGAGAAAACCCAAGAGATCAATCTAGGTAAGCTAGAGACGCTGAACATATTGGGTAGGGCGGCTGAATTCAAAGATAATGAAACGGGTATGCACGTGATGCGTATGAGCCATTATTGCGAAATTTTAGCCAAGGCGTTAGGCATGACAGACGAAGATGCTGAAACCCTGCGTGACGCGGCTCCGATGCATGATATTGGCAAGATTGGTATTCCCGATAGCGTGTTACTCAAGCCGGGTAAATTGGACGCCGACGAGTGGACAATTATGCAAAAGCATGTCGAGTATGGTGTTGAAATCCTCGGTAGGCAGAGTGACTCCAAATTGATGCGTATGGCGATTCAGGTAGCGCAGTATCATCATGAAAAATGGGATGGCAGTGGTTACCCAAACCAGATCGCGGGAGAAGACATTCCTTTGGTAGGGCGTATTGCCGCGGTTGCTGATGTGTTTGATGCTCTCACAGCAGAGAGACCGTATAAAAAAGCGTGGAGTGTTGATGAGGCATTGAGCTTGTTTGAAGAACAAAAAGGCAAACACTTTGACCCAAAAATTGTAGAGTTACTGTTTGAAAACCTACCTCAAATCTTAAGTATTAAAGAGCAATTTAAAGATGAGTGATCGCTTCATGTCATCGCTAAATCGTTTGGTTGTTTTTCTGGTCATTACACTTGTGGTGTGGCCGCTGCTAATGCAACCTACGAATGCTGCTGAGGTAACAGATACTGAGTTAAATCAGTGGTTGGGAAATCAACCAACGGTAACTTTTGTTGTCTTGGCCAACCATTATCCTTACTCATTCATCGATGATGATGGGCAGGTTTCTGGGATCATCAAAGATTGGACATTGGATCTTGAACAGCGTTTTGGTGTTCATGTTCGGTTTGTCACAGTTAACTCACGTGTCGAGGCTAAAGCCGCGTTAGTCGACGGGCGAGGCGATGTATTCCCATTCCAACAGTTTGACCCAAGTGAAGGTGGCCGTTTTCTTGCGAGTGATCCCTATATTCCTTATCAGGTCGCAGTGATTGTTCCCATCGACAACAAACTCGATGGAAACCTAGACCAAAATAATAAACGCCGCATCGCGATGGTTAATGAAAATATCGACTTGGAGCGAGCCGGTGTCCAATTGAGCTCTATTGAGCGAGTGGACTTTGATAACGTTATTGATGCAGTACGTGCGTTAGGGGCTGGCGATGTCGAAGGCATAGTCGCTGAGCCGATCACTACCATGGATCTTGCGAAAAAAATTGGCGTGCATGATCTCGCGGTGAATTATGTTTTGGAGCATTGGAAAAGGTTAGAAGCATCAATGGTGATTCGTACCGATGAACCAGAGCTGCTGACGCTAATCAACAAACAGGTTGAAACCTTCGACGTAAATAACAAGAACCAAATTCTATCAAAGTGGCTAGACAGTTCTCCTTATCGAGTGCCACTAAAAGGCGTGTTCGGTTTTGGTAACCCTCCGTATATGTACCCAGACAGCACTGCGGTAGGGCTAGAACACGACATTCTTCAGCGTGCTCTTAATGATATGGGATATAAGCTGGGTGACGTTGTTACTCTCCCTCCTAGCGCAGCTCGCAAAGCCATAGATAATAACAATTCTATTGCCTTTGTTTCTGGCGTTCAGTTTGATGACCCCAATACGCACTTTTTAAGTGATAACGTTCTTAATGTTGAGTTTGTTCCGGTTTCGCTGACTCGCCGCAAGCTTAACCTCAAGTCCCAGAAAAACTTGTCACTAGGGGCGTTACTCTTTGACGAGACCTCTCCAATCAAAAATTCTGTTGAAATACTGAAGGGTAAGTTAGACATCGAGCGTGTCGAAGATTATGAAGGTCTCGAATCGGCATTCTCACA
This sequence comes from Vibrio sp. 14N.309.X.WAT.E.F5, assembly GCF_030397615.1. NCBI lineage: Bacteria > Pseudomonadati > Pseudomonadota > Gammaproteobacteria > Vibrionales > Vibrionaceae > Vibrio > Vibrio sp. 14N.309.X.WAT.E.F5. The sequence continues at coordinate 12,325 of NZ_JAPNXR010000035.1, read as the reverse complement.
ATTGAGGGCTCAAAACATTGACCTGTTAATGGTTGAACGCAGAGTGCTGGAGTGGTTTATTACCAATACTCGTTTTATCGAAATGGCAGAGCTAACGTTACATGACGAGTATAAGGCTGAGTATCCGATCTATGTTGACTTTAAGAATGAAGAAATCAGAGACAGCTTCAATGCCGCAATTAAAAAGCTTAAACAGGCCGATGATGGTTTAAATCAAATTATCGAGATGCAGGTTCAGAGTGATTTAAGCCAAGTCCTTAAAAAAGCGAATATAATCGCGCAAATATCCGCATATTTTATCGTCAGTGATCGCCTTGAAGATTTGACGGAAGTTTTTGAAATTTTCGACACGGACAGGTCGTTTCAGGTGATCACGGCACAAGCAGATAACAATAATCGCCCGATCAAATCTTGGTATATCGGTAACCTAGTTGATGAATATGGAGAGAAGAAGAACACCTCTCACTTCTCGTCGGTCACCAAGGTAGCGAACTACCGGACCAAAGGTGGAAGCACGAACTCTGGTTCGATGACTTTCTACTTTGATGTTAAGTCGTTAGAGCGGAACCATGTTTATTTTCCAGCCGTCGAACAATTTAGTTCATTCGGTGATTCGGCGAAACGCTATATCGCCGATGTTTACCAAACCAATGATCTGACGGGAGAGATCTTAAACCTAAGCCAAAAAGAGAGGAAGTGGATTAAAGATAATCCGGATGTGCGGATAGGTATCGATCCGAATTCGCTGCCTTATGAAGCAGTATCCAATACCGGTGAATACATCGGAATAATTGACGACTATCTAACGCTCATTGAGCAGAGAACAGGGTTAAGCATCAACCATGTAGACGTGGCGAGTTGGTCTGAGACCCGAAGCTTGGTTGATCATCATGAAGTGGAATTGGTCTCTGCAGCTCAAGAGAATCGTTCGTTAGGAGACAACGTTAGAGCAGCACAAAGCTTGTTTTCGAGCCGCTTGGCGATCGCATCAAGGCGAGATGTCACTAGCTTAGTATTAGAAGAAGCGGTTGGATGGAAAATTGGTATTTTGAAAAATGCCGCAAACACTGATGCGATATTGGGGAAATACCCAAAAGTTGAGTGGGTGCTGGTTGATTCAACGGCTGATGGGCTGAACAGGCTAGATGATGGGGTCTTAGACGGCATGATCGACACTGTTGATGTCCTCAATTACCTCATTGATTCATTTGGTCATCGAGAGATTGGAATTGTCGGACGACTCGATTTTTTCCTTTCACCCACCTTACATGTCATCAAATCTGAACCTTTGCTTTATTCGATTGTGAATAAGGCGATTGAGAGTATTTCTGCTGAAGAACACCAAAAGATATCGGCGAAGTGGGCAGCGCCAAAAGCGATAGAAAGAGTCGATTATGAATTGGTTTATACCATTTCAGGCTTTGCTTTGGTGATCGTGCTACTTATCGTTTTCTGGAATCGAAAACTCGCCAAGCAGATAAGTATTGCCAATGATGCGACAGAAGCACTTAAGAAGGCTCAGGATCAGCTATACAACATGCTCAATAGCTCCCCGATTGCCGCAGCAGTAGTGTTTGAGGAGCAAGTTCGTTATGCCAACGACACCGCGAAACGCTTGTTTGGGGTGGAAGACAAGGAACTTTCTTCAATTGACGTGGCTGCCATTCATGATTCTTTGTCTGCTCGTGATGAATTACATAGAGAACTTAAACTCAATGGAAAGGTCGTCAACAAAGAGCTGGTGCTGAGAAGGTCTGATGGAACACGGTTTGTCGCTCTAGTCAGTTACTATTTGTTTGAGCTAGATGGCGAGATAGCCACGCTGTTCTGGGCGTTCGATATTTCTGAAATGAAGCGTCTTAACGAGCAACTTGAAGAAGAGAAACAGAGAGCCGATCTCGCAAGCCAAGCGAAGTCTGAATTCTTGGCTAACATGAGCCATGAAATTAGAACGCCAATGAATGCGATTATTGGCCTGTCTTATCTCGCTATCGGAGAAATAGCGAATCCGGTTGCGAAAAACTATGTCGAAAAAGTGCATCGCTCTGGGCATTCACTATTAAGCATCATCAACGACATCCTAGATTTTTCTAAGATTGAAGCTGGGCAGTTGTTTATCGATAGTATTCCATTCAATTCGTTAGCGACCTTCCAAGATGTGATTGACCTTATGGAGTCCAAAGCTGCTGAAAAGCAACTCAACTTGTCGATGTCGGTTGACCCCGCGTTAGACACTCCTCTGCGCGGCGATCCATTAAGGCTGTTCCAAGTGATACTCAACCTTGTTGGTAACGCGATTAAGTTTACGGAAACTGGTAGTGTCTCGCTAACTGTAGCCCTTGTTGAATCAGATGATAACAGCCTGACTATGAAGGTGATGGTGGCCGATACTGGCATAGGAGTTTCTGATGAGAATCTACACAAGCTCTTTGAAGCATTTAGCCAAGCCGATAGTACAACTACGCGCCGATTCGGTGGCACAGGGTTAGGACTCAATATTAGCCAGAAATTGGTTCGCGCAATGGGTGGCCAAATTAGTGTTGAGAGTGTTTTCGGGCAAGGCAGCGAGTTTTCGTTTGTTCTAACATTGCCAAGATCAAGCATTGAAGAATTGGCAGAGTTTAAAGCCCAAGAGCTGCAACTGGATTACCAGATAGAGTTCAAAGGGCAAAGGGTATTGCTCGTCGAAGATAATGAGTTAAATCAAGACTTAGCTTTGGCATTCTTCACCCGCTCTAATCTGAATGCCGACTTGGCAGAAAATGGAAAAGAGGCACTGGAGTTAGCTCAAAGCAACGAATACGAGATGATCTTTATGGATCTGCAAATGCCGATCATGGATGGTTTCGAAGCTACACGTTTGATTCGTGAGTTTGATAAAGATGTACCAATTATTGCGATGTCGGCCAATGTGTTTGCTGATGCGAAACAGCGAGCGCGAGAGGCTGGAGTCACGGACTTCTTGGATAAGCCAATTATCATCGATAAAGCCACCTCTTTGATTACGAAATACATCTTGCCAGAGGTTTTGGTTGAGGGTAAAGCCTCGTCAGAGTCTCCTTCAGGTAGGATGCAAGATATTAGCTCTAATGGTTCGACATTAAGCTCTGATGCTCTGATGGTTCTCCCTGTTTTCTCATTGCTAAGGTTCGGTCAGCTGACTCATCATGATGTGAAACTTCAAGAGAAGATGCTTGGTAGATTCTGCCAAGGGGCGCCTGACATTATGTCGGCAACCTTCGACAACCTGGTGCAAGATGAATGGGCGACGTTAGAGCGAAATCTACATACGTTAAAAAGCATGGCGGCTTCTATTGGCGGTCAGAGACTTGCTGAATTACTCAGTGACTTAGAAAGCAGAGCTCACAATAGGGCGTGTGTGGAGCAAGATCTTAAGCATGGCGAAATTGGCTTAAGGGAGTTAATTGAAGCGGTCGAGTGTGATTATGGCAAATCATGCGCAACTACAGCAGATAGAGGAACAGGTGATACTTCGGATTCTTCTGAGGTTGCTCCTGAACAAATCGCTATGCTTCTGTCTCTTCTCGAGGCTTACGATAATGACGCGACGCAATACGTTTCGAAATTGCTCGTTGAGTATCCTGATTCGAGTATCTTAAAAGACGTTTTGAGATCGTTAGAGAGTTACGATTTTGAAAGTGCGACCGAGCTGCTCAGCGCTTCCGAGTCATAGAATTAAAACCTTTTGCTTGTAATCAAAGCCTTTAACTATCGTGGTTAAAGGCTTTTTTATCTGTGCACTAACCTAATTGCTGACATTCTGTTTGATTAAGTCAATCACGGTATTGTATCGGTGAGGGAGCTTGCGGTTTCGCTTTTGAACCAAGTACAGCGTTTCCTCAACTTCTACTTTTGGAGGGACGACGTGCAACTTATCTCTTTCTGAAAAATGTTCAACGGCGCCAGCTGGCAGCACGGTAAACCCTAATCCTTTTGATACCGGCAGCAGTATCTGATGAAGTTGGTTGATGTAGCCTGATTTCGGTATTTCGTTAATATTGATGTTTGCGAGCTCTTTATCACCACACAGGTCAAAATACAAAGAGAGGTAATGCGCAGAATCTGGGTGAGCTATTAGCCCAATTTCGTGCAGCGTTTGCGGCGTTATCTCAAGATCGGCATGGCTGTGGTGCACGATAAGACACAAGGCCTCATTACCAATAACTTGGCTCTGATAATAGCTGTCATTGGGTGAATGTCTGACGATTCCAATATCGGTGGTACCTTGGATTAGGTCGTTCAATATCTTTTTGTTCGGTGCCGCTTCTAGGTTGATGCTCAGGTCTTGATGTTGCTGCTGCAGTTCAAGAAGCTTGGGATACAGACGCAAAGAGAGTGAACCCGAACAGGATAGATGACATTGCCCAGAATAAGGATTGTCGAAACTCAGAGATTCGAATAAATCTTCTTGGTCTTTTTCTAGCTTCAATGCATAGCGATACATAATCCGACCTTGTTCGGTCAGTTCGAAACTCTTATTTTCTCTCGATAACAAGTCACAGTTGCAAGCTTGCTCAAGCTTTTTGATGTGTTGGCTGACGCCAGGCTGTGTCATATACAGCTTTTCTGCAGTTTGGGTGAAATGACCAACTTCAACCAGAGTCTTAAATGTATTGAGCCAAAGTGGATTAATCATACTCACCTTTAAATGCTAACGCCTATGGATAAAAAGGCTTATAAGTAACAGGGCTTATAAACAACAAAGCCTCTAAATAACAAAAAATTATTATTATCTGATGTAATGATAATTTCAACTCTAGAGCGTAAAGCGACGAAGATCAAAGCATCTTTGGTGGAATATTGTTCGAGGTATTAAGCGAATGGTCATTTACTTGAATTCATCACACGTAACAAAGTGTTGCGACTTTGTTGGATTTTTGGTCTAGTGACCAACTGTGCTCATATTTAGGAACGAAGATGAATAGAAATGTTTGGCTGCTCTCACTGTGTCAGGCCTTGTTGATGACGGGCAACATATTACTGATCTCAGTGATTGGCTTGATAGGCAAACAGATTGCACCCAGTGTCAGCATGATTACTTTGCCTGTTGCGTTGCAGTTTTTAGGCTTAATGGCAGCCACTATTCCTGCATCTTTAATTTCAGGAAAATTAGGACGAAAACGAGGGTTCAGTATCGGTAATGTTGTTGGCATTACAGGGGCGAGCCTTGCAACTTACGCTTTATCTCAGCAACATTTCTATCTGTTTTGTTTCGCCACGTTTTTGCTTGGGATAGGTATTGGTTTTGGTACGCTTTATCGCTTCGCGGCAATTGAAGTGTGTGACGAAAATGCACGCCACCGTGCGATTTCAATATCAATGGCTGGTGGAGTATTGGCGGCGGTACTTGGGCCTAACTTAGCGATTATGTCTCAACAATGGTCAGCAGATGGCTTGTACATCGGTGCTTTTGCTTCGCTGATCGGCCTAAACATCTTAGCTTTAGCCTTGTTACAAACAATTCAGTTTCCTAAGGTCTCTTTTAATAGTCAGGCTCCCAAAGCCGATCCTTTAAGTGTGATCGTTAAAGCACCGAACTTTATTGGTGCTGTGTTTGCGGCTATGGTTGCTTACGCCGTGATGAACATTTTGATGACGGCAACGCCATTGGCGATGATTGGTTGCGGATTCGATTTTACTAAGGCCGCTGGTGTCATTGAGTGGCACGTATTGGGTATGTTTGTTCCTGCATTCTTTACGGGTTCCCTCATCGAGAAGTTCGGCTCAAGGATGATGATCCTTGCGGGTGGTGTGTTATTTGTGGTGAGTATTGCCATCAATATCCATGGCGTATCAATTTGGCACTTCAGGGCGGCTTTGGTCGTGCTTGGTGTGGGTTGGAACTTTATGTTCATCGCTGCAACAGGTTTATTCAGCCAGTCGTATCAAGCTCAAAACAAAGCCAAGGCACAAGCGTTCAATGAATTTGTTGTGTTTGGTTGTGTGACTGTCACGGCGCTACTGTCTGGTTGGTTGGAGTCAACGGTGGGTTGGCAAAACCTCAATGTTTACGTTTTACCGTTCGTTTTGGCCGTAATTTTGTTGTTTGCATTCAGTGCGCGTAAATCACGCATTCAAAAGCAGCCTGTGTAATGGTTCATCGAATCGTGGTTCAGCAAATTCGTCATTGTGATTAAAACGTTGATATCTCGAACTACTAAAAATAAAAAGCCCTACCAATAAGGTAGGGCTTTTGCTTACGGCTTAAATAATAACGTTTTCTTAAAACTGCTGTCTTGGCTTATATCCTGTGACAGCAGTACTTAAGCTTGCTTTGTAAATACGCGTGATAGAGCAGCGTACTTATTTTATGGTCTATTGTTTTAGACCTAAGACCTAAGACCTAAGATGATTTACAGGTCGACCAAAATGGTCTTAGTTGTAATCCCGCCTTGGTCATCGATTATTTTCAGTGTCACCTCGTGCTTTCCGTATGAAGGGAAGATTGAAGTGAATGTGCGACCACGTTTCACCTTTCCATTAGGAAGTGTCCACTCGGTATCAACAATACGACCATCACTGTCTGAACTTGTTGACCACATAGTTACCCAACGACCCAAGTGAATGTACTTCGCACTTGCTTCTGGTAGAGCGTTTGGAGATTCAACACTCACTACGGAGCTGAATGAATCGGTAGCACCTTTGTCGTCAACAACAGTCAAGCTCACCGTGTATTCACCGGCTTGCTCGTAAGACCAAGTGGGTGCCACTTCGTTGCTTGTTGTGCCGTTGCCAAAGTCCCATAGATAACTGGTGATCTCGCCATCTTGGTCAGAACTGAAGTTACGTGCAGACACGTTCAGGCCAGTAACATTAAGCTCGAAGTTCGCAGTAGGGGCGACGTTGTGTTGGCTTACTTTAGATAAGCGCACCACACCATATTCGTTGTCATTACTCTGATTCAAAATATCAACGGCTAAGCCAAACTCCGTCAGGATACGCCCTGAATCAGGCGCTTGTGGAGACGTGTAATCTTGGTCGTCAGAGAAGCTAGCGTTGGCAAGCAAGCTGGTATCTTCAAGTACATCATTGTCGCTGTTCACAAGACGCATTGGAGTATGATCTTTGAGTGAAAACGCCGCATCACGAACTTGGTAACGAGTTTGAGCGACTTCGCCGGATTTTTCCCAGGTCATGGCATTCTGGTCGGCATCGACCACACCTAACCAACCTTCACCTGGGTGTTTGCCTACCCAGTTATCAGTCAGCGACTCGTCTACGTACCAAATGATTAAACCCGGGTCGAATGAGATCAGTTGACCCATGCGTTTGATGTTGGCTAGACCTTCATCAACGTCCATGTGGCTACGCCATTGCAGTAGGTAGTAGTGCTGAGCTTGGTGGAATCCATTACTCAGCTTGTAGCCATTTAGGGCGAAGGTGGAGTTGCTTTCACCATCGTCTATTGAGGTGACTTCACCATCAACGACCACACTGAGGTTATCCAAATAGAAACCTTCCATCGCTAAGCCACCATCGGTGATGTATTCAAACGAAAGCTCTACTTCTTGGCCTACCCATTGTGAAACGTCGAACTCAGCGTCAATCCAACCGCCAGATTCGCCGCCAATAGCAGGAACGAGGCCAGTATTGTACGGGTCATCCATTGAGGTGATGTTGCCGGCAATGGCTTGTCCATTCACGAGTACGCGTGCAAAGTCGTAGTCTTTCTCAATTTCATACCAAGTTTTGAACGAAAGCAGTGCAGAATCGCCGGCTGGAATCACCAACTTACGTGTCATGCTGTTTTTCAGGTCATCGCCTTTTTGAGAGTGGAACGAATACTCACCAGCAAACGGTTTTAAACCTTCGATCTGTTTTTCTGGAAGATCCACTTTAATCATGTTCGGACGGCTGTTATCCGTTGTTTGGAACAGCGTATAAACCTGTGGGTTGTCTTCTAGGTCATCAATTGAGATCTGGTCATCGTTAATCCATCGACCGCCAATCGAGTTTTGTAGAAAATGTTTTGCCCAAGAGCTGAATGCTGTTGGTTGTGTACCACCAATCTTACCTGCCCAGCTGCCTGAAGACATGATTGACCAGTAAGATACTGGTTCACCCTTGCCTGTGTATTGCGTGTCGTACTCGTCTGGCAGACCTAAATCATGGCCATATTCGTGAGCACAAACCCCCGCTGCTGCGTCAATCGGTTGAATCGTGTAATCAAATGCTGCGTATTGGCCGTTAAAGCGGTCTGGAAGAGAACTAGAGGTGCCTTCCAGCACATGTGTGCGACCAAGGTTGAATCGGTGAGACCAAATCGCATCAGGGCCTAATACGCCACCACCGGCTTCTTCGCCAACAGATGCGTGGAACACCATTAGGTGATCAATCACACCATCCGGTTCACGGAAGTTTCCGTCACCGTCGTAATCGTAACGATCTTCAATATCGTAATCGGCTAGGTTGATACTCGGATCTTGAGCCAATTGATTTAGAGCTTCACGAACCAGTTCTTGCGCGTTGAGATCGTTGTCGGTCGTCGGGGAGTTGCCACCATAGAATGACGCAGGCTTCGAGGCGCGATACCAACCAGCAGCCTGACCTGCAACGCTGTAACTGTCACCTGATTCACTTTGGTAATACTGGCGCATCGAGATTAGGTTTTCGCCGTTGGGCCCTGTGTAGCCAGAATTTGAAAACAGTAATTCTTGATAATGTTCTGGGTTGTAGCTCTCGTAGAGCATTTGCGTGTGCTCTTCGGTCAGCTTGTTGTTATCCCAGTTCAAATCAGGGAAATCGACCAACAGAGCGAGTACTTTATCGGTACGCTTTGTGCCGACTTCTAAAGCAAAGACACTCGCTTTTTTAACGCCAGACCCTTTTTCGATGGCTTTGAGTATTTTCGCTCGTTGCTCAAGTGCTTTTTTACCGAATTGGGCATCGCCTTTAAAACCAGAATTGATCTTATTCTTTAAATAACGGTCAAGTGCGTCGTGTTTTGCCACATCGGTTGCATCTTGGTCGACTAAGCCCTGTCTAACTAGCATTTCAATAAGTTTGTCTTCATTAACAACGCCTAAATCAATAGGTGTTTTTGCATAACTACTGACGCTAAATAGAGTAAGCATTGCTGAAGCCAACAATGTTTTTCTCATCATTTTCATTATATTTCCTTTTTATATTTCCATGTCGATATCAATATCAACTAAGCCTTATTCGGAACTACCGTCCGTATTTGGTCTAATACACTCTTTTGGTGTCTTGGGTTCCTGATGGTTATTCTCTATCTCTTGTTTCTTTTCCATATCAAACGAGAGACTTTTGATTTTTTTTGCGTTGAGATAGATACGCAAAGCTTTTTGATTGCCTTCATAGGTTAAGCCAGGACAGATAACGCCTCGCTCAATCAATGACTTCAGCAATAGTTCGTCGTTCTCAATAGTGGAAGCCTGTGACAGTGAGGAAAAAATTAGAACCATTAAAGCCATTGTTTTATGTGACATTTTCATATCAAGCTATCAGTTTTGATTATGTAACAAAATATATTTATAAAATCACCCAATCAAACGAATAATTATTACAAATCATTATTCGTTCCGGTTTCAACATTAAGAGTTAATATCAAATAGTGGGTGTTATTTATTTAATTGTCAGCTATTTAGTTTGGTTGTATGCATTAATAGTTGATAGTTTGAATATTTAGTGACAGTGATTAGGAAGTGGTTATTATTCTCAAGAGCACTTTGTATAAGGTGTGGGGTTATAAAAAGGAAAATAAATCTTTTGTGCTTGTCGTTAAAAAAATGCATGTAATAATTGAGTGTTTAGTAAATATCCAGTCTCAAATTATTTTCACTCGAAACATCAATAATTAGTCAATTAAGCGCGATTTAGATGGCTTTAAGAGAAGGGATTTCGCAATAACTTAATGAGTAGAGATCATCAGACGCCAAAAGAGCTCGTATTTAGGCTCTTTTAGTATGTGTACTCGTGAGCGATTTGCTTATGGTTGAGTAGATTATTACCACGGTTAAGACGTTCAAGCTTACTAAAGACTTTGTTGAGTGAGTGCTGTGCAAAGAATTAAACATTCGTACATTCCATACCTCTGTTTCAATAAGAACCGTGAGATTTGAACTGTAGGTAACTTAGATGATTTATAAATGTTGATTTGAGAAGAAGCGTTGAGCTTTGTGAGGTGTCGAGCGTATTTTTGTATAAATAGCAGGCATTTACACAAAATGTGACGTTCACATTTTGTCATAACTTTAATAATTGTATATATTCCTCGCCTAAAACAATAATTAACAAAAGTTAATATAAATGACTGTCAGCTCATCTTCTCAATCTCGTGAAACGCTTCTAAGCGAAAACGAACAACTCGTGTCCACTACAGATCTTAAAGGCGTGATTACTTACAGTAATGATGCTTTTTGTCGCATCGCAGAATACAGCCAACAAGAATTGCTAGGGCAACATCACAATATCGTCAGGCATAACGATATGCCGAAAGCGGCTTTTGCTGATATGTGGGTTAACTTAAAGCAAGGTAAAGCGTGGCGCGGTATCGTAAAAAATAAAACCCAATCCGGTGGTTACTACTGGGTTGATGCTTACGTTACCCCTATTTACGATGGCGGAAAGGTGAGTGGCTATCAGTCTGTTCGTGTTAAGCCGAAAAACGAATGGGTACAAGTGGCGGATAAGGCTTACCAAAGTTTATTGAAAGCAGAGAAGTCGGGTCGTCAATGGTCATTACAGATCAGTGACAGTGTTCGTTATGCGGTGTTGTTAGGCTCTTTGGCTGCACCTCTGATTTCAAACCTCGTTGAAGTAGGGCAAATGTCGCAATGGTTACTAAGCTTATTGCCTGTTTCTGCGTTGGCATTCTTATTCAGACAAGAGCTTGTTGATACGCCTTTACAGCTTAAAAAGTTGCAGTCAAAATTCGACAGTGTGAGTCGCCTTGTTTACTCCGGTAATAGTAAGTTCTCTATCGCCGATTTCCATTTGAAGTTGCTGTCTGCTCGAATCAGAACAGTGTTAGGCCGTATGACGGATTCAGCTAAGCCGTTACAAGATTTAGCCGACAACCTTAACGCGACTTCTTACCAAGTTTCAGATGCTTTAGATCAACAGACGAAAGACATACTTCAAGTTCGTGAAGCAACGGAAGAAGTGGAGGTGACGGCGAATGAAGTGTCATCTCGTACCGAAGAAGCACACCAAATTGTCGACGTTACCCTGCAAACTTGTGCGGGTGCGAAAGAGAGTATTAATCAAACACATCGTAACCTTGAAAGCTTGGCTTCACAGGCTGAGAAAGCAACACACACGACGTATCAACTGAGTGACCAAGCGCAAAGTGTCAGCAAGATAATGGAAGAGATCGGTGGCATTGCCGAGCAAACCAATCTATTGGCATTGAATGCAGCGATTGAAGCGGCGAGAGCAGGTGAGCAAGGACGCGGCTTTGCCGTGGTTGCGGATGAAGTGCGTGCGTTATCAGGTCGCACATCTAAGGCGACGATTCAAATCAAAGAAAGCATTGATACCATGTTGGCAACGATTGAAGGTTGGCAGAAAGATATTTTGGCTAACAGAGAACAAACGGATGCGTGTGGTGATGTGGCGAAGGTGAGCTCAGAGCGCTTGTCTGAAGTTGAAACTTTAATGCAATCAATGAACGAGTTAATGCAGTCGGTTGAAAGTTCTGCACACAAACAGCGTCAGCTATCGAGTGACGTAAACCTTCATATGCAGTCTATTGCGTCAACCGCTGAGCAAAATCTAGTGGCGACTCATTCAGTTAAAGATCATTCGAAAGAGCTCAAAGAGCAAGTGAATGAATTCTATCAATTGGCGAAGCGTTTCGAAGAGAAATAGCGGTTACATTTTAGCTGAATGAGCAATAAGAGAAAGCTTTGCGAAATTAGCAGGGCTTTTTTGTGAGCTAAAGGAACCGTGAACAATCAATAGATTAACAGTCAACAGATACAAAAAAGCCCCGCATTTTCATGCGGGGCTTTCAGTATGCATCACCCATTTAAGGGCGGGACAATTTAATCAAGATTAAGCTAGAAGCTCTTTCGCTGTGTTTACTACGTTTTCAGTAGTGAAACCGAACATCTTGAATAGCTCGCCTGCTGGTGCAGATTCGCCGAACGTTGTCATGCCGATGATCTTGCCACCGAAGCCAACGTATTTGTACCAGAAGTCAGCGATACCAGCTTCTACTGCGATACGTGCTGTAACGTCAGATGGAAGTACAGACTCGCGGTATTCTGCGTCTTGCTTGTCGAATGCGTCAGTTGCAGGCATAGATACTACGCGTACTTTCTTGCCTTCAGCTGTTAGT
>NZ_JAPNXR010000034.1:0-31869 GCF_030397615.1 Vibrio sp. 14N.309.X.WAT.E.F5 | reverse complement strand
AATCCGCGTGTTGGGAGTTCGAATCTCTCCACCCCTGCCATATTTAAGGCTCTAGTCAAAAGACTAGAGCCTTTTTGCTTTTTCCGATATAGATAAATGAACAACGAAGCTCTACTGCTACAAATTATCTCAACATCGCTAATCGTTAGTTCAGTTTAAAACAACCTATGTTGTTGCATGAATATATTAAGGCTTCAGTCGAAAGACTGGAGCCTTTTTATTTTCTGCTCACTTCTTCAATTTTATTTTTAAGACGATGAATTAATGCTGTTAATCGTCAAGGTGCAGTGGCTGACCGTTATACGAAATTCAAACGTCAGTGACAAATTTGAGACCTTTACGTTTCTTCGGTTAGCCAATAGTAGTGATGAAAGTTAACGGATAAGACACGTTGCTTTTCATTTTCATTTTATGTTCCGAAAAACTTATTACTTATATGCCCCTATTCCTAAATGACAGCTAGTATAAATACTAAAGACCAATTATTTGGGATCGTTATGAGGTTACTTTGCGCTGTGGCTACTGTGTTATGTTCATTCGTAGCTATTGCAACGCCTTGGGAAAAGGCTAAGAGCCCGACAATCAACTCAACATCATCTATTGGCAGTTATGCTAATGGTTGTCTAGACGGCGCACAGGCTTTGCCTATTAACGGGGAGGGCTATCAAATTATTCGCCCTCAGAGAGAGCGCTATTATGGCCATACCGAGGCTATTCAGTTTATTGAAAGATTAGGTGTGACTACGAGCGAAAAACTCAATACCAATTTACTGGTTGGTGATATTTCTCTACCTCGAGGGGGACGCTTCTCATCTGGTCATTCAAGCCACCAGACTGGGTTGGATATTGATATATGGTTAAGGCTCACTGATGAGAGACTTTCCGAAAATGAACTCGCTGTTCCTAAGCCAATAAGTGTTGTCGACCTTACTAATTACAAACTGCGTAAATCAAATTGGACCGATGACCATTTTCAAGTTATTCGCTATGCAGCCAAAGATCAAAAAGTGGTACGTATCTTCGTCCATCCTGTTATTAAACAAACTCTTTGTGACCAAGAAAACTCTGATGCCAATGAGAGAGCTTGGTTAGGAAAAATCAGACCTTGGTGGGGACATCATTCTCATTTTCATGTTCGTTTAAAATGTCCTAAAGGTAGCTCTAACTGCATCGCTCAAGCAAACCCGCCAAAAGGTGATGGTTGTGGAGATGAACTTGCCAGTTGGGCTCCGCAGACCATTCCAGTGCCTCCACCTAAAAAAGTAGCTAAAAGTAAGAAAAAAAAGAAAGTTAAAGTAATGCCGAGTCAGTGTTTGGCCTTGATATCCAATAAGTAATCGCATCTATCGAGGTTAATTACAGTGGTAATGCCACTGACTTTCTCGTCTCTGAAACTGGAGAAATGTCACACTTTTGTCTAGAGTTTATAAACACGTAATTAAGAACATCGTTTGATATAAAAACAAACGAATAACGGCAATAGCAAAAACAACGATGAATTTGATAATGCTTAGTCAGGGATGGCGTGTTTTTGGGTGAAAGATGCGGCTTATGTGCAGTATATGAAAATCAGAGTCTGATACCCGTCTATAAAAATTCAAGGATAAGACAATGACTATGATTTGCGCGAGGGAATTCTCTAAATGGTTAAGACATAGATTCAATAGTGAGAAGACTGGTATTTCAATTTCTAGAGAAGATATAAACCAGCTAACCGGTCGACAACGGTTAGATCCTAGTTTTGTTAATGATGTTCATTATGAACTGATGCAGTATGGAATGGCGTTTGTCACCGATACCAGTCGGGAGAGTTTTTATTTGGTACCTGTATCTCAAACCAAAAATTGGCGAGAACAACTTGAATACCAATTTGAGAAAGAAATGTTCTGCAACATATATCCCATTGAAAAATCGGGTTAAAAAAAAGGTTCAACTTGATGATTAAGTTGAACCTTTTATCTTTTAGGTCAAGCCTTGAATAATGACAAACTTTTCTAATAATTCGTCGTCAGTTTCAATATGGTTTGGGTCAGTGATTATGCATTTTGTAATGGGACACACTGACTGACATGTTGGCTTCTCATAGTGACCTTTACACTCAGTACATAAATCAGGATCGATTTCGAAGATACTGTCACCCATAGTGATTGCACCATTTGGGCATTCAGGGTCACACATATCGCAGTTTATGCACTTGTCAGTTATTAGTAGAGCCATTTATCTTTCCAAAGTAACCGTTATTTACCTGAAGCGTTACGTGTATCTTGGCCTGCGCTCAAGTTACGCATTAACAAACCAAATTCTAGATCAAGATCAGTAGGTACAGGAATAAACACAAAGTGTCCGTTACCTTTCGCATCGTCTACTGCTTCAGATTTACGGTTTTCCATAACTTCTAGTTTGAAGACAACGTTACCTTTCGGTGTCATCATTTCTAGGCTGTCACCAACTAGGAATTTGTTTTTCACTTCTACTTCAGCTAGGTCGCCACGGCGTTTACCTGTGAATTCACCAACAAACTGTTGAGTATCAGAGATAGAGTAACCGTATTCGTAGTTTTGGTATGAATCGTGAGTGTGACGACGTAGGAAGCCTTCAGTGTAGCCTCGGTGAGCTAAGCTCTCGAGCGTACCCATTAGACTCTCATCAAATGGCTTACCTGCAACAGCATCATCGATAGCTTTACGGTAAACCTGTGCTGTACGTGCACAGTAGTAGAAAGACTTAGTACGGCCTTCAATCTTCAATGAATGAACACCCATCTTCGTTAGGCGCTCAACGTGTTGGATTGCGCGAAGGTCTTTCGAGTTCATGATGTAAGTACCATGCTCATCTTCAAACGCCGCCATTTTCTCTTCAGGTTTGTGTGATTCAGAAAGTAAAACGACTTCATCAGTTGGTTTACCAAGGCCTAGTGTGTTGTCAGGGCGCTCGTCTTGAACTTCAATACCTTGAGTTTCTACTTCTTGAATAGCAACGCCTGTAGGGTTAGCTTCAACGATCTGACCATTTTCGTCTTCTTTCGCAGCTTCTGTCTTGTATTCCCAACGACAAGCGTTAGTGCAAGTGCCTTGGTTTGGATCGCGTTTGTTCATATAGCCAGAAAGTAGGCAACGACCAGAGTAAGCCATGCATAGAGCACCGTGAACAAAGATTTCTAGCTCTGTTTCTGGGCAGTGTTCGCGAATCTCTTCGATCTCTTCAAGAGATAGCTCACGAGATAGGATCACACGCTCAACGCCTTGAGTTGACCAGAACTTAACGGTCGCCCAGTTTACTGCGTTTGCTTGAACTGAAAGGTGGATCGGCATTTCAGGGAATGATTCACGTACCATCATGATAAGACCTGGGTCTGACATGATAAGTGCGTCTGGGCCCATCTCAACAACTGGTTTAAGGTCGCGAATGAATGTTTTTAATTTAGAGTTGTGTGGCTGAATGTTACATACAACATATAACTTTTTGCCTTGAGCATGAGCTTCATCGATACCGATTTGTAGGTTTTCGTGATTGAACTCGTTGTTACGAACACGAAGGCTGTAACGTGGCTGGCCTGCGTATACTGCATCTGCGCCATAGGCAAATGCGTAACGCATGTTTTTAAGGCTTCCTGCCGGTGATAATAGTTCAGGTACAAATGGTTTCTGTGTAGTCATTGCTTCGTTCTCTAATCTGATCTCAAGTCAGGTTGATACCACCAAGTGATATCAAAGGGGCGCAAATTTTACGCTAAAATGAGTTTGGTTGATAGCCCTAAAGATAACAATGGTATTAAGAAGCGAGTTGATAGGTATTGATAAGCGGGAGTGGGAAAGAAAATAAGCTCAGATATCGTCGACACCTGAGCTTCAAATCGAAACAATTAAGCGTTAGGTTGAGTTAACCCGCCTAATGATTCAAATAGGTTTGGTAGGAAAACACTGAATTCACCACAAAGTAGTGAGAAGTCTGCATCAAAACGTGCAGCTTGATCTTCACGAGGAATATCGTCGTTCTCATCTTTTAGTTCATCACTGAATTTTAGGCGCTTGATGCTGCCATCTTCAGCAAGAATGAACTCAATGCGATCTTGCCAGTTGATCAGAAGTTTAGTCACAACTTTATTGGCTTCGATGTGGTTTTTAATCTCATCAGCTTCTAGTTCTTGTTTCTTAACTCGCACAATACCGCCGTCTTCTTGGATTGATTTAAGCTCAGCTTCATCAAGCATAGTGATGCCTTTAGGCGTATCACCTGACTTAACCCATTCCGTTAACGTTGTTTCAATCGCTTGCTCTGGAATAGCTGGCACTACTGGCAAGCTACCCATTGTTTTACGTAGTAATGCTAGTACGTCTTCTGCTTTTTTGTAGCTGCTAGCATCAACAACAATAAAGCCTTCTTTCGGCATGATCAGTGCGTAAGTGAAGTTACTGCGGCTGAAAGCACGAGGAAGAAGATCTATGATGATGTCTTCTTTTAGGCTGTCTTTCTCTTTCTTTTTCAGAGGAGTACCAGACTCCGCTTCAAGCGTTTCTACTTTTGCATTCAATGAATCTTTGATCACAGAAGCTGGAAGCATTTTCTCTTCTTTCTTTGCACAGATGAGAATGCGGTTTTCTGATACGTGCGTCATCATATCGCCGTGTCTACCCATAGCGTTTACCCAACCAAACTTCTGCTTGTCTTGGCTACCACAAGGGGTAAAACGGAACTCTTCAAGTTGTTTCTCTAGCTGATCTGCGTTGAAGTCTATATCACGATTAAAGCGATAGACGAGGCAATTCTTAAACCACATAAATATTTCTCATACCTTTATCTGAAGACGCTCATCATAGGAGATTTCGATCCATTTGTCTTATACCTGCAATAAAAATTAAAAGTGAAATGTTTGAGACAGTTATATGAAAATTTGTTTTCAAAGGTCACAAAAGTGTCATAATTAAACCAGATAATGCAATGCGTTGATTAAATACTAAGGCTATTCAATTATGTCGAGAAGGATTCTGGTCGTTGAAGATGAAGCACCTATTCGTGAGATGTTGTGTTTTGTACTTGAGCAAAAAGGCTACCAAGCAGTAGAGGCTGAAGATTACGATACAGCGGTAAACAAGCTATGTGAACCTTTCCCAGATCTAGTATTACTAGATTGGATGCTACCTGGTGGTAGCGGGATAAACTTTATCAAGCACATGAAGCGTGAAGAGTTAACTCGCAACATCCCAGTGGTGATGCTGACGGCTCGTGGTGAAGAAGAAGATAAGGTTCGCGGTTTAGAAGTTGGTGCTGACGACTACATTACCAAACCATTTTCGCCAAAAGAGTTGGTCGCTCGTCTGAAAGCGGTTATTCGCCGTGTAACACCAACGGCATTGGAAGATGTGATAGATGTTCAAGGGCTTAAATTAGACCCTGTATCTCACCGTGTGACAGCAAGCGAAGGCCCAGTTGATATGGGACCAACCGAGTTCAAAATGCTGCATTTCTTTATGACTCACCAAGAGCGAGTATACAGCCGAGAGCAACTGCTCAATAACGTTTGGGGTACCAACGTTTACGTTGAAGATCGTACGGTTGATGTTCATATTCGACGTTTACGCAAAGCACTTGAATCTGCTGGTCATGACAAATTAATTCAAACGGTTCGCGGCGCAGGCTACCGTTTTTCTACAAAGACTTAATGTGGCTTCACTGCCCAGTTTATGGAGTCCTGAATGGTTGAGAAGTTAACCTGGAAGAAGCTAGCTTGGGAGCTGGCTTTTTTTTACGCACCTTGGATTATAGTCGGATGGATATTCGGTTATTTACCTTGGTTATTGCTGGCTGCAACAGTATTACAGTTAGCATGGCATCTACACTATCAAATGCGTTTGTCTGCTTGGTTGTGGGATGAAAAGCGGTTAACACCCCCTTCAGGTTCTGGAAACTGGGAGTCTCTGTTTAACGGTATCTATCGTATGCAGCAGAGACAGCGTCGTAAGCGCAAAGAATTGACCAACCTTATCCGCCGTTTCAGAAACGGTGCTGAATCCCTTCCCGATGCCGTTGTGGTGTTTCGCGGTGAAGGCAATATTGTTTGGTGTAACAAGCTTGCTCAGTATTTACTGGGTTTTCGCTGGCCAGACGATTCAGGTCAACCGATCTCTAACTTGATCCGCACGCCGGACTTCATCAAGTACCTTAATAAACAAGACTTTTCAGAACCGTTAGAGATGCCTTCGCCACTTAACGTGGAGCGCATGCTTGAGCTTCGTATCGTACCGTATACCGAGGGCGAACACCTCATGGTAGTACGTGATGTTACTCAGCTAAAACAACTAGAAGGCATGCGTCGTAACTTTTTCGCTAACGTTTCTCACGAGCTACGCACTCCAATGACCGTACTTCAGGGCTATCTTGAAATGACGGAAGATCCAGACATGGTCGTTGGGCCTATGTGGCCTAAGGCTCATGGTGTGATGACTGAGCAATTGAATCGCATGAACAGTTTGGTCAATCAGCTTCTTACTCTTTCTAAGATAGAAGCGGCGCCAATGCATGAATTGGATGAAGTGGTTAACGTTCCGGCGATGTTGGAAGTTCTTGAAAAAGAAGCCGCTAGTCTCAGTGGAGAGCGAGAACACAAGCTGGAATTTGATATTGATAAGAGCTTACGCGTATTAGCTGATGAAGATCAGTTAAGAAGTGCGATATCGAATCTGGTTTACAATGCAGTGAAATACACGCCACCTGGTGCGACCGTAAAGGTTCGTTGGTATCAAACCAGTCAAGGCGCGTGTTTGGATGTGTCAGACACTGGAGACGGTATCGAACCACAACACTTGCATCGACTTACCGAGCGTTTCTATCGTGTTGATAAAGCACGCTCACGCGATACTGGGGGCAGTGGCCTAGGGTTAGCTATTGTGAAACATGCGCTTAGTCACCATGATTCACATTTAGAAATTCAAAGTGAAGTGGGTGTTGGTAGCCGATTCCATTTCACGCTGCCTAGCCGATTGACAGTGTCATGAGTTCTTTAATACGCAGGATGCGTTTCCCCATCAGTTCATTATTAGCATTAGCTTTGGTTACCCCTGCTCATGCCGATCAAGGTGTAGATTCTCTTCCTGATTATTCTAAGGTACCGGGTATTTCTGGCAGCTTGTTGTCTGTCGGTTCGGATACTTTAGCGGGAATGACTACGTTATGGGTTGAAGAGTTTAAGTCTTACTACCCGAACGTGAATGCTCAAGTTCAGGCTTCTGGATCGTCCACTGCACCTCCTGCATTAACCGAAGGTACTGCTCACCTTGGGCCTATGAGTCGCCCGATGCGCCTACGAGAAGTGGAAGCGTTCGAAAGGGAGCATGGCTATAAGCCGACAGCGCTTCGAGTTGCTATCGATGCGATTGGTCTTTTTGTGCATCGTGATAACCCTATCGAGGGGCTTAATTTTCGCGAAATTGACAGCATATTTTCAGAGACATTGCGCTGTGGCGCGACTAAGCCGCTAAACAATTGGCAAGATTTAGGTATCAGCCAGCCGTGGGCAAAACATAGATTCCAACTGTTCGGTCGTAATTCCGTTTCGGGAACCTATGGCTACTTCAAACAAAACGCATTATGTAGTGGCGACTTCAAGAACCGAGTCAATGAACAACCAGGATCTGCGTCGGTTGTACAGTCGGTCGCTTCATCAATCAGCGGGATAGGGTACTCAGGTATTGGTTATCGAGTGGCTGGTGTAAAGTTAATTCCTATTGCCGAGCATGGTTCTGATTACGTAGAGCCTACTCGAGCGAATATTTTAAGCGGAGATTACCCTCTATCGCGCTTTCTCTATGTGTATGTGAATAAACACCCAGATAAACCGCTTTCTCCTGTAGAGAGAGAGTTCCTCACTTTTGTATTCTCGAAGCAAGGACAAGAACTGGTAGAGAAAGATGGCTATTTAGCGATACCGCCTGAGTTCGCAGAGCAAGAACTGGCAAAAGTCGGGCTATGATCCAGATACAAAATATGTAGAAACAGCTTGCTAAGTCGCAGGCTGTTTTTGTTTTGACTGTTCGTTATTCTACCTTTAACGACCATCCAGCATTTTGCCAACGTTGTTGTTCTTCTTTGAGTTCATATTCAAGCAGTTGGTTTTGGGCCAACCAATCGCTGTTAGATCCTTTCAATTCCCAGTTATCCTGTTGTTCAATCGTTAGAGTCACGTTCGGGGCCAGTGCTTGATTTCGCTGACGGTTAAGTAAGATAGCGAGTCTTAATATGCGAATTAGTAGCGTTGTTTGTTGTGGAGTAAACAGAGAAAGTTCCGGTAAGTCTTGTCGCTTAATCGCTTTTCTTTGGTGGCGAACCAATGTTGAGATAAGACGTTGTTGCTCAGTATTGAAACCGGGCATTGTCGTGTGCTTAAGCAGATAAGCCGAATGGCGGTGATAGCCTTGGAATGCGATGCTTTGTCCTACCTCATGAAGTAGTGCAGCCCAACCAACTAGATCATACAGCTCATTAGTGACCATAGTCGTTACTTGAGGCTGCACTTGTTTCAGTAATGCAAGGGCGAGTTCTTTGACTTTCTGGCCATGAGCTACGTCAACATGGTATCGAGATACGAGCGTTTCTGCGGTTCTTGTTCGAACATCAATATCTTTAAATCTATCCTCCATATCATAAAGAACGCCTTCTCTCAGGGCGCCATCAGAAAAATGTAACTCCTTTATGTCTAGCGTATCCATAGCTGCTGAAAGAATGGTGACGCCAGCAGCAAACACTGGCTTTCTCTCATCACTTAAACCTGAAAGGTCTAAGGTTTTGGATGATGAAAACTCACATAAGTGATTTTTCAAATAGGACAGACGTTGCGGCGTAATGAGACCATCGGTAAACCCTAAGCCAATGAGTACCTCTTTTATTGATTTAGCCGTCCCTGATGAGCCAAAGGCGATTTCCCAAGGGGCCTTTGTGTATTCTTCAATCAATGGCATCAATAGACGAGTAGCTGCGGTATAAGCATCTGAGAAGTGTTGTGAGGTTAGCTCTCCGTTAGAAAAGAAACGTTGAGTAAAGCTGACGCATCCCATAGGTAAACTGCGCATCATTTGGGGGGTAAAGCCTAGCCCAGAGACGAGTTCCGTACTCCCTCCACCGATATCAATAACCAATTTAGATTCAGAAGCAGTTTGAGTGTGTTCTACACCGTTATAGATTATTCGAGCTTCTTCTTGACCGGAAATGATCTCTATTGGAAAAGGAAACAGTGGTTTGGTTTGCTCTAAGAAATCTTTAGCGTTTTTGGCCTTTCTTAGGGTATGAGTCGCGACGACTCTGACATCATCAAGTTCAAAATCCGCTAGTCGCTCTGCGAACACTTTAAGGCACTCTAACCCTCGCTCGATAGCGCTTTCGGATAGGAAGTTATGTTCATCTAATCCATCGCCTAATCTAACTTTATGTTTGTGTCTGCTGACTAATTGCAGGTGTTGATCGAATACTCGGGCAACCACCATATGGAAGCTGTTCGAACCCAAGTCGATAGCGGCAATACATCGAGAATGTTTATTATCAATTAGCGGCATGATTTCTTCTCTTGTTTGTACTTCTTGCGAGCAAGTTTCTCCATACGTTTAATATAGTGGTAAGTGGAGAGTTGCGACGTCGGGTAATCAAGTGGGTTTGCTGGTGGTTGTATGTAAGGGTTGCTCATCGATTGTTCTAGCACTCGAGCTTTGTTGCTGTCATCGAAATGAAACTCGGTTATATCGATAATGGTTTGCTTGATCTTTGGATCTAAAATTGGGGCTGCAACTTCGATCCGATGATCGAAGTTTCGTGTCATCCAGTCTGCAGAGGAGATATAGACTTTTGGATTTCCAGCGTTACCAAAGATCATCACTCTTGGGTGCTCGAGAAAGCGATCGACCACACTAACAATCTCAATCTGCTCACTGATGTTGGGGACTCCTGGTACGAGAGAGCACATACCACGAATGACCATTCTCACTTTTACATTGGCTTGGCTGGCCTGATAGAGCTTCTCAATGATCTCTCGGTCGACCAAATTGTTGAGTTTTAGAGTGATACTTGCAGGCTTGTTCTCTATCGCGTTTTGTATTTCATTATCTATCAATTGATACAGACGTTTTCTTGTATTCTTTGGTGACACAATCAGTTGTTTGAACTGTGATTTTTGATAAGGGTTTTCAATATACTTAAAGACTTGCCTCACCTCTTGGGTCAAATCTTCATTCGCAGTGAGCAGAGAAAAATCGGTATACACGCGCGCTGTTACTTCATGAAAGTTACCGGTGCCAATATGAGCGTAATGCGTCGTATGCTTGCCTTCTTTCCGTTTAATGAGCAGCAGCTTAGAGTGAATTTTCAAACTTGGGATGCCATGGATGACTTTGATACCGGATTCTTGAAGTTTCTTTGTCCACTGAATATTGGTTTGCTCATCAAAGCGGGCTTGCAGCTCAACGACGACAGTTACTTTCTTACCATTGTGTGCCGCATCGATGATCGAGCTAAGGAGCTTTGAGCCTTCTGCAACACGGTAAACGTTTATTTTTATGGAGGTTACCTTCGGGTCAAAGGAAGCCTGCCTCACGAGTTCAGTAATGTGATTAAAGGTGTGATAAGGGTAATGCAACAAGATGTCACGAGCTTTGATCGCTTCGAAATAGTTTGGGTAGTGACTGAAATGCGCGCACTTAATCGCGGGTAGTGGACGATTAACTAAATCACGTCGATTAAGGCTTGGGAACTCAGAGAAATGTTTGAAGTTATGATAGCGACCACCCGCAATGACACTGTCATAGTCAGACAGCTTAAGTCTGACTTGTAAGAAGTTGAGCATTTCAGCAGGCATTTCTGACTCATAGATAAGGCGTATCGGTAGTGCCGTCAAGCGCTGTTCTAAACCCAACGACATAGATTCTAGTAGACTATTTTCATTGCTCTCTTGAAGGTCATAATCGGCATCACGAGTCATTTTTATAGCAAAGCAACGTAATGAGTGGTACTCAAAGAATCCTTTAAGCAAGTCATCTAAACAACATCGAACTATATTATCTAATAAGATCAAAGTCGTACGCTGTGAACCCGAAGTGTCTGGTAACTTAACAAATCGAGGGAGAGCTTCAGATGGGATTTCGAGTAAGACGTATTGAGAAGATGTCTCTTGCTCAATGTCGATCGCCAAGTAACTTTGTTCATCTTTGATAATATTGAGTAACTGGCTATCTTCGTTCAAGAGAAACGGAGTTAAATGTGGCAGCACTTTTTTCTTAAAGTACTTTTTGATCCACTCACTCTGTTCTTCGCTAATTTGCTGTTCGTTGACCAGAAAAATACGATTGCGTGCCAGTTCCAATAGTAAGTCGCTATACAGTTCATGGAATTGAACATCGAGCTTACTTGCTTTGCTCTGCATTTGAGTTAGCAGGGTTTTCTGCGAGTTGGCAGGTAATTGAGGATCTTGAAGTAAGATCTTTCGTTTCACATCAGCAAATCGGACTTTGTAAAACTCATCGAGGTTTTTCGAGTAAATACCTAAAAAACGAACTCTTTCGATTAAGGGAACTGACTTGTCGGCCGCTTCTTGGAGTACTCTTTCGTTGAAGGATAACCAGCTAAGTTCTTTTGTGACATAGTCTTTTTCCATCGAGATGATAATCCTTGAGTGCTGGCTATAGAGCTGATTACTTTAATTTAGAATGACAAAATTCACAAAATCTATGATCTTACTTTAAGAAATATGGTCAACAAACTTGTTATTAGTTTCAGTTGTTTAACGTAACTTGTAATATAATTGTCATCTAACGTACATATTATGTCAGTAGCTAAAAAAAGGTAGATAAACAGATGGCTTCAGCCCAATTTTCATTGAAAGAGCGCGACAAAAAAAGATGGTTGAAAGATCGTCTCGTCCGTTTTTCGGTGACATGTGGTGCAGTCAGTGTTCTAGCGGCTCTGGTGCTGATCTTTGTTTACTTAGCGATGGTCATTTTACCGGTATTTTCTGATACTGGTTTAGAGACTGACCAAGCCGTAAAGACAGTTGCTGTAGAAAAGCCTATCGCCTTATCCGTAGATGAATACGGTCAGCATGCGTTTACTATCGAAAAATCCGGTTTGGTTCAGTTTTGGGATTTAGAGTCTCAAAATACACATTCTTACTTTGAGCGTAATGTTTTAGCTAACCCCATCGCTTTTTCTCGAAATACCCCATCTGAAAACTGGTTTGCCTTTGCCGATAGCGCAAGCAACCTTACCTTTTTCTACCCTGAGTATAGTGCGCCCGTGCTGCAAAAGGGCAGTGAAGCCGAACCTAAAATTGAGCAAATCGATCTCCCTGAACCGTTTTTAAATGATGAATCATCAAACGGAGCAACAATCGAAAAATTCGCGTTCTCTAAGAATGGACGTGGTATCACGGTTGCCGCTCAGCTAAGCGATCAACGAGTTTTGGTTAAGTGGTACCAGAGTGATCTTACTGGTCAGTATGTTTTTCAGAAGAGACAATGGTTGTCGGATAAGTTGGGTTTACAGCAACAGTTGTTAGTCACACCTGATGGTCAAACCTTATATCTCCGAGCACAATCGGATTTAGTGGTATTGAAGTTATCCGATAGCGGCTTCAATGTTCGTGAAGTGATTGATCTTAGTTTGAATGATGCGAAGCACTCGGTGAAAAGTATCGATTTACTGTCTGGGGCCTACTCGCTGTTGGTTACGCATGAGGACGGACAGGTTTCTCAGTGGTTCGATGTACTCAAAGATGAAAAGCGTAGCCTGACCCATATTCGAGACTTCCAACTTGCTGAACAAGTGCAATTTATCCTGCCCGATACTTATAGGAAGGGTTTTTATAGTTTCTATAAGAATGGCACATTACAAAGCCACTATACGACCAGTGAAAAGCTGTCGCTGTTCGAGCGCGCATTTGATAAGTCACCACAATTAGCGGCTATGTCTGCCAATGAACTGCATTTGGCGACGCTAATTGATGGCACCATCAGTGTTGCTAAAGTCGATAACGAATATCCGCAAATATCATTCTCATCGCTTTGGCAAAAAGTCTGGTACGAAAGCTACCCAGAGCCACAATACGTTTGGCAATCAACGTCGGCGAACGATGACTTTGAAGAGAAATTCAGTTTAGTACCTATCACGTTTGGTACCATCAAGGCCGCTCTGTTTGCGATGATGTTTGCCGTGCCGGTTGCTGTGCTCGGAGCCATTTACACCGCATACTTTATGTCTCCAAGAATGAGAAGAGTTGTGAAGCCGTCGATCGAACTGATGGAAGCTCTTCCGACCGTTATCATAGGGTTCTTGGCTGGGCTTTGGTTTGCTCCAATTGTCGAAACGCATCTAACGGCCGTCTTCTCATTAATGGTGTTATTACCACTGAGTACACTGCTGACTGGACTTGTTTGGTTCTGTTTACCGAAGATGGTGACGAGCCGCTTCGCTAATGGTTGGCACGCCTTGATATTGATTCCGGTATTGATGATTACCGTGGTCGCTGTATTTGCTGGTGGAAACAGCATTGAAGCCTTGTTGTTTGATGGTGATATTCGCACTTTCTTAGCTAGCTATGGCATCGACTTTGACCAACGTAATGCGCTGGTGGTTGGCTTCGCTATGGGCTTCGCTGTCATCCCTACCATTTTCACGATTGCAGAAGACGCTATTTTCTCTGTGCCAAAACATTTATCCGATGGCTCACTGGCTTTGGGAGCGACGGCGTGGCAGACACTTATCTATGTGGTGCTATTAACGGCTAGCCCAGGTATTTTTTCAGCAGTTATGATGGGACTAGGGAGAGCGGTTGGCGAAACCATGATCGTTTTGATGGCGACAGGTAACACCCCAATTCTTGACTGGAATATTTTGGAAGGGATGAGGACGTTATCGGCAACGATTGCTGTTGAATTACCAGAATCTGAGGTGGGCGGATCTCATTTCCGCTTGCTGTTCTTGGCTGCACTCTTGCTGTTTATCTTTACATTCGCGGTGAACTCAGTGGCTGAGTGGGTTAGACAAAGACTGAGAGATAAATATCGTGCGCTGTAGTTTTAAAGGTTCACCTCAATCTCTATCAATGGCTGTTAGCTGTTTGATTAGCGTATCTTACGAACTTGGCTCTTTCTTGGGTTCAGCACGTCAGAGCAAGGTCGTTCATGATGAATAAACTGAAGTCATTATTGTCTTGGATTAAATCAGGCTCTCCGTGGGTTTGGCTTACGGGCGGTGCGGTGAGCATCAGTATGCTCTCTGTTCTTGGCTTAATGCTGTTGATTGGCTGGAAGGGTTTAACGTATTTTTGGCCAGCTCCTTTGTATCAATGGCAAGTCGACTCCAAAGACCTGTCGTTAGTGGTCGATCTTGACGAAACGGTATCAAAGCAAGACGTATTGATTGGTCAATTATATGAACGTAAATACATCCCGATAGAGCAAGTGCCACAAGCTCATGACTTACTGTCGCCTCAAAATTTGTCTACTGGGCTAATCCAACGTTTAAGTATCAAAGTAGCGAACAGAGAGCTTTACCCAGCCGATTTTGTTTCAATTTTGGATGTTAACTTACGTGAGCCAACAACGCCGTCTGAATGGGCGGTGATCGAGCGAAGTCGTGGGGGGTATTTCTTTGGCAAACCGGTAGGGTTTAAAACGGCTTCGGGTTCTTATCAAACCAATATCGACCAGAAACTTGAGGATGGTTTGGCGTTTGCAGACACGCTAAGAGAAGAAACGTCACGTGTTGTGAACCAAGAAATACGCAATATCAGTTGGCAGTTGGAAAACTTGCGTTTAGAAAAGCGTAAGCTTGAACTCAATGAGTCAGTGAGTGATGAGTACCTTAAAACTTATACTCAAACTAAGCTGAAATTAAACAGCCAACTTGATGAAGCGGAAGTAAAACTAGAGCACCTCAGAACGCAGTTGAACGTGGAAAGCTTGCTGGTGGAAGATATGACTGGTGAACGAGTTGAAATACCGCTCAGTCATATTCTTGATTATTGGTACCCCAACAAGATGTCCTATCCAGAAAAAGTTGGGCACTGGGGCAAGCAAGTTTGGAAGTTTTTATCTGAAAACCCACGAGACTCAAACTCTGAAGGTGGTGTGTTCCCTGCGATCTTCGGTACTGTGTTGCTGGTTATTCTCATGTCGATCGTAGTGATGCCACTTGGGGTTGTTGCTGCTATTTATCTCCATGAATATGCAAAAAACAACGCACTGACACGTTTGATCCGTATTGCTGTAATTAACTTAGCGGGTGTACCGTCGATTGTGTATGGCGTATTCGGCTTAGGTTTCTTTGTGTATACCATCGGTGGTTCTATCGATTCTTTGTTTTATGCAGAGCGATTGCCAGCTCCGACATTTGGTACTCCAGGCCTGTTATGGTCCGCATTGACTTTAGCGGTATTAACATTGCCCGTTGTTATTGTAACAACGGAAGAGGGCTTAACGCGTATCCCTAGCTCGGTGAGACATGGTTCATTGGCGCTTGGCGCTACTCAATTTGAGACGCTTTGGCGCATTGTTTTACCAATGGCAAGCCCTGCGATTATCACGGGGTTGATATTGGCAATCGCGAGAGCTGCGGGGGAAGTGGCTCCATTAATGCTGGTGGGTGTTGTGAAGCTAGCATCAAGCTTGCCTGTAGATGGTCAGTTCCCATATCTACACTTAGAGAGAAAGTTCATGCATTTAGGCTTCCATATCTACGATGTTGGTTTTCAAACATCTAATATCGAAGCGGCGCGCCCTTTAGTGTATGCGACTTCATTTTTATTGGTTACGGTTATCGTTGGACTGAATTTAACAGCCATCAATATCCGTAATAACTTGCGTGAAAAATACCGAACCTTAGGACAAGATTAAATGTTCTCGATTAATGAAACCTTGGGTTACCAAGCACCACTTGATGTTCACAACCTGAAGGATGAGCAAATTGCTATCTCGATTGAAGGGCTGAATCTTTATTATAAAGAGAGCCAAGCACTCGATGATATCTCGATGCAGATCCCCAAAGGTCAGGTGACCGCTTTTATCGGTCCATCAGGGTGCGGTAAGTCGACTCTTTTGCGCTGCATTAATCGCATGAACGATCTTGTTGAAGGTTGTAAGGTTTCAGGAAAAGTGAAGCTTCATGGCAAGAACGTCTATCACCCTAAGGTGGATGTCGCGACTTTACGACGTCGTGTTGGCATGGTGTTTCAACGCCCGAACCCTTTCCCTAAATCTATCTATGAGAATGTGGTTTATGGATTGAGGCTGCAAGGTGTGAGCAACAGCCGAGATCTTGATGATGCAGTTGAACGCTCTCTGCGCGCTGCGGCGTTATGGGATGAAGTGAAAGACCGTTTGCATGAGAACGCTTTTGGTTTATCGGGTGGTCAACAGCAGCGTTTGGTTATCGCTCGAGCGGTTGCCATCGAACCTGAAGTGTTGTTATTGGATGAGCCAACATCGGCACTCGATCCGATTTCGACATTGACGATTGAAGAGTTGATCAACGAACTTAAGACTCAATACACAGTTGTGATTGTTACTCATAACATGCAACAAGCGGCACGAGTGAGTGACCATACTGCCTTCATCCATATGGGTAAGTTGATCGAGTACTCAGATACTGATTCTATATTTACTTCACCATTGAAAAATCAAACGGAAGACTACATTACAGGTAGGTACGGCTAACGTTTAAGTTCGCGCCATCTAGAGCTAAGTCACTCTGAAATAAATGACTTTATTCATTTCTTTTAAGGAGCTGACATGCATTTTGGTCGCCACATTTCAGGACAGTTTAATGTCGAATTAGAATCTATCCGTACACACGTATTAACTATGGGTGGATTGGTAGAGCAGCAGTTATCATTTGCGATGCAAGCGCTTCATAAAGATGACGTGGAACTGGCCAAAAAAGTAATTCGTGACGACCATAAAGTGAATGCGATGGAAGTTTCAATCGATGAAGCATGTACTCGTATTATCGCGAAGCGTCAGCCGACTGCCAAAGATCTGCGTTTGATTATGGCGATCATCAAAACCATTACTGATTTAGAACGTATTGGCGATGTGGCCTCTAAAATCGCACAGGGTGCGATTGAGATCCCTTCAACGAAAGAGCAAAAGTTTCACGTCTCGTTAGAGCCATTGTGTCGTCAGGCAATTACTATGCTGCATCAAGTATTAGATGCGTTTGCTCGTATGGATGTCGATGCGGCGGCAGAAGTACATAAACTTGATGATAAGCTGGATGCGGAATATGAAGCTGTGATTCGTCAGTTGATGACGTACATGATGGAAGATCCTAAGAACATCCCCAACATCTTGCAAGTGATGTGGTCAGCTCGCGCGATTGAGCGAGTGGGCGATCGTTGCCAAAATATCTGTGAATACATTATTTACTTTGTGAAGGGCAAAGATGTACGCCACCTTGGTGATCAAAGCTTAGATGACGCACTGAAGTAGGTATTAACTTTAGAAGCGAATTATTGCACCGAGGTTAAGGTTGATTGTTGTGTCGTAAGGCACAAAGGTCTTATTGTGATCAAAAATATTCATATCAACACCAGCTCGTAGCCCAAGCACTGGCGTTGCTTGGTAAACGTAGGCTCCACCAAGACTTAATCCATGTGCTGTCTTCTCTTCAACTTCGCCATTGCGCGTTTTTGTTCCGTCATAACTCGCTACACCAATCTCCGCCTGAAAGCCGTGGTTCTGGTTTCTTCCAAACATATTTTGAATACCAACGCGGTACGCATCGACAGTTTCATCGTATCGATCGCTGTCATACCAGAGGTGAGAATAGCTCAGGTAAACTGCGCCTAGATTCGCCACGTCCGTAATACCTGCTTGCATTCCAAAGCCATGATAAGAACCAATCTTTAGTTCAGGAGATAAGTGAAGACCACTTGAAAGTGCAGAGGTTGAGAATAAAGCTGAAGCTAAAAGAAGTGTTTTAAATTTCATGGTACCACCGAAGTAATTTTGCGCTCTCCTTAGCATTAGGTCGATCCATGCGTGAATCCAGTGAGATCACTGGTTAACGGTGATCATTATATGGGCTTTGAAAGAGCAGGCTAATTCGCATTGGTTATCTCTGTAATAACGTGTACTTATCAGTGGTTGTTATCGTTACTTAGCGAGTGCTTTGTCTTACGTAGCCTTACAAACGAGTTTGGTAGATAAGCATCTACTTAACCTTATGTTATTTAGTGTATTTGTGCCGATGTAATGACGATAATGACGATAATGACGATGTGGCTCATTAGTGTTTACTATATTCTTATCAATCTTTAATTTATTCTCTTGCTGAATTTATCCTTCACATTTATTTTTCAGGTAGATATCAATATGAACAAGTTTCTTTTAGTTGTGACCCCTCTTTTCACGTTAACAGCGTGCGGCAGCGTTGCCATCATGGACAAATCAGATGCGGTTAATCAGCAGCCAGAACTCATGGTTAAAACCGATGGTGATTTTTGGGGGTTAGGACAAGAAGGGACGTTTGATATTGCAGGTATGTACCAAGGTAAATACAGCCGAAACTCATCAGGTTCAACATGGTTTGAGACTGTTTCATTCAAAGAGGGTGAGCTAGCGGCTGAAATCACTAGGGTCGATAATGGCCAAGTGTGGAACTTAGTCTGTTCTGGCGGTGGCACTTCAGTTAACTACATGGGTGTTGATTTTGGTGGCAATAAACCTTACCGCTGTTCTGTATCTCAAAGCAATGAGAATATAGGAGAGTTCGTTTTAGAGCCTCAATCTGGGATGACCAGTGTTGGCTTAGAAAAGAAAGAAGCTGGCTACATCCGAGTTGGGGCGAATAAATATGACGTAGAAACTGTCCATTCAAGTAAGGACCTTTTAATGTCGGTGGAAAAACCACTAGGGTATAGCTTTAAACACGCTTCGCAAGAAGTAGCGGCTGCACAGACAAATGGAATGATAACGCTACAGATGTTACCTGAACTTAATGACGCTGAAAAAGACACATTAGTTATCGGTACTATTGCTAGCGCACTGAGCTGGCGCCCAGAAGAGTAAAATACAATATATAACTTTTAATCGAACTTACTTTTGTACTTGTTCTGATAAAACTTGCTCTATGAGTTTTGAAAGCCAATTTGTTAAAGGTGAGTTTCGATTTTTAATGTGTATATAA
This sequence comes from Vibrio sp. 14N.309.X.WAT.E.F5, assembly GCF_030397615.1. Lineage (NCBI taxonomy): Bacteria > Pseudomonadati > Pseudomonadota > Gammaproteobacteria > Vibrionales > Vibrionaceae > Vibrio > Vibrio sp. 14N.309.X.WAT.E.F5. The sequence continues at coordinate 12,711 of NZ_JAPNXR010000034.1, read as the reverse complement.
CTATAGACCGGGGTTTTCAGTGTTTTTCCGTCGACCGAGACATCTATCCCGCGTAATGTCGGATAGTTTTCTACTGGGAAAAGGTTGGAATGGGGCATGTACATATCAGTATGTTGAATGACGTCGATCAGAGCCATGACCAACTCACTGCGAAAACCGATACTGTGCTCGATGGAGAGGTCAGTTAAAATCTGAGACGCCAAGCTAAAATTGTCATTCCAACCAGGTGTTACTAATGATGCGATTTCGTACCCTGCCATGTCATATGGAGTTATGGTGTCTTGCTTTAAAGGGTGATCTTTCCTAACAAATATACGTCCTGTTAATTCAATGAGCTGCCTTGTATAGACTTCTTTACTTGTTTTTCCTCCTAGGTAGCTTACTCCCATCAAAACCTCATCTTTTTGTATATCTGAGACAGACGAGTTTGACCATGGAACAAGCTTTAGTTTAGCGTTTGGTGCTTGTGCTCTTATATCTTTAAAAAGTGAGCCAGACAGACAAGAAAGTACCACTGGAGATAGGGCTATTTTCAACGTGTAATCAATCTCTTTCGGGTCAAAAGCGTTCGATGTATTGATCGCGATAGATAGACCGTCCATGAACGGTTTGATTTGATTAGTGAGCTGCTCTGAAAATGCCGTAGGTTGTAAGCCTCCATGAACCTTTACGAAAAGGTCATCGTTGAAGTGGTGTCTTAGCTTTTGTAGGGCTTGGCTAACCGCTGGCTGAGAAACGAATAAACGTTCCGCAGCCTTTCTGGTGTTTTTTTCTTGATAAACAATAAGAAATGTTCGTAACAGGTTTAAATCAAGAGAGCTGAATAAGTCTTTAGCCATATCTGTCCATGAAAGGTTTACTGCGTTATTAAATCTAATATACGTCAGTCAGTTAGATTAGTCAGCGTGGTTCTCTTCGATTTTTGTTAGCGACTATTGTCCTAAAGCGCTGAGGGCAGCTCTTACATCGGATATCTTATGCACATCAGTCACGGGGATCTGATAATCATCAATATCATCACTGCCCATTTGAGCACTTGAGTTGCTTTCCATTAGGCTCGGTCTTGTCGATTTACCTGAAAGGTGAAGTGCAGGTACTTGGGTGGTGCTTTGAATCATTTTCGCATTTGTTGCGTTGACGCCAGCCCCAGCCATGATGTCGATTCTACTATCGGCCTGTTTAACCATCTCTGCCAAGACATTGATGCCTTGCTCAGCATTAACAGCAAGCCCCGATGTTAGGACCCTTTCACATCCAAGTGCGATGACCTGTTCTAAGGCTGTTTGGTAATCAGAGCTTTGATCAATGGCTCTGTGAAACGTAATCCCAAGCTTTAATGAGTGCGCTTTGTCAGTCAGTTGCTGCATTTTTGGCATATCAATACTTCCATTAGGCGCTAACACGCCAAGTACGACCCCATTTAATCCTGCACTCGCACAAGCTTCAATATCTTCAAGCATACAGAGCATATCGTCATTATCGAAAATGAAGTCACCCTGTCTTGGTCGTATCATAGCGTAGACAGGAACGGACGAAATTTTTGCCGCTTGCTTCATCATACCGAAGCTCGGAGTTAATCCGCCAAGTGCTAGTGAGGAGCAAAGCTCAATTCGATTTGCACCGCCAGACAGCGCGTTGTGTAGAGATTCTAAGTTATCGATACAGACTTCAATTTCGATGTTCATCATGTTTATCCGTTTAAAAAGATACTGATGAAATCATAGCAACCTAGATACGGATATGAATAGGTGATAGCAGAGGAAAATAGGGGTAAAGTTTGTTTTTGTAACTACCTCAATTAACTGATACTGAGGGAGCTTAGGGGAAATGAAAGACCGTCGAATAGATATGAAAAAAGCCCGAAGCGTTAACTTCGGGCTTTTAATAGGACTTTACTTCTTAACTGATTGGCGGTGCGCTTTGCGCTATTAGCTTATGCTTTATGTCTCTTTATAGAGAGTCTTCCAACCATTAACCCGCGTTGAGTTCGGGCTTAAGAGGTAATTACTTGCTTAGGTCGTCAGCGTGCTCAGATAGGAATGCTGCAACACCTTGTGGAGATGCGTCCATACCTGATTTACCTTCTTCCCATTGTGCAGGACAAACTTCACCGTTCTTCTCGTGGAAGTTTAGTGCGTCTACCATGCGTAGCATTTCGTCAATGTTACGACCTAGTGGAAGATCGTTAACTACTTGGTGACGTACAAGGCCGTCAGCATCGATTAGGAAAGAACCACGGAAAGCAACGCCTGCTTCTGGGTGCTCAACATCGTATGCTTTGCAGATCTCGTGCTTAACGTCAGCAATTAGAGGGTATTTAACTTGACCGATACCGCCATCAGCGATAGCAGTGTTACGCCATGCGTTGTGAGAGAATTGTGAATCGATTGAAACACCGATTACTTCAACGCCTTTAGCTTGGAAATCTTCTAGACGGTTGTCGAAAGCGATTAGCTCTGAAGGACAAACGAAAGTGAAGTCTAGTGGGTAGAAGAAAACTACAGCTTTCTTACCTTTAGTGAATTCTGCGAAGTTGAAGTTATCAACGATCTCACCGTTACCTAGAACAGCTGCTGCAGTAAAGTCAGGGGCTTGACGACCTACTAGTACCATTTGGAATCTCCTAAAAAATTAGTTGGCCCAACACATCTTTGTTTGGGCTCCGTTTCTACGGGACAAACTATAGTACAATCGGTACTATAGAAAAAAGCGAATTAAATAGATTAAGTTAATCGAAAAAAGCGATGAGCTTAATCTTTGCTCAGTCCTTAGGTCTGCTGACCTTTACGTAACTTATCCTACTCATATTACAAAGTAATTTCATGAATAAATGGCCAAGTCTTAAGCAGCTTCACTATCTTGTTACCCTTCACGAAACTCGTCACTTTAGTGATGCAGCGGATCGCTGCTTCGTGAGTCAATCGACACTAAGTAAAGGTATTCAAAACCTAGAAGAGCTGATTGGTTGTCCTCTTTATGAGAAGAAAGATAAAAAGAGCCCATTGGTTTTCACTCAGGCGGGTGAGCTGGTGGTTAAGCACGGTCGAGAGTTATTGGCGAAAGGGCAAGACTTGGTTGAGCTCGGAAATCTGTGCAATGGTGATGCGATGCAAGGGCAGCTAAGAGTCGGATGTATCCCTACCATTGCGCCATTCCTTCTGTGTGACTTGGTTCAAGAAGCCAATCATCGTTTTCCTCAGTTGAACTTACTGTTACGTGAAGACACGACGACTAACTTATTGGCTGCATTACGTCATGGTGAGTTAGATGTGTTGATTCTGGCTCTGCCTGTCGATATCGACAACATGGAGAGTAAAGTTGTAGGGCAAGACCCTTTCCGTATGGTGATCAGTCGCAATCAAGCCGATGGTATTCGTGTTCCGATTAAATACGATGACCTGCCAGACGAGTCTGTATTTTTGTTGGAAAACGAGCACTGCTTAACCGAGCACGCGGTATCAGCTTGTAAGTTAACGGATAAAGAGAAGATAAACCCGTTTACTGCGACAAGCCTACACACATTGGTGCAAATGGTGGCCAATGGTTTAGGAACCACCTTTATTCCTCAGATGGCCATCGACCATGGTTTACTGGAAAATCAAAACCTAGTGGTTATTGATCCCCCTGGTCAGCAAGCCTACCGAGATATCGGTCTCGTATGGCGACCAAGTTCATCACGCCGCGAAACATTCCATCAACTAGCTGATGTGGTTTCTGAGTTGCTTTAAAATTTAGAACCTCAAACAAAAAGAGCGACCATTTTAGCCGCTCTTTTTGTTTGTTCATTTGACAAGAAAAACGCCACAAACTGTGGCGTTGGAAAGTTATCTATAGCATTAGATTTTGAAAAAACTCAGCAAGTCTTTTTGCTTAACGGCTAATGAAGAGAGTTCTTCACTTGCCTGTTTGCTCTGTTCAATGCCTGATACATTCTGGTGAACGATATCAAAGGTCAAAGAAACATTTTGTGAAATATCCTGTGTGACTCCTGATTGCTCTTCAGATGCTGTCGCTACTTGTGTATTCATATCTGAAATCAGGCCAACGGATTCAGTGATTGATGCAAATGCAGTTCTAAGCTGTTCGCTGTAATGACGCGACTCTACGGCTAGCGATAGGTTAGATTGCATGAATTGATTGGCATCTTTCGCTTGCGCTTGAAGTCGAGAGATTATCTCTTGAATATCGACAGTTGATTGTTGTGTTTTAGCCGCCAGAGAGCGAACTTCATCAGCAACGACAGCAAAACCACGCCCTTGCTCACCAGCTCGTGCCGCTTCAATTGCTGCATTTAACGCAAGCAAATTCGTCTGTTCGGAAATCGAGTTGATCACTTCAATAACAGTCCCGATCTCTACCGAGTACTCTTGCAGTTGATTGACGATGTTTGACGTTTCTTCGATTGAGTCTTCAACCTTGCGAGAGATATCATCAGATGCATCGAGTGAAACTCCTCCCTCTTTGACGTTGGAAGTTGCACCCGTTGCTGCGTTCTCAGCACTAGCAGCGTTGTGGCTGACTTCATTCGCAGTGCTAGAAAGCTCATTGATGGCTGTTGCTATTTGTTCCATTTGACTCAGTTCTTGTTGAGCGTTCCCCTCGGTTTGGCTCATTACGGCTGTTAACTCAACTGAAGCTGCTGAAACATTGTCTGAAATTTGGTGGAATCCATCGATGATGCGACGTAGTTCTTGACGCATTTCTAAAATGTTGGCGTATATACCCGTTTCTTTACCTGTTACTGGAATCTGTTTTGAAAGATTGCCTGAAGCAACTTCTTCGACAATTGATTGAATTTCGCTAGGCTCACCCCCTACGACTTTCCATACACTTCGGTAAATTGAGATTGCAATACCAAGGGCGATAGCAATAACAATGATTGAAAGTGCGCCTAAGATAAATTGAGCATTTGAAAATCGTTCGACCATGTTTGGTCCGACAGAGTCTTGTTTTGACTTTGTGGATAGTTTGATTTCCTCAATGGTTTTCGCCGCATTGCTACCTGCAATATCAAGGGTTCCAGAAACGATGTTGTTTCGTTTCTTTATCGTGTTAACAACTTCTGAAAAAGTGACACGGTAGGTTTTAAAGGCATTATTAAAATCAGCTAAGTATCGAATTTGCTCGTTCGACATTAGTTGAGATTCTATTGTTTCTACAAGCAATGCTGCGGATGCAAATTCTTTTTCTGCTCGCTGAGCATCTTCTGTTTTGTTACTGGTGAGAAATTTAGAAGCATACAACCTTGATAGCAACACGTGTTGTTGAAGTTGCCCTGAACTAACAGCAACTTCTAAACCCTCTTCAGCAGAAGCTTGTGTCATCAAGTTAGTCACGGCTTGTCGCATCTTTAAACCTGATGGATCTAAGCTCTCTTTCACTAAGTTGTTTCTAGTATTGACCAGTTGAACAACTTGACTAAACCCTTGGTTGTACTGCTTAAGTTGCTTTTCTATCGCTAAAAACTCATTTTTATGGAGGTCGTCAAGATGAGCGTCTAACACTTCGTCGATCAATTGAATTGATGTAGTGATGCGCTTGTCCAGTTCTGAAGCATGCGATGCAACAGGGTTCTTTATATATTTTAATGCAGATAAACGAGCTTCCAATATGTTGGCTTGGATTCGCCCTGTGGATACGCTTGTTAATGCGAGGGAACGATAGGTATTAAACCCATCACTCGATTGATAAAAGCGCAATGAAGCAACGATTGAAATAACCAAAATTAGCGCAAGAATTACGCCAAAACCCAAGGACAGCAATTTCTTTAAACTCATAAGTATCATTCCCAGAAAGGCAGTTTGTTTTTATTGTTAACAAATTTTCACACTATCCAAACGATAGATATATCAATAAATCTAATTAGAGCCTTACATTCTCATATATAAGAACAATAAGTGAAGTCGGTTTATTGAGAGGCCTAAACTTTGGAACTGGTCTCTAAGAAGAAATGAGGGCTGTAGTGAGTTTCACAGTGAATATGTGAGAGTTGGGCATGTAAAGAGCCTTGGATTGAAAGGCTCTAGGGTGGGAGCGGGTAAAACAACCTTGATTAACCTTCTACTTCTTCCGGCTCTACTTCTTCTTGCAGTTCTAGTAAATTTATCGCTATTGTGACGAAATCACTGTCAGTGATAATACCCACTAATTCGTAGTTTTCTACGACAGGTAAACAGCCCACTTTGTGTTTCTGCATATAGATAGCCGACTCTTTTAACCCTGCACGTGGTTCAACCGACATAACACTTTTATGCATGATGTCGTTAAGGGGAGTAGCAAGAGTAAAGGATTGAGCTTGTGGGATATTTTGTAGGCTGGATTCTTGAGCGGCAAGAACGTCTCGTTGTGTGACTACGCCAAGTAGCTTTCTGTCGGCATCAACGACCGGAATATGGCGGATATCAAGCGCTTCCATCATGTGCTTTGCATCGGCCAGTGAATGTGAGCGCAATAGAGTATGAGGGTTGCGAGTCATCATATCTTCAACCTTGATCATACGAACCTCCTTCTTTTTTAATTTGTTGCTATTACTATAGTTTTTTATCCAAAAAATAACTGAGAGCTGACGCATTTTTGGGGGAGTTTTATACAACTAATTCTCGAACTTTAAGAGGTGAATCGGTAGCATTCTTTTACGCCTCTTTACAATAATCCATTGCTGTAAACCTTGCTATTGCGGCTCGTGTGCCTATACTAGCCCACTGCGAAATTTTTAGTCGCGCCTGCGATCTGTTTACGGTAGCTATTTCCTTACGGTAACGGTGTATTAGCGGCAGCGATTTATGATTCGACAATGATACAAACCTCATCAACTAAGACAAGATTAGACACATGCAAGTTTCAGATTTTCACTTTGACCTACCAGATGAACTTATTGCTCGCTACCCTCAAGAAGAGCGTACAGCAAGCCGACTGCTTAAATTAGACGGTAATAATGGCAACCTAGCTGATGGTTCGTTTAAAGACGTTTTAGACTTGGTTGAACCAGGTGATCTTGTCGTTTTCAATAACACTCGTGTTATTCCTGCTCGCGTATTCGGTCGCAAGGCATCAGGCGGTAAGCTTGAAGTGCTTGTTGAGCGTATGTTGGATGAGAAAAGCATTCTGGCGCATGTTCGTTGTTCTAAATCACCAAAGCCGGGCACTAAGTTGTTCCTTGGTGAGAACGATGAATATGAAGCTGAAATGGTGGCGCGTCATGATGCGTTATTTGAAATCCATTTCACATCTGATCAAAGCGTTTTAGATATTCTAAACAACGTCGGTCACATGCCATTACCGCCTTATATCGATCGTCCAGATGAAGACGCCGATAAAGAGCGCTACCAGACTGTCTATAATGAAAAGCCGGGTGCAGTTGCTGCGCCAACAGCTGGCCTTCATTTTGATGACAAGTTAATGGCTGGCATGAAAGAAAAAGGTGTTGAGTTTGCTTACGTGACACTTCACGTTGGTGCTGGCACGTTCCAGCCGGTAAAAGTAGATAATATTAACGATCACCACATGCACGCAGAGTACGTTGAAGTACCGCAAGAAGTGGTTGATGCCGTTGCAGCAGCAAAAGCTCGCGGCGGACGTATTATCGCTGTCGGTACAACCTCTGTGCGTTCACTAGAAAGTGCGGCTCAAGATGCATTGAAAAATGGCACTGAGTTAGTTCCTTTCTTTGGTGACACAGAAATCTTCATCTTCCCTGGTTATGAATACCAGTTGGTGGATTGCTTGATTACCAATTTCCACTTACCAGAATCAACACTGATTATGTTGGTGAGTGCATTTGCTGGTTATGACAATGTGATGGGCGCATACGATCACGCAGTGAAGAGCGAATATCGTTTCTTCAGCTACGGCGATGCTATGTTCATCAACAAGAAAACAGCATAATTTAAAGCTTTGATCTTAAAGCTCAAAGTTTTGTGAGCTAATAGATTCACCATTGGATACAAAATATTTACGGGTGCTAGCAGTAGGCTAGGAGTCGGGCAGGTCACTGTCTAATCTCTCGCAAGGAATACGCGACCGCTCCTCATAGAACTCGCTAGATTGAACTTATGTTTAGCTTCAGGTTCTGAATTATCAGTCAGATTGTTTCTCTGGCATATTGGAGGCTTCGTGAAATTAAAATACGAACTTAAAAAAACAAACAGCGGCGCACGTCGTGGTCAACTTCAGTTTGAACGTGGTAGCGTTGAAACACCAGCATTCATGCCAGTAGGTACTTACGGTACGGTTAAAGGCATGACTCCTGAAGAAGTGAAAGACACCGGTGCTGAAATCCTACTAGGTAATACGTTCCACCTATGGTTACGCCCTGGTCAAGAAATCATGAAACTGCACGGTGACTTGCACGATTTCATGAACTGGAAAGGACCTATCCTGACTGATTCAGGCGGTTTCCAAGTATTCAGCCTAGGTGCTACGCGTAAAATCACTGAAGAGGGTGTCCACTTCCGTAACCCTGTAAACGGTGACAAGATCTTCATGGACGCTGAGAAGTCGATGGAAATCCAAAAGGATCTAGGTTCAGATATCGTAATGATCTTTGACGAATGTACGCCTTATCCTGCGACGCATAAAGAAGCTAAAGACTCAATGGAGATGTCTCTTCGTTGGGCTCAGCGTTCACGCAATCACTTTGATAAGCAAGAAAACCCGAACTCACTATTCGGTATCGTTCAAGGTGGCGTATACGAAGACCTTCGTGATGTATCCGTTAAAGGCCTAACAGAAATTGGTTTTGATGGTTACGCTGTTGGCGGCCTAGCAGTAGGCGAACCAAAAGAAGACATGCACCGTATTCTTGAGCACACATGTCCTCAACTGCCTGAAGATAAGCCACGTTACCTAATGGGTGTAGGCAAACCTGAAGACTTAGTTGAAGGTGTTCGTCGTGGTATCGACATGTTTGACTGTGTTATGCCAACGCGAAATGCACGTAACGGCCACTTGTTTGTGACTGAAGGTGTGATCAAGATCCGTAATGCGAAGCATAAAACCGATACAACACCACTAGATTCAGATTGTGACTGTTACACTTGTAAGAACTACAGTAAGTCTTACTTACATCATTTGGATCGCTGTAACGAAATCCTAGGTGCAAGACTAAACACTATCCACAACCTGCGTTTCTACCAACGAATCATGTCAGACATTCGTCAATCTATTGATGAAGACCGTTTTGAAGAGTTCGTTGCTGAGTTCTACGCAAGAATGGGGCGTGAAGTACCACCACTAGGTAAAGAATCTTAGTATTTCTTTTTTGCGAGCCCCATCTCTCTTCCGAGTGATGGGGCTTGAAAATAAAGGGATGCAACCCAATTAGACAAACAATTACTAAAATATAATAGAGGATGTTTTTAATGTTTATTTCTCAAGCTCACGCAGCAGCAGAAGGTGCACCAGCAGGCGGCGGTTTCGAAATGCTTATCATGCTAGGTATGTTCGCTGTGATCTTCTACTTCATGATCTACCGTCCACAAGCTAAGCGCGTAAAAGAGCATAAGAACCTTATGTCTTCTATGGGCAAAGGCGATGAAGTTCTAACGAGCGGCGGTCTGATTGGTAAGATTACTAAGATTGCAGAAGACAGCGACTACGTTGCTATCGAACTGAACGCAAACAACGAAGTCGTTATCAAGAAAGACTTCGTTACAGCAGTGCTACCAAAAGGTACTCTGAAATCTCTATAAACAGCTAGAGGATCCTCGCTGTGCTAAACCGTTATCCGTTATGGAAGTATTTGATGGTGATGTTTGCCATCGCTATCGCTGCGTTGTACGCACTTCCAAATATATACGGTGAAGATCCGGCAGTTCAAGTTACAGGGGCGCGCGGCGCCTCTGTAGATCTGTCTACGCTGGATGCTGTCACCGACGCTCTTGAAGCAAAGAGCCTTTCTACTAAATCCGTTGCTCTAGAGAACGGTTCCATTCTTGTTCGCTTTAACGATACAGATACGCAAATCAGTGCCCGTGATATCATCACAGAAGCACTAGGCGATGACGTTATCGTTGCTTTAAACCTAGCTGCTTCAACTCCTGATTGGCTCGAGTCCATTGGTGCTGCACCAATGAAACTGGGTCTTGACCTGCGTGGTGGTGTTCACTTCTTAATGGAAGTGGATATGGACGCTGCAATGGAAAAGCTCGTTGGCCAACAAGAAGAAGCGTTCCGTAGCGAACTTCGTGAAGAAAAAATCCGTTACCGTGCTATTCGCCCATCGGGTAAAGATGCCGTGGAAGTGATTCTGCGTAACGAAGAGCAGCTTGCTGAAGCTAAATCGCTACTGCAATCTAAGCACCAAGATATGACGTTCGTAGATTCAGAATCTAACGGTCGTTTCTCTTTGATTGCTAACTTCACTGAAACTCGCCTTCAAGAAATCCGCAACTACGCGGTAGAGCAAAACATTACCATTCTACGTAACCGTGTTAACGAACTTGGTGTTGCTGAGCCTTTGGTTCAACGTCAAGGTGCTAGCCGTATCGTAGTGGAATTGCCAGGTGTTCAAGACACGGCTCGTGCTAAAGAAATTTTAGGCGCAACCGCTACTCTTGAATTCCGTGAAGTAGACAGCAGTGCCGATTTGGCCGCTGCAGCTGCTGGTCGTGCTCCTGCTGGTAGTGAAATCAAGCAAGACCGTGATGGTCGCCCTGTAGTACTAAAGAAGCGCGTTATCTTAGGCGGTTCTAGCATTACAGATGCAAGCTCAAGTGTTGATGAATATGGTCGCCCACAAGTTAACATCTCGCTAGATAGCGAAGGTGGTAGCAAGATGTCTACGTTCTCTCGTCAAAATATCGGTAAGCTAATGGCAACCGTATTTGCAGAGTACAAAGACAGCGGTCGTAAAACACCTGAAGGCCGAGTGATCCTAAGTAAGCACGAAGAAGTGATTAACCAAGCGACGATTCAATCTGCACTTGGCCGTAACTTCCGTATTACAGGTATCGACTCAACGGCTGAAGCTCATAACTTGGCACTTCTACTACGTGCTGGTGCATTGATTGCTCCTATCTCGATTGTAGAAGAACGTACGATTGGTCCATCTATGGGTCAACAAAACATCGATATGGGTATCATGGCGATGGTTTGGGGTATGGCTGCAGTAATGCTATTTACACTGCTTTACTACCGTACTTTCGGTTTGATTGCGAATGTCGCTCTGATGGCTAACTTGGTGTTGATTATTGGTGTGATGTCGATGATTCCTGGCGCGACAATGACGCTACCAGGTATTGCCGGTATCGTATTGACGGTCGGTATGGCAGTCGATGCCAACGTTCTTATCTTTGAGCGTATACGTGAAGAACTTCGAGATGGACGCAGTCCACAACAAGCGATTCACCAAGGTTATGCAAACGCATTTAGCACAATCGCCGATGCCAACATCACCACACTATTAACAGCAATCATTCTATTTGCTGTCGGTACAGGTGCGATTAAAGGCTTCGCGGTAACGTTATCAATCGGTATCTTGACTTCAATGTTTACAGCTATTATCGGAACACGTTGTATCGTGAACCTGATGTATGGCGGTAAACGTGTTAAGAAACTGTCGATCTAAGGCTAGGAATTAATATGTTTCAGATTCTAAAAGCAGAAAAAATGATCGACTTTATGCGTTGGTCAAAGGTTGCCTTTGTATTCTCTATCTTGATGATTGGTACGGCTATCTTCACCCTAACAACGAAATCGTTGAACTGGGGTCTAGATTTTACCGGCGGTACTCTGATTGAAGTGGGTTTTGAGGAACCAGCAAACCTACCTGACATTCGAAGTGCACTAGAAGCTGAAGGCTTTGGTGATGCTACGGTTCAGAACTTTGGTTCTGCGCGTGAGGTAATGGTTCGTCTACGTCCACGTGACGGTGTTGCAGGCGAAACGCTTGGTAACCAAATCCTATCTGCGATTAAAGATGGGACTGGTGAGCAAGTTGAGATGCGTCGTATCGAGTTCGTTGGTCCAAACGTGGGTGATGAACTAACAGAAGCTGGTGGTCTTGCGATCTTAGTTTCTCTGATCTGTATCTTGATCTACGTATCAGTACGATTTGAATGGCGATTGGCTGCAGGTGCTGTATTAGCCCTAGCACATGACGTTATCATCACACTAGGTGTGTTCTCTCTAATGCAAATTGAGGTAGACCTTACTATCGTGGCAGCCTTGCTGACGGTGGTCGGTTACTCCCTCAACGATACCATAGTGGTATTTGACCGTATTCGTGAGAACTTCCGTAAGATGCGTAAAGGCGAAGCGCCTGAAGTATTGAACAGCTCAATCACACAAACATTGAGCCGTACCTTGATTACTTCTGGTACAACGTTGTTCGTAGTTATCGCTCTGTTTGTACAGGGTGGTGCTATGATTCACGGCTTCGCGACTGCACTTCTATTGGGTATTACGGTTGGTACTTACTCTTCTATCTACGTTGCATCAGCACTAGCTATGAAGTTGGGTATCACGCGTGAACACCTAATGCCACCACAAGTGGAAAAAGAAGGTGAAGAGTTTAACGAGATGCCTTAAGCCTTGGCTTAACTGTTTCGATAAACCAAAAAAACCGCTAGGCAACTAGCGGTTTTTTTACATCCGTATTTTGTGGTTGAGCTCAATGCAATTTAACGTTGAAGTGAGTTGCGCTCAATGTAACCAAGTGCCACTCTTCTCGTATCTCGTATCTCGTATCTCGTATCTCGTATCTCGTATCTC